>JANSXW010000001.1 GCA_024742755.1 bacterium | reverse complement strand
CGCGGCTGCCAGTTTCGCCACCTCACAGTATTGAGAAAGACCAAAGCGCTGCATTTAGCGCCTGAATTGCTGTAAGGGCAGGATTCGAACCTGCACGGAGTGGTTTTGCCCGGGGGCTAGTCCCATAATCTCCACCCCCGAGACGGGAGGGCGCGGCTGCCAGTTTCGCCACCTCACAGTATTGAGAAAAACCAAAGCGCTGCATTTAGCGCCTGAATTGCTGTAAGGGCAGGATTCGAACCTGCACGGAGTGGTTTTGCCCGGGGGCTAATCCCATAATCTCCACCCCCGAGACGGGAGGGCGCGGCTGCCAGTTTCGCCACCTCACAGTATTTTTGAAAATTTGCAACGCTTTTGCTGCTTTCGATAATACAAATCTAAGGTAAGCTTTGTTTTATTGCAAATTTGATAAGAAAAAATAAAAATAAATAGAACGGAATCAAAATTAAGCGGGCTTTATTGGTAATATGCCAATAAAGCCCGCGATATGTGGTGAGTTTTTGAAAATTTCAAAAGAAGAGGACAAGCTTTGGTGTTTTATAAGGTAAAAGTGTCTTTTCGTTGCATAAAATGTAAAGCTGGACGGTTGTGGCTAGCCCACGGCTACGGATTGCATTAAAAAGGCACAGATCAAAGCTCCGTAAGTACCCAACGCATACCCCAGCACCGCCATTAGTACACCCACAGGGGCAAGAGCCGGGCTGAAGGCAGAAGCTACAATTGGCGCAGAAGCGGCACCGCCCACGTTCGCCTGACTGCCCACCGCTACGAAGAAGAAAGGAGCCCGGATGATTTTGGCCGTTATGAGCAGCGTCGATACGTGAATGAGCATCCAAACGATACCGATAGCAAAAAGCCCCAGGTTTTGAAGCACCTCGCCCAGGTTCATTTTCATACCTATAGTTGCTACCAGGATGTAGATGAACACACTACCCCAGCGTGAAGCCCCAACGCCCTCCAGTTTTCTGGCATTGGAAAAGGATAACACCAGGCCCATGGTAGTGGCAATAACAATCAGCCAGAAGAATCCTGACATGAGGGAGTTCATCCGGGCGGCTTCCAGCGCTGCTTTGAATTGGCTGACCCAGGGTACGATTACATCAGCGCCCCAGTGTGCCAGTGCGACTCCTCCGAAGCTTACTGCGAGCAACACAAAGGTCTCCGTAGTGGAAGGAATCTTTGCCACACTCGCCTGATAGTCAGAAACGCGCTGCTTGAGGTCGGTGATAGCGCTATTGTCTGCTTTGAGGCGGCGGTCCAGCTTATCCGAAATGCTGGCCCCGTAGAGCAGGAAGCCCATCCAGATATTGGCTACCACAACGTCCACCACAATCATGGAAGCAAAGAGGTTGTCTTTTACATCAAAAATCTCTTTCATGGCCGTTTGGTTGGCACCACCGCCGATCCAGCTACCTGCTACCGTAGACAATCCCCGCCAGAGCTCGTCGTTCGTGACCGGGATGAGGTCAGGGAAGACATTAACGATGAGCAGCAGTGCAATAGGGCCGCCGAGTATAATGCCAAAGGTAGCTGCTACAAACATGATAAGTGCCTTTGGGCCAAGGTTCAAAATGCCCTTGAAGTCAATACCCAGGCACAACAGCACCAGACTGGCTGGCAGCAGATAGCGGGAAGCTACAAAGTAAAGCTGTGATTTAACCACGAACTTTTTCAGGTCTTCCTTCGGGATATTTTGATCGGTAATAATCTGTTTGAGGGTGCTCCAGCTGGCATTTTCTGTGAGGTTGGGGGCAATACCGCTGTCACGGAAGTGCTCTGCCATAGCCCCAAGATCATACCACGAAGGAGCAATCAGCCCAAGTGGCCAGTGTAGCAAGGCTGGGAGGAAGTAACACAGCAAAAGCGGGGGCACGTAGGTATAGAATTTCTTCCAGCCCGGTTTTTCGCTGGCAGAAGTCACAAAAACCAGGGCCAGCACACTGATGAGCAGCCCGAGAATCACCGCATCGTTGGTAAAGAAAGGTTGTGTCATTTTTCGTTGGATGTTCGTTGGCCTAAATATACCAATTTCCATCTCCCTGCGTAAATCGTATCTTGCAGGCAAAAATCCGGTATGGAGGATCAGGACTTTATGAGCGTTGCCATAGCACTGGCCAAGGCAGGGGTGGAGCAAGGCCTGGGTGGCCCCTTTGGTGCGGTGGTGGTTAAAGATGGCGTCATTATCGGCAGGGGGCAAAACCGGGTGCTGGCTGATGCAGACCCTACTGCTCACGCTGAGGTGGTGGCAATCCGGGATGCCTGTGCGCACCTGGGCAGTTTTCAGCTTGACGGCTGTACCCTGTACACTTCCTGCGAGCCCTGCCCCATGTGCCTGGGCGCTATCTACTGGGCACGTCCGGCCCGTATGGTCTATGCCTGTACGCGGCACGATGCAAGCGCAGTAGGCTTTGATGACGGAATGATTTACGAAGAGCTTAACCGGCCCATGGAAGAGCGCCGTATTCCCACACAGCAGTGCATGCGCAATGAAAGCCTGAAAGCTATGGAGCTTTGGGCCCGCAAAACTGATAAAACCGAATACTAATGATGAACTTCACTGTAGATGGCAAACGGATAGCGCTCGTGCTGGGCGTAGTGATTGCCAATATCGTGCTCGATCAGGTTACCAAAAGCATGGCCCGGGAGCAACTCATGGGCGCCGGGCAGATTTCCTACCTGGGCGATTTCTTCCGCCTCTCCTTTGTAGAGAACCGGGGGGCTTTCCTCAGCCTTGGTGCTGATATGTCGGAGCAACTGCGGTATTGGGGGCTGAAAGTCCTGCCTGTTCTGCTTCTGATCGGGCTGCTGGGGTATACACTGTTCTCCCCAAATTTGACCAAGCTGCAAATCCTAGCCTTTGCCTTTATCCTGGGCGGCGGCATCAGTAATGTGTACGACCGGCTTCTCTACAATCAGGTTGTCGATTTTATGAATATGGGCTTCCCCAACCTGCGCACCGGCATTTTTAATTTTGCCGATGTCTCTATTATGGTGGGGCTGGGGCTGATGCTGCCGGAGTTGTTCCGGCGGCCTTCGGAAAAGTAGAAGGCCTTTTCTTTTCAGCTTTCTTTAGAAGGGTTAGACGTCCGTCCCGCTTCCGGTAAGCCCCAGTGATAGCGGACCGCTACGATGCGAAGGGCAATGATGAACAGTACGGTGCTCATCACGCTGTAGTCGTAGGGCAGACCAGTCTGCCGGAGGATGAGGAAAAGCACTGCACCTGCCAGACAAGCCGTGGCGTAAATCTCACTTCTGAAAATCAGCGGCTCCACATTGCAAAGCGTATCACGAATGACCCCGCCGAATACGGCAGACACCGTGCCCATCATCACGGCGATGACCGGCGATATACCAAAGTCAAGCGTTTTGGTCAGCCCTAAAATGGTAAACAAGCCAATCCCGATGGTGTCGAATAGAAACATCGTACGCCTAAGCTTGTAGATATAAGGCTGGAAAAGATAACCAAAGGAAGCCCCGCAACCGATGGCGATAAGGTAGTTGAGGTCCTGCATCCAGCCCACCGGCGTCGCTCCGATGAGCATGTCCCGCACACTGCCGCCACCTACCGCGGTGATAAAAGCGATGACAAACCCGCCAAACAGGTCAAACCGCTTATTGGCTGCCGTTAGCATTCCGCTAATGGCAAAGACAAAAGTCCCCACGATATCCAGTGCGTAAATCAGGTCCATGCTTGATGCCTTTGCGGCAAATGTACAGCCATTTGATAAAAGTCATCATGTGGCTTTGATTATTATCATCGCAACTAAGGTGGGTGAAGTCTACATTTGGGGTAGTGAAAATACCTAACCATTATGATGTCCTTAAGCCAAGCCACAATGAGTACAAGCAAAAGCCAAAAAATAGAACCTTTCCAGATTCGGCAGGGGATGCTTGCCCTGGAGCTGGGAAGTACGGACAACAAAACCCTGGAGTACCTGGACTTTCTGACAGGTCAGGTGCCTACCGGGGCGATTTATTTCCTGCATGTGCTGCCTCGGTTTGATGTGCTGAATTCTATGCTGGGCCGCGAAGCGGAGGGCATGATCAGCAATTACGAGATCAACGATGAGGTAGTGACAAAGATGGACCGGGAGATTCGTGCCCGGATGAGCACGCACGAAGGCATGCATGTGGAATTCGATGTCAAGGAAGGCTCCCCATTAGAGCAACTGCTGGAAGATGCCAAGGATGTGAACGCTGACTTGGTCATCATCGGGCAGAAGAGCGGAGTGAGCCGGCACGGGATTTTGGCCAAGAACCTGGCCCGCCGCGCACCTGGCAACACCCTGATCGTACCCGATCGTTCCAAGGTACAGCTCAAGCGTATCCTGGTACCGATTGACTTCTCGCCGCATTCCATCAACGCTATGCGCAATGCGCTGGCCCTGAACGAAAGCCTGGAAACACCCGCTGAAATTGTTGCGGTCAACATCTACGAGATGCCCAACCTCAGCGTATACAAAATTCAGCGCACCCGGGCACAGTTCGAAAAAATGCTGCGGAAAGACCACGAAGAAGCCTTCGAAGCTTTTCTGAACACGCATTTCCCGGACCAAAAAGAGCAAATCCGCATCGAGCTCATCATGCAGGAAGCACCGGGCATCGCCCAGTACCTGATGGAGTTTGCTACAGCAGAGGAGGCGGATATGATCGTCATGGGCGCCAAAGGGCACTCCAAAGTCGAATTGCTCCTGCTCGGTAGCGTCACAGAAAAGCTGCTGGCTATTAATGAGCACATTCCGACCCTTGTGGTCAAGTAAGATACCATACCATACCCTAACCAGGTATTAAGAATCTATTTAGTGAGGTTAGTTTTTCGGGAGGCCGCCAAAATCAGATTTTGGCGGCCCTTTCCCTCAGCCTCAGCCAAATTCAACCAAATCAGGCGCAGCCCGGCTGTGCAGCAAAAGTCAATGCCATGATCATTTCTGATAGCAAAACCATACGTGATATTCAGGCCGAATTCCACCGGACTTTCCCGGGGTTGAAAATTGAATTTTACAAACAGGCGCACGAGTCTGGTCAGGGCTCGCCGGTCAAAGAGCGGATTGATGCGGACCTGAAGCTTAAGTTTGTGCGGGAGGTACATAATAAAGAGGATTTCGAAATCGACCCATCTATGACCGTGGCTTCCTTCGAGCAGCTTATGGCGGACCGTTTCGGGCTCAACGTACAAGTCTTCCGCAAATCCGGCAACCTGTGGATGCAAACTACCTCTACAGACCACTGGGCACTGCGGGAACAAAACCGTAAAGGTGCCTCCTCTGAAAGTCACTACAACGAAAAGCACAACGTATGATCACATCAACGGTCGCAGTAAGCGATATTATGACCAGAAATGTTCTTTTTGCGAAGCCCGGGCAGGCCTTTGCCGAAATAGCCCGCCTTTTTGCAGAAATGGACATCCACCACCTGCCTGTCACCGATGAGGATGGCAAGCTGATTGGTATCATCAGTGCTAATGATGTGATGCGTGGTTTTAGCCGCCGGCTTTTCAACAGCCCCGACGGCTCGATTCCCCTTGATCAATCTTTGACCGTTGCTGACCTGATGACGAGCAACCCGGTCTATTTAACGCCGGCCAATTCCATTCAAAAAGCCGCAGAATTATTTGCGCGCCACCGCATTCAGTGCCTCCCGGTAGTGGAAGGCACCAAGGTGGCAGGCATTATCACGACTCGCGACCTGGTGAAACATTTCGCCGGTATCTAAGATTAAATTGGCTTTTGCGACTAGGATGAGGGGCGGCTGCCATTGATTGGTGGCTGCCCTTTTCTATCGGGTATATTCCCAACATAGTCTTAGCCCTCCAGCCTTTCCTAACCTAATACCAAATCCCTGGCATTGGCCAATGCTTTGTCCAAACCATTGGCATCTTTACCGCCCGCAGAAGCAAAGAACGGCTGTCCGCCTCCGCCACCTTTGATAGCCTTGGCCAGCTCCCGGATCATATTCCCGGCATGCAGGCCGTGGCTTTCCGTCAATGATTTGCTAATGACGATGGTGAGCTGTGGCTTGCTGTTGGCTACTGCTCCAAAGATGATGAAGGCATTGCCCAGCTCCTCCTCCAGTTGGTAGGCGAGGGTTTTTATCGCATTGGCATCATCAAGTGGCAGTTTGGCGCTGAGGAAATTGACCTCGCCAATGGTTTCCACCTTTTCCTTCAGCCCGCCTTTGAGGGCATTGGCTTGTTCGGTGCGCAGACGCTCCACCTCTTTTTTTAGGGCTTTGTTTTCATCCTGAAGGGCGGCCACACTTTTGGCGACATCCTTTGGGCTTTTCAGCAGTTGGCGCACGTCCTGCAGGGCGTCCAGTTCCTTTTGGATGTAGGTCGCCGCGTGGTCGGCTGTAACCGCTTCGATACGGCGTACCCCGGCAGCAACGGCGCTTTCAGACAATATTTTGAAGAGGCCGATCTCACCAGTGGCAGCTACATGCGTACCTCCGCAAAGCTCCCGGGAGAAATCGCGGTCGAAGGTGATGATGCGGACGTTCTCTCCATACTTTTCACCGAATAGCATTAGCGCACCGGAGGCTTTGGCCTCTTCGATAGGCACCTCACGTTCTTCTTCCAGCTGAATGTTGCGGCGTATTTGCGCATTAACGCGGTCTTCCACCTGCTGTACTTCCCCGGCTGTCATACTTTGGAAATGGGAAAAGTCGAAGCGCAGGCGTTTGTCGTCTACGTTCTGCCCTTTCTGCAGTGCATGCTCGCCCAGGATTTCGTGCAGGGCAGCGTGCATAAGGTGTACGGCGGAGTGGTTGCTCGCGGTAGCCTGCCGCCTGATCGTATTCACCTCGGCACGTACCGGCGCTTCCATATCCTCTGGGAAGGCTTTGACGATGTGAATGATCAGCTCGTTTTCCTTTTGGGTATCAATGACCGGCACCTTCTCTTCCCCGAAGAAGAGCAGGCCGGTATCCCCTGCCTGTCCGCCACTCTCTGCGTAGAAAGGGGTGCGGTTCAGGACCACCTGGAATTGTTTCTTCTGCTTGATATCGACAGTTCGGTATTTGAGAACGTGAGCGTCCTCTACCGTCAGGTGGTCATAACCTACAAACTCCACCTCTTCGCCATCGCGGACGATATGCCAGTCGCCTACTTTTTTGTGAGCATCAGCGCGGGCGCGGGCTTTTTGGGCTGCGAGTGCGGCTTCGAAGCCAGCTTCATCCACTTTTAGGTCCCGCTCCTCAGCCATCAGGCGGGTAAGGTCGATGGGGAAACCGTAGGTATCGTAAAGGCTGAAGGCATCTTCTCCATGAATGACACCGTCTTTGGGTTCAATGCTTTCGAAGCGGCTGATACCTTTTTCGAGGGTATTCAGGAAGGTCTTTTCTTCTGCTTCAATGATTTTAGCAATCTGCCCCTGCTGCGCTTTAAGTTCGGGGAAAAAAGTACCCATTTCGGCCACCATTACCGGCAGTAGCTGATGGATCATTGGGGCATTCACATCGAGGAAGGAATAGTAGTACCGTACCGCCCGGCGTAGGATGCGCCGGATAACGTAGCCCGCCCCGGTATTGCTTGGCAACTGCCCGTCGGCAATAGTGAAGGCCACAGCCCGCAGGTGGTCGGCCACCACCCGCATCGCCATGTCTGATTTGGCGTCCGGGGTAAAGCTGCCACCGTATTTTTTGCCGGTCAGTGCTTCGATTTTGCGGATGATGGGGGTGAAGACATCTGTATCGTAGGTGACTGTCTTGCCCTGCAGCACCATGCAGAGGCGCTCAAAGCCCATGCCGGTATCGACATGAGAGGCTTTCAGTTTTTCCAGTGAGCCATCGGCCTTTCGGTTGAACTGAATGAAGACGTTGTTCCAGATTTCGATGACTTCCGGGTGGTCCATATTCACCAGGTCCCGGCCCGGTACTTCTGCCTTGCGGGCATCGCTGCGCAGATCGATGTGGATTTCGGAGCAGGGGCCACAGGGACCTGTATCGCCCATCTCCCAGAAGTTATCTTTTTTATTGCCGTAGAGGATGTGGTCCTCCGGCAGGTATTCCAGCCAGAAAGACTTGGCCTCCTCATCGGCGGGCAGCCCCTCTTCCTCGTCGCCCCCAAAGACGGTGGCGTAGAGGTTCTCTTTGGGGATGTTGTAGACCTCGGTTAGCAGTTCCCATGACCATGCGATGGCTTCCTTTTTGAAATAATCGCCGAAGGACCAGTTGCCCAGCATTTCGAACATCGTGTGGTGAGTGCCATCGCGGCCCACATCTTCGAGGTCGTTGTGCTTACCAGACACCCGCATACACTTTTGGGTATCCGCAATACGCGGCACTTCGGGCGTTTGGTTGCCCAGGAAGTAATCTTTGAACTGATTCATCCCGGCATTAGTAAACATCAGGGTCGGGTCATCCTTGCTGACGATAGGAGCTGAAGGGACAATTTTATGCCCTTTCGATTCAAAAAAATCCAGAAAAGCCTGTCTGATCTCTTGTGCGGTCATGTATTTCTTGCTTTTGAAGGGGCGAAGATAGCAGTAAGTCTGCAGTTTTGGAAAGCTCCGAACGGCTATTTATTGCGGGAAAAGGAAATGTTAAATATTCTTAAATAGTAAGGATTTCCTAAGTTGTTTACGCATATTTGTGAATCGGCAATACCGAATCCTACCCATGAACAGGATGAACAATCCTCTGATTACCCAATTTGCTATATACACTCAACCCCATTTACCCTTCGAGACATGCATTATGCATGGATTGAGTTTAATTATTTTGTGAACACATGGGTCAAGGGTTCGTTTTTTGATTACAAAAGGTGCAAAAAGTAGTGACCTACGCTTTGTAATGCCAAAAGTGGCAGTTACATTTGGCACTGCCCGGCAAAAACTGAACCGGGAACTGAGAACGAACACAAGCTACGTACAGCCGCTTTTGGAGGGAACACAAAGTGTGCTTACGGGGGGAACCTAAATTTCAGTAACTATTTACTCAAAAAAGTGCCGGCAAGGCACTGGATTTGACCACTGACTTTTGGTTTCATTTGGCTAAGACATAACACGCATGGGAAAAGAAAAATTTGTTTACAACACGCAGACGCTCCGATACGAGAAAGTAGAGGAGACGACGACGCAGAAAGTGTTGAGATGGCTTGGGTTTACTTGTGCAGTCGTTGTCGCTGCATTTTTCCTCAAAGTCGCAGCTGATAAATGGCTGCCTTCCCCACAGGAACGGGCGCTCCGGCAGGAGATTAAGTTCATGGAGGAAAATTACAAGGAACTACAGGAAGAATTGGGACAGCTTCGTACTGTCCTTAATGGTGTACAGGAGCGCGATGCTTATGCGCACCGCATGGTCTTCGGAATGGACCCTATCGATGAGGGGGTCTGGGAAGGCGGTGTCGGTGGCCACGATAAGTATGAGAACCTTCGTCAATTCTCTACCGGAGACCTGATGGCTGAAGTCTCTCAGGATGTGGACATGCTGAAGCGTCAGCTCGACCTGCAGTCCCGTTCACTCGATACCATCCTAAACATGGCTAAAGAGAAGGAGAAAATGCTTGCTGCTATTCCTTCCATCAAACCTGTCCGCTCTGATAAGCTGGCACGTAAGGTCGGCTTGCTTTCCGGTTTCGGACGGCGCATCCACCCGATCTACAAAATACCCAAGATGCACTACGGCATCGACTTTACAGCACCCAAGGGTACGCCCATTCAGGCTACCGGTGCAGGTAAGGTAATCAAAGCCGGACGCGGTTCCGGATATGGCAACCGGGTCATCATTGATCATGGGTACGGATATCAAACGCTTTACGCGCACATGAAGCGCATTGATGTGAAGGAGGGGGATACGGTGGTACGTGGTGATCAGATCGGCCTGGTCGGTAACACAGGAGCTTCCACCGCGCCCCACTGCCACTACGAAGTGATGGTGAACGGCGCAAAAGTCAATCCTATCCACTATTGCATGGACGGTTTGAGCCCTGAGGAATATCAGGAACTGGTCCGTGCGGCGGAAATGCCGAACCAATCATTTGATTAAGCAATCAGGAAACATAGATTTAATGGCACGATTATCATCTGGCCGCAAAAAAGGCTTCCGTTCAGGAGGTCTTTTTTGCTTTGCACCACATCAGATTATGACCCTTCTCGCCTTTTTGATGCTGAGCAGCTGTCAGGCAGAAGCGAATGCGAATGTAGAAAGCAGGGCTACCCGGGCGAAGGTGGTTCAGGACACGATACCGGCAGGCACGGTACCGGCAGGCACGGTACCGGCAGGCACGATACCGGCAGGCACGATACCGGCAGGCACCGTACCGGCAGGCACGGTACCGGCGGATACCTTGCAGGCCGCGCAGGCACCCGTCGCGCCATCCACCTATACCTTTGTTGGGGTAGGGGATATGATGCTCGGTACCAATTATCCGTCAGCCTCCTATCTGCCCCCTCAGGGCGGCACAACGATGCTGGCGCATGTGGAAGATTTGCTCAAGGAGGCAGATGTCACCTTCGGCAACCTGGAGGGCACTATCCTGGATGAGGGCGGTACCGCCAAGCGCTGCAACAACCCAGATGCCTGTTATGTGTTCCGCTCTCCGGAAAGCTACGCGAAGCACTTCCAAAAGGCCGGGTTCGACTTTCTCAGCATTGCCAATAACCACTCCGGGGACTTTGGTCTGACGGGCCGAAACCGCACCAAGTCGGTACTGGATGAGGTGGGCATTGCCTATGCCGGACTGGCTGGCTCAGATGAGTATGCCATCATTGAGCGGAACGGGCTCAAGGTGGGCATGGCAGCCTTTGCGCCCAATTCAGGCACCGTAAGCATTCACAACTACAGCAAAGCCAGGGAGATCGTGGGTAAACTCGAAGCCGAATGCGATGTGGTCATCGTTTCCTTCCACGGGGGAGCGGAAGGCGCCAAGCATCAGCATGTGCCGCGTGCCCGGGAGACCTACTACGGGGAGAACCGCGGCAACGTTTACGAATTCGCCCATGCTATGGTGGATGCCGGTGCGGATATCATCTTTGGGCATGGCCCTCATGTGACCCGCGCGATGGAGCTGTACAAAGACCGGTTGATTTGCTACAGCTTGGGCAATTTTTGCACCTACGGCCGCTTCAACCTTCGGGGGGAAGCCGGGATTGCCCCTCTCGTGAAGGTAGAAGTGGATGCGGATGGGCAATTCGTCGGCGGCACCGTTACGCCGGTTTATCAAAGCTACAACCACGGCCCCAAGGTGGACCCTCAAAACCGGGCAGTCAAAACGTTGCTGCGCCTCAATGCTGCAGACTTCCCTGAATCGCCCCTGATTTTGGGCGAAGACGGCACCCTGAGCAAAAAACAATAACGCCTGGAATGGAATACCTGCCCCTTTCTGATGGCAGCCAACTGGCCTATACCTGGCAACCCGGTGGAGGCGGTGTTCCGCTCGTCTTCCTCAATGGTATCCTGATGAATCTGCGGTCCTGGAAGGGGCAATCGGGCCCGCTTTCCAAGAGGTACCCCTGCCTGTTGCATGACTTCCGGGGGCAATTGTACAGCAGCAAAGTGTTTCCGGAAGACTGGGCATTGGAAAAGCACCTTGCCGATTTGAAGGCATTGCTGGATGCATTGGAGATGGAGCGGTGCCACCTCATCGGCACTTCCTATGGAGGCGAGGTAGGGCTGCTTTTTGCGAAAGCCTACCCGGAGCGGGTGCAGTCCCTTTCTGTTATTGCATCGGTGCCCTGGCCGGATGCCCTGCTCAAGCGGCAGGTCCGGCTTTGGCGCGACCTGGCTCAGGTAGACCGGGGGTTGCTCTACGATGCCGTAGCGACCTGTTCTTACAGTGGGGATTTCCTGGAACGTACCGGTACCTTCTTCGATAGCCGGAAGGCGGAATTTGCGAAGTTGCCCGAGGACTTTTTTACCAGCTTTGTGCGCTTGTGCGATGCCTTTCTGGGCTTTCACATGCCACCGGAGGCACTCGCCGGGATTTCCTGCCCGGCTTTGCTCATCGGAGCAGGCAACGATGTGCTCAAGACCCCGGCTTACAGCCGCATCATGGAAGCGCATATCCCCAACGCCACCTACACGGAAATTCCCGGGGCAGGGCATGCAGTCGTCATTGAGCAGCCCAAAACCGTTACCAGATATTTGAAGGCCTTCATCGAAAAGCATGCCTGATTCTGGCAGGGATTGCCTATTTTTATTGTGGGTTAAGCCTCCGGGCGAATATCAGCTTTTATGCATTTTAACCACCTTGCCATGTCCAAACGATACTGCCCCAACTGTTACTACCCGCTACCGGAGCATGGCGAGTACTGTAGCCATTGCAGTCAGAAATATACCGATGGTAAGGTGACCTTTTGGGTGTTGATTAGTGATTTCTTCGAGTCGGTTCTCAATATTGATTCCAAAATTTTCAAGACCCTGGGGGCGCTTTTTATTCCTGGAAAGCTTACCGAAGCCTACTTCCGGGGGCAGCAGAAACGCTATGTGCCGCCCACCCGGTTGTTTTTTGTGATGGCGGTGATCCACTTTGCGGTGCTGGGCTACCTGGCTTTCGGGCAGCTGGAAAAGCAGATGGATGATATGGTCAATGAGACCCGCTATGAAGCCTTCTACAGCGACTTCCGGACCGACCTAGATACCGTTCGGGCAAACCTGGAGGCGCAATACGCCCAAGTGCCGCAGCTGGCTGAAGTTTTAGATTCGCTGGAGGCCAAGCTGGAGGACCCCCGAAGGGACAGCTTTAATCTGGTGTATTTAACCAATACTGATCAACCTGGTACTTTCACTTCGGTTGATCTACCCGTTACCAAGCAGGATTTGATAGAAATGCCGCTTGACAGCCTGCCGGATGCCTACGGAGTAGAAGGCTTCTGGCACCGGTTGCAGGTACGGCAGATTGCTAAGCTCAACCGGGAAGGCGGCGATTTTACCCGCTTCGCGCTTGGTAAACTGATCTGGATGGTGGTGCTGATGATGCCCGCCCTTGCCCTGGTCCTGAAACTGCTCTACATCCGGCGGGGGCACTACTATGTAGAGCACCTGGTATTTAGTTTTCACTACCACGCCTTTGCCTTCCTTTTGGTATCGGTGCTGTTGATGCTGGCCTATTGGTTTCCGGGCTACTTTGACTCCGGCGAAGTGGCTATCCCACTGGGTATGCTGGGGATCATTCTGTACCTGTACAAGGCCATGCGGCGCTTTTACCGGCAGGGCAGGATCAAGACCTTCATTAAGTTTTCCATCATCAATTTCGCTTACCTGACGTTGTTTACGTTCTTTTTGATCCTCACCGCTTTGCTTACCACTTTGACGTTCTGAGCAGACCGTTGTACATTTACAGGCAAAGAATCTGTCTAGTCTATGCCTTACGATCAGTATGAGACCGTTATCGGTCTGGAAGTCCATGTACAACTGGATACCGCAAGCAAAGCTTTTTGCGGGGACGCCACCGCCTTTGGAGCGCCTGCGAACACGCACATTAGCCCGATTTCCCTGGGGCACCCCGGCACCCTGCCCCGCCTGAATAAGAAGCAGGTGGAGTATGCCATCAAGCTGGGGCTGGCGCTGGGCTCCAAGATCAATATGGTCAATGCCTTCGACCGCAAGAATTACTTCTATGCCGATTTGCCGAAAGGCTATCAGATCACGCAGGACCGCAAACCGGTTTGCATAGGCGGTCAGCTGAAGATCGCTACGGAAGCCGGGGAGAAAGCGGTCCGCATCCACCACATCCACATGGAGGAAGATGCCGGTAAGTCCATTCACGAGACCGATGGGCCCTACTCTCAGATTGACCTCAACAGGGCCGGCGTGCCTTTGCTGGAAATCGTCTCGGAGCCTGACCTCCGCTCTGCAGAAGAGGTGGACGCCTACATGACTGCGATGCGGCAGCTGGTGCGTTATCTGGGGGTATCGGATGGGAATATGGAGCAGGGCTCTCTGCGCTGTGATGTAAATGTCTCGGTGCGCCCAAAGGGGCAGCAGGTGTTCGGGGAGCGCTGTGAGATTAAGAACCTCAATTCCATGCGTTACGCCCGCCGTGCCATTCAATACGAAGTGAAGCGGCAGATCGACCTGATCGAAAGCGGAGGCGAAGTGCGGCAGGAAACGCTGAATTTCGATCCGGATACGGGGCGGACTTCCCCCCTGCGGGACAAGGAAAATGCCCACGATTACCGCTACTTCCCGGAGCCTGACCTGCCACCTATCGTAGTGGATGCCGATGACCTGAGGCGCTATCATCAGGAGCTGCCTGCTTTGCCTTGGCAGCTACGGGAACGCCTGTCTGAGTCGTACGGGCTTCCGGCTTACGATGTCAACCTGCTCACAGAGGAACAACAGCCTGCCCTCTTTTTCCTGGAGCTGGCACAGCACACCGATTTGTACAAGGCAGCCGCCAATCTGATGATCAATAAAGTATTGCCCTACTGCAATGAAGCCGGTGTTGAACTGTCGGCTTTCCCGCTGGGGGTCGATCAACTGGCCCGCCTGCTGGCACTGATTGAAGAAGGCAAAGTATCCAATACGGCCGCCTATCAGCAGTTGTTCCCGGCGATGCTGGAAGCTCCCGGAGTGGCGCCCCTTGAGCTGGCAAAATCCCTCAACCTCCTCCAAAATTCCGACGCTGGCGCCCTGGAAGGCATCATCGATCAGGTGATTGCCGGGAACCCGGATGAGGTCGCCCGCTACCAAAAAGGCAAAAAAGCATTGATAGGCTTCTTTATGGGAGAGGTGATGAAAGCCTCCCGCGGCAAGGCCGACCCCAAAATGACGAATCAGTTGCTGCGGGAAAAGCTGAGTAAATAAACCTTTTTTCTTACCTTGAAACGGTGACTTGCGTATAAACGACTTCCATGAAAAAGCTGCCCATTCTCGACGATCCGGACAACCTGAAACGGTACTACACCATCGGTGAAGTGGCGGAGCTGTTTGAGGTGACGAAGTCGTTGATCCGGTTTTGGGAAGGGGAGTTTGATTTTCTAAAGCCGCACAAGAACAGCAAAGGCGAGCGCCGTTTTACGCCCCAAAACCTGGAGCAGTTGCAGCTGATTTACGAGTTGGTCAAGGAACGGGGCTTCACCATTGATGGTGCCCGGCAGGAAATCCGCCGCCACTTGAAGTGGGAAACTGAAAAAGTGGAAATGATCAAGCGGTTAAAACGGGTGCGCAAGGGGCTGAAAGGCATACTGGCAGCCCTGCCGGACGAAGCATAGTAGCGGAACAGCAATTAGCAAGAACAAACAAAAAACATATGGCATCAACGACCACAACCCACCCGGCGGCAAAGGGCCTTTCCAAACCCCGCCTGTCCTTCTGGCAAATCTGGAACATGAGCTTCGGCTTCCTCGGCATTCAGTTTGGCTTTGCACTGCAGAATGCCAATACGAGCCGTATTTTTGAAACACTCGGGGCCGATGTCGAGCAGATTCCCATCCTTTGGATTGCCGCACCGCTCACCGGGCTTTTGGTACAGCCTATTGTAGGGTACTTCAGCGACCGCACCTGGCATCCGACTTTGGGGCGCCGCCGGCCTTACTTCCTTGTTGGCGCTATTCTGGCTTCCATTGCGTTATGCTTCATGCCCAACTCGCCGACGCTGTGGGCAGCCGCTGGTATGCTGTGGATCATGGACGCTTCTATCAACATCAGCATGGAGCCTTTCCGGGCGTTTGTGGGCGACAACCTGCCTTCGGAGCAGCGCACGACTGGTTTCGCGATGCAGAGTTTCTTTATTGGGACTGGTGCGGTGATTGCCTCTATGCTGCCCTGGGTACTGACCAACTGGTTTGGGGTGAGCAATGTAGCTGCCGAGGGTGAAATAGCCGACTCTGTGAAGTGGTCCTTCTACCTGGGGGCTATGGTTTTCCTGCTTGCCGTGCTGTGGACGGTCTTCCGTTCCCATGAATACCCGCCGGAGCAGCTGAAACAGTTTGACAACACGGGGGAAGACGAAGTGCCGATCGAAGCGCTTTCGTCAGGTGAGCTGCAGCAGCGGGGCAGTAGGATGAACCGGGCGGGCGGTATTGCTGCGGGCCTGGGTATCGTTTCGGTTATCGGTTTGGTACAGGCGGAGTTGAATAAGGAGCTGTACGTCTTAGCGGCTATGCTGGTAGCCGTGGGCTTGCTCTGGCTGGCTGCCGGTGGCATGATGCGCAAGGGGAATTACCAAAATGGCTTCGTGACCATCATGAGCGACCTGCTTCGGATGCCCACCGCCATGAAACAGTTGGCGGTCGTGCAGTTTTTCTCTTGGTTTGCCCTGTTTTCCATGTGGATTTACACCACCTCAGCAGTGACCCGGCATATTTACGGCGCTACCGATGCCACCTCCGTAGCCTACAATGAAGGCGCAGACTGGGTAAGTTTGCTTTTTGCCGTGTACAACGGCATCGCTGCGGTAGTGGCTATTGGCCTGCCCTGGCTTGCCAAACGTACAAGCCGGCGCTTCACGCACATGGTTTGCCTGGTGATTGGCGGGCTCAGCCTTATTTCCATCTACTTTCTGGGCAATCCGGACCTGCTCCTGCTGCCAATGATCGGCATTGGTATCGCCTGGGCGAGCATCTTGTCCATGCCCTACGCCATGCTGGCCGGTGCCCTGCCTGCCGACAAGATGGGCTACTACATGGGGGTCTTCAATTTCTTCATTGTCATTCCGCAGATTGTGGCGGCAACCATCCTCGGGTTTATCGTAGGTTTCTTCTTTGACGGGCTGGCGATTTATGCCCTGATTGTGGGCGGTGCGAGTATGATACTGGCAGGCTTATTGTCGCTTAGGGTGGAGGATGAGGAGTAGGTTGGCGATCATCAGGCATGCCTAGGAGGTGGTCAAATTCCCCGGTTATGCAGGCGTGTAGGGTTGCTACCGTGGGAAAAGTACTTACTTGTAATCTGTTCAACCGGAATCGGGTACTGACAACCGGTCCCAGTTCAATTCATTTTCGTACGATTTACTCCAATTTTCGTAAATTTAGTTTCGGTAGAACCGGCATTGGGGCAGGATACTGCTTTGCAGTATTGTTAGAACGCAAGAAATACTTTGTGATCTTTCACAGCTCAATAGTCAGAAGATAGGATATTTTCTGTGCGGTTCGAAGCTAAAAAAACACTATGCATTTCTCACTTCTCAGCAGGAGTTGCCCCTTTACACTCAGCAAATACAGGGTAGTGTTGATCTTGCTATGGACAAGCAGCTGGTGGGGGATTCAGAAGCATATGTTAGCCCAGGTGCCGTCCCTTTCAGAAGACCAGGCCCGGTTTTCCATAGAGCACTTTACGCCGGCAAACGGCCTTGTTGCCGACAAAGTAATTTCTGTTGCCCAGGATACCATCGGTTATATCTGGATTGGAACTCAGGAGGGGCTCCATCGTTACGACGGTTATTCTCTGCGCCTTTACCAGCATGATCCGGAAGACAGTCGCTCCCTCTCTGACAATACTGTAGAGAAAATTTATGTAGATCAGGCCGGCACTCTGTGGATTGGGACCTGGAACGGACTCAACCGATACGATCCTCACTCCGATACTTTTCATCGGTATCAGCATGACCCTAAAGACACAAGCAGTCTTTCGGGCCTTATGGTGATAGATATGCAGGAGGATGCTCAGGGGCGGCTATGGGTGGCTATGGGCATGGAACTTGGTGGCTTGTGCCGCTATGACCCTGAAACCGATGCTTTTGTAAGGTATCTTCCCCGGGCGGGTGACCCTTACAGCCTGACTGCCGACAATCCCGGCCAGCTTTTTCTTGACCGGTCTGGTAACCTTTGGGTCGGAATGGGGTCTCCCTTTGACTGGGAACTTAACTTTGGCGGGCTGAACCGGTATGATCCGGATGTGGATGGTTTTATGCAGTATTTGCACGATCCAGACAATCCCTACAGTCTGGCGCACAATGAGATCATCAGCATGTATGAAGATCAGGAAGGCGTATTTTGGGTAGCTACCTGGGGAGGGGGCGTACAATTTCTGGACCGGGAAACGGATCGGTTTTATCCGGCAGAGGGCCATCCCAACGGGCGCCGCTTTTTTAAACCGTCACAGCCTAATGGGAAAAGCAATTCGGACCCCGGCGGGGTACGATTTCTTCATGAAGATACCGATGGCAATCTTTGGATCGGAAATTTCCTGGGGGGACTGGATTATTATGACCCCGGGACAGAATTGATCACTCATTTTAGCCAGGGGGCAGCTGTAAATGGCGGGCTAACCGATCTGGCGGTTTGGTCTCTTTTTGAAGATGCCCAAAAGGGGCTTTGGATAAGCACCTGGAGTGGCTTGAACCATATCCGCCGTAAGCCCGACGCCTTCGGGGTTATCGGGCATGGTGGTGAGGGGCAGCCTAAATTGCATGACCTCCATGTAGAGGCACTTTTGCAGGACTCGCAGGGCCAAATCTGGGTGGGCACCTGGGCCGGGCTGGAACGTCTCAACAGTTCCAAAGGGGAGCGCCAACTGTTTGAACTCGGCAAAAAACTGCCGGACAGTGGTGGTTTTTCCACAATGGGGCTATCCCTGCATAAGCCGGAATCTGGCAAACTGTGGGTGGGCACTAATGAGCGCGGGCTCGTACAGGTGGATCTGGAGACTGGCCGTTCTCTAATACTTGCCCGGCCTGACCCCCAGCAGAGTTTTCCTGTCAATGTCATCTATGAGGATCAGGCAGGTACCATATGGGTGGGTACCCCTAAGGGTTTGTTTTACTGGGATGCGCAATCAGATCTCACCAAAGATCCTCCCCGGCAGTTGTCCGCTCCCTTTCAGGAGGTGCTGGAAATAGTCCCCGATCAGCAGGGTAAAGTTTGGCTGGGGACTCCTGGTGGATTGTTCCGGCTTGATGTTCAATCCCGGGAGATAGAAGCGATACTGCCCGGCTATAATATTGAGACCATTCTGAAAATTGGACAGGAAGCGCTATGGCTGGGTTCTAATAATTTGGGTTTAATAAAGTTCAATCCTGTAACTAAAGCCCAAACGGTATTTACTAAAGAAGACGGATTGCCGGGGAACCTCATCCGAAGCCTTATCACAGATCAGCAAGGACGGCTATGGATAGCCACCAACAAGGGTATAGCCTGGATGGAGAAGGGCAATGCGGTTATCCGGACGTTTAAGCCTGCCCAGATGCCACCCATCTATACTTTTTACCCTCAGGCTGTGCTTGCTTTGCCCAGTGGTAAACTTTTATTTGGAGGGAATGGGGGCATTCTTCAAATTGATCCCAGCCAGATTTATATTGACACGGTAGCGCCCCGGCCCGTACTCCACAGTTTAGAGGTTTTTGATCAGAAGTTTGAAGTGCGTCCGGGGGCTAAGGGCAACCAATATCAACTCAATGGCCGCGAGGCCGTCTTTTCCCACGATGAGAATGACCTTACCTTTGAATTTGCAGGGCTGCATTTTGCGCGCCCGGATGAAAATAGCTTCCGCTATAAGCTTACGCCCTATGAGACGGAGTGGCGGGAGGTAGGGGCACAGCGTAAAGCTATTTATCCCAACCTGCCGCCCGGGCAGTACACCTTCCAGGTGCAGGCCGCCAATCCGGACGGGGTTTGGAGTACGGAGGCTGCGCGAATGGAGGTTAGCATCCGTCAACCCTGGTGGCGGACCCCCTGGGCTTTTTTCGCTTATGGATTGTTGGCTGTGGGCGCTCTTTTCACGGTCGATCGCCTGCAGCGCCGCCGCCTGATCCGCGCTGAGCGTGCCCGGGCTCATTTGCGCGAGGTCAACCTGCGGGCTGAAGCTGCTGAGGCGCAAGCCTTGCAACTTCAGGAGCTGGACGAAGCCAAAGCCCGGCTCTACGCCAACATCACTCATGAGTTTCGCACCCCACTAACCGTCATCCTGGGAATGGCTGATCAGATTCGGGGGCATGGTACGGAGCGTGACCTGATCCGCCGCAACAGCCACGACTTGCTCCGCCTGATCAATCAAATGTTGGAGCTCTCCAAACTTGAATCAGGCCAACTCCGCCTCACCCTGGTACAGGGAGATATTATACGCTACCTCCAATACCTGACGGAATCATTTTATTCTCAGGCCCGGGAAAAAGACATCCGTCTCCTGTTTTACCCGGAAATCGAAGAGCTCGTTATGGATTATGATGAGGCCAAAGTCCAGCACATCGTGTACAACCTATTGTCCAATGCATTAAAATTCACACGGGAAAGGGGTAAAATCGTATTGCATGCCACGTGCCAGGGACAGAAACAAGACAGCTACCTGGTACTTAAAGTGCAGGACAGCGGCATAGGGATAGGGGAGGCCGATCTGCCTCATGTTTTTGACCGTTTTTATCAGGCGGACGGATCTGCCACCCGAAAGGAGGAGGGTACAGGCATTGGCTTGTCTCTTACCCTGGACCTGGTTGAGGTGATGGGCGGAACGATTGCTGTCGTTAGTCAAGTGGGCAAAGGAACTACCTTTACGGTCCGGTTGCCTGTTAGTAACGAGGCCCCTCTGCTATCCTCCCCACCTGAAAAAGAAGCCGCAACTGCACATAGCCCTGCCGAAAAGCTTAATCTCACCCTGTCTCCATCAGCGGAAGAAGAGGAAACGGACCGGCCTATACTTCTCCTCATCGAAGACAACGCGGACGTGGCCACTTACATCGTGAGGATACTAGAGAAAGACTACCTGGTACATATAGCTCCTAACGGGCAAGTGGGTATCGAAAAAGCTCATGAGTTAATACCCGACATCGTTATCAGTGATGTGATGATGCCCGAAAAAGACGGCTATGAAGTGTGCGAGGCCCTAAAAACGGATGAGCGGACCAGTCACATTCCCATCATTCTGCTGACTGCTAAAGCAGCAACCTCGGACCGCATTACCGGCTTCCGCAAAGGCGCTGATGCGTATCTGATGAAACCGTTTGATAAAGAGGAGCTGTTTGTGCGGTTGGAGAAACTATTGGAACTGCGGCTGGCGCTGCAGCAGCGGTATGCGGGTGAGCCGTTTGACCGGCTTTCAAATCCTGTCCAATCTGCTACTGCTGCCGAACCCAGCCTTGACGATTTATTTCTGGAAAAACTCCACCGGGTTGTCCTCGAAAACCTGGACGACCCCAGCCTCGGCGCAGAGCAACTCAGCCAGGCTGCGCTCCTCAGCCTATCGCAGCTCTACCGTAAGATGAAGGCCCTGACAGGCGAGCCGCCCAATGCATTCATCCGAAAAATACGCCTGCACCGGGCGATGGAACTGTTGGAAACCACCGACCGAAACGTTTCTGAAATTGCCTATGAGGTGGGCTTCAACGATCCGAACTATTTTTCGCGGGCGTTCAACAAGGCGTTTGGCAAAGCTCCGAGCGAGTATCGTAAGTAGTTGGTTTTCAAATCATTAATGTTTTCATTCTCACCAGTTTGCAAATCCTGTGCTAATTTTTTTTAGCTATTTGTGAATCCTGTCCAGCCTTTGTGGGACTGGGTGCGGGTGTTTTTTGGGGCCTGTCTGCACCTTTACAAAATACCGAGTGGGCTTATTTGAGCCATCTGATGACACCATCGTCAATTGTCAATTACATGGTTTGGATGATGGAGCATGAGCCCTGTATTCACCTTTAAAACAATCACAAATGAAAGAGAAAACGCAAATGAAAGAGAAAGTGCAAGCGAAAGTAGAAGCACAGCAGAACGAGAAAGCTCACCTAATTGGTCTTCCTATCCACGAGGGCAAGCATATGGTGTCTGTCCTCTTTATGGTAACGGCTCCAGAGGTTAAGGTTCAGGATAAGCACGTTGAAATCACGAGTGACTCCAATGTAGTTGTATTTTCCGACCGGCCTCACAGAATTGCAAAACCATATCCTGGCGGAGTGAAAGCTTTTGCCTCTTTTTTCTCGAAATCTGATTTTACTAAAAATCCGCCTAACGTCACCTTTGCCGGCAACCTGAATTCAGATAGGAAAGAGTACTACACCATCTTCGAACTAGGCGATCCCATACTGGCATCCAAGAGTGTTTTATTCCCGATCATCCAGACCATTGGAGAGGAAAACGCAATTCCGGATGGCACTTACTCCAATGTGAGCATGGTGGTTGACGACATTTGGAGTGCCATTTTGAGTGGGCTTGAGACGGCAGCGGCAGCTGTAGGTACAGCCGTAGCCTGTACGGTGGGTGAAGTAGCCACAATGGGAGCAGACACTGCCGTATGTGTGGCGGGCGTAGTTGGAACTGCAGCTGCGGCAACTAACACAGGGGTGGAAGCGAGCAAGAATGATTAAGGCTTTTTTTATTTCTGCAAACATTGTTTAGTCTGTACGGGAGTTGGGGGCATAGACTGCTCCCAACTTTGACAAATCTGAAAAATCACATCCAGGGCCAAATCCTGTGCGGATGGTTGAGAGGGGAGTGCCTGTACCTTTGAGGGGTCAGGTAGATTACTTTCTGGATACCAGACAACATCATGTGCAAATCTAAAACCTCAATCCTATAAATAATCACTTTATGAACCTTATGAACCCACTATTAGGCTGCCTGCTATTAGGCTGCCTGATCATCCCTGTACAAACACAGGCACAGCCCTGCCTGGAAATGATCTGGTCCGACGAATTTGACGGCAATGCTTTGGATACCAGCCGCTGGAGCTACGACATTGGAGACGGATGTCCGAATCTTTGTGGATGGGGGAATAACGAGCAGCAGTACTATACCGACGCTCCTGAGAATATCAAGGTGGAAAATGGCCTGCTTGTCATTACCGGACGGGAGGACAACGTGGGGGGAGCGGGTTATTCCTCCGCCAAGATCAAAAGCCAATGGAAAGGCGACTTCCGCTACGGCCGCTTTGAAGCCCGTATGAAGTTCCCCACAACGCAGGGCGTATGGCCCGCTTTCTGGATGCTTCCCACGGAATCCGTCTACGGAATATGGCCCGAAAGCGGGGAAATGGACATCGTAGAGATGATCGGGAGCAATCCCGGCCGGGCAGTAGGAACTGTCCACACCGGGTTTCCCTACGCCTATAATTCCGGATATTATGATTTGCCTTCGGGCCAGATATTTGCAGACGACTTTCACGTTTTTGCTATGGATTGGGAGCCGGATTCCATCACCTGGTTTGTGGATGGCATTCAATACCATCAGCTGACGCCGAATGATATTGGCCCCTGGGCGCCCTTTCAGGAAGATTTTTACCTCATTCTGAATTTGGCTCTGGGCGGAAACTGGCCCGGCCCGGTGGATGCCACCACCGTGCTGCCCCAGTCCCTCGAGGTGGATTACGTACGGGTGTACAACCGCCCGGAAAGGCTCCCGATCAGGGGCGAGCAACCTATGGTGGAGGCGATTGGGCTGGAATACCGCACCTTTGATATTGCCGGCGCCAATTACATCTGGACGGTGCCCTCGGATGCCACGATCACCTCCGGGCAGGGCACGCACCAAATCACGGTGGACTGGGGCTGTACCCCCGGAGCGGTTTCACTGGAACTGCAAACCGATTGCGACGACGCCATCCTTACTTATGAAGTAGCCGATTTCGTGATACCAACCCTCTCAGGTCCGGGTATCGTCAACAAAAACCAAGCTGGCCTCACCTATACCCTTTCGCAGGCAAGTGCCGGTACCTTTACCTGGGAAGTGCCAACCGGGGCCGTTATTGTCTCCGGGCAAGGCAGCAATCAGATTGTGGTAGACTGGGGGTGCGAGCCGGGAGAGGTGACCGTCGTTTTTGACAGTTCCTGTGGAACTGCCTCCTTTAGTGATACCCTGCCGGTGGCGCTGCCAACCTACGCCATCAGAGGGCAAGTCTCCCTGCCTGCCAATAGCAGCAGCCGTACTTATTCTTTTGAGGAGATTCCTGGCGCCACCTATACCTGGTCGGTCTCGGCCGGTTCCAGCATCGTTTCCGGGCAGGGCACCTCTACTATTGGGGTCGACTTTGGGACAACAGATGCCACCATCAGCGTGGAGGTCGGGACGTCCTGCGGGACGGACACCTACGACTTCGCCGTAGTCATTGAAGAGTCGTTTCTGTACGTGGATTTTGACAGTATAGATTTGGAATTCATAGCTTATGACGGAGCCGTATTCGAGGAGGTCACCAACCCTTTTCCTTCCGGTATGAATATGAGCCAGAGAGTAGGCCGGGTCAACAAAACCGTTGGAGCCAAGCACTATTCTGGCGTTGAGGCGGACGTTTATGAAATAGCGTTGGACCTCAGGCCCATCATGACGCAAAAAGTATTGTCCACCACAACAGGAATTGTCCGATTTATGCTGGACGACGAGACAACTGGAAGCGAAAGGCTTAAGATAAATATGGATTATGGCCCCGACGACGTCAATAAATGGGTTCAACTGGTCTATGATTTCACCGGGTCGCCCGACGAAGTCTACGATCAGCTCAGGTTGACGTATAATCACTTTGTAACTACTACAGAGTTCTGGTACTTTGATGATGTGATGAGCCATCCTGACTTGAGCACCAGCATCAGCCCGGAAAAAGGCAGCTCCGAGGTCATTACGGTTTACCCCAACCCCTCTTCAGACTGGTTTTATGTAGACACCAAAGGCAACTTCCCGGTGGGCAGCACCTATGGCCTTGAGGTCTTGGATGTTCAGGGCCGGTCTATCCTTAGCCGGCAGGTTGTGGCTCAGGGGCAGCCGGTAGGGTTTGACCTCAGCGGTCAGCCAGCGGGCTTATATTTTGTGCGCCTGAGCGGGCCATCGCTCCGTTATGTGAAGGCCGTTAGCAAAATGGAATAATCAGATACTGAAGGCATTGCTTTTACCTTGTTTCAAGAGATTGACTTTCTTCCATTATTCATAAAAACTCAAATTCATGGCACTCAAAAATCACTATTTGATCATGGTGTTCCTCCTGCTTTGCTTTGGAACGATCCATGCCCAGGAATCCATACACCATGCCTCTGGCGGTGAAGCGATGGGGAGTGGGGGGACGGTAAGTTATACCGTTGGCCTACCGATCTACACTACACACAGTGGCACAGAAGGAGAGATCGCCCAGGGTGTTCAGCACGCCTTTGAAATCCTGGTGGTTACCGGAACAGAAGAAAACAGCATGGTTCTGGAGATGGAAGCCTTTCCTAACCCAACCACAAGTGTGCTCCATCTTCGGGTCCCGGATTACGGCCAACAGGATTTGACCTGCCAATTGTATGATACCCATGGCCGCTTATTGGACCGCAGGCCCGTGATCAGCAATATGACCAGCATCCCCACAGAGCAGCTGGCCGCCGCCACTTATTATCTGCAAGTCACGGATGCAGCAGGGCAAACACTTAAAACCTTTCAAATCATCAAACGCTACTAAACCTTTAAAGATCATGAAAAAGATTACGATAACCCTATTTGCACTTCTTTTTACTTTTTGCTTAATGGCTCAGGCCCCTCTAAAGATGAGCTATCAGGCCGTCGTCCGGGATGCCAATGGTCAACTGATTACCAATAGTACGGTAGGTATGCGGATCAGCATCATAAAAGATGATCCGGACGGACCGGCTGAATACGTTGAAACGCACACGCCCACTACAAATGCCAATGGTTTAGCAACCCTTGAAATTGGTGAGGGAACACCCGTTAGCGGAACGTTTTTCTCCGTTGAGTGGAGAAGCGGGAGCCATTATGTGAAAACAGAAACAGACCCCAATGGCGGTACTAACTATACGATTTCAGGTACTAGTCAGCTGCTCAGCGTGCCTTACGCATTGTATTCAAACATCGCAGGCGTGAGTACGGCATGGACGCTGGTCGGTGATCATGTTGCCTCTGTTCCTTCCGGAAATGTTGGGATAGGTACAGGGCCTTTCATTCCACAATCCAAGTTGCAGGTTGAGGGTGCCAATGACGCATTAAGAATCTATGGAACCCTAGGCAATTTTGACCATGGAGGCACTATACATTTTGGGGATGGAGACTTTGTGTATTTACAGGAGTACGCAGATGATGACCTGAAGTTGAAGGCTCGTAAGACGTGGATGGATTCGGACGTTTGGGTGGGCCCGGATCCGTTTACATTAAATACCGGAGTAGATGCCAGTAAATTTGAGGTAAAAGGAAATCAGGTTGCTGTCAGAGGGCGGGTCTCGGTACCCAGTGATAATACCAATTGGAATAGAGGAGTAGCTGGTTTTGTACAGGGAGGTGTGGGAACTAACTGGGGGGTATATGGAGCTGCAAACAATGGTATTAACAGTGTAGGCGTTTACGGTTTTGGTAGTACTACCGTAGGGGCTACGGGGGTTCACGGCTTCGGACAGGGAAATTTTAGCCGTGGGGTATACGGTGAAGCGAATGGGGCTTTAGCTTTAGCAGGCTCTTTCAATGGCGATGTAAATTATACTGGAGAACTGATGGGGCCTTCTGATGCGAAACTAAAAAAAGAGGTTAGGGCACTGGATGGCGCGTTGGAGAGTGTGCTTCAGTTGCAACCCAAAACCTATTACTTTAAAACGGATGAGTTTGAAGGTTTGAATTTGCCGGATGGGGCTCAGATGGGTTTCATTGCTCAGGAGGTTCAGGACATTTTTCCTCAGGTGGTGCACAAAACAGCGCATGTTGCTCATCCCAGGCCAGGAGAAGAGACGGAGTCGAGGACAACCGAATACATTAGTATCAACTACCTCAGTTTTATACCTGTACTTACCAAAGCCATTCAGGAACAGCAGGAAGAGATCGAATCCCTGAAAAAGGATAAGGAGGACTTACAAGCACGGATGGACCGGTTAGAGGCTCTGGCAGAGGGGCTTCAGAAATAGCAGAGTACTCTATCTGGTTGGAACGAAAAGCAAGCAGGTCTTCCCTGTGCAAAATCCGGTTGTGATGTACCCAGGTGCAAGGGGCTGCGCGCGGCGGATGTATGCGGTGAGGCTTGGGGTGTTGGTGGTAAAAGCAAATTGAGCACCAAAAAAGCTGCCGCTGCTTAATTGCAGCGGCAGTTCTATTTATTTCTTAGACTATGTTTGGAGGTGATTTGCAACGTAAAGGTGCTCCAAACATAGTCTTAGATGAATATCAGGAATTTTCTACTCTGGCTTCACAAGTTTCCAGGAAGCGTCTTGTTTGTATAGCTCAGAGCTGCTATTCTCTTTGTGTACATAGAGGTCAAAGCTCTGATGTCGCAAAAAGTGGTCTGGTTTATACAAAGACTCGAAAGAACTGAACTGTTCAGCGCCCTCAGCTTTTGTAAATGCAGGATGATTTCTAAACAAAGTCCTGACTGGGAGCCCCCCCTCTTTTGAAATATCAATCTTTTCAAAGATTACGCGCGTCCCATTGACTGCGAGATACGTATCTTCGCCTTTTACCTTAAAGGCATAAGTAAATTCACCGTAGCTGTCCTTATCGGCATTGATCTTTTCTATTGTCACTATCGTGACTTTAGAATCATCGATCTTCTCGATTCTCCCATTCTTGTTTGTGTCAGCGTTACGATATCCGATAAAGTATTCTCCTTTACCCGCTCCCTGATTGACAGAGAAAGCATTGATTGTAAACGCTTCCTCTTTGATTTCTTCAAGTCCCAAAGGGTTATCGTGTTCTACTTTCACGCAACGGACGTAAGCACCCGTTCTTGCATCCTGCTCCGTCAGTTTAACGGTTCCATCTTTATGGATTTCAAAGTGCCATACATGGTTGGCTTTTTTAGAAGGCGTGGAAGTCATCCAAAAACCAATTCGGCCGCTAAGCACTGACCCATAAGAATCAATACGGCCATCAGGGCTTCCATTCCAGCCACTGCTGCCTCCCTTTCTTAGTTTGTTTCCGGCCTGACTTTGTCCTCCAAGGCCTTCGATTAATGCTTCAAAATCTTTTTTGGTTGGAACCCGGTATCCGGTAGGGCAAATATCGCACTGCATTACAGCAGCGTAGTTGTAGATGGTTCCCACCTCGTAATTGGGGATGTTTTTGTAAGTGGCAAAACGCGGTTCATTCACATACAGAGGGCTGGGGCTGCCTTTTCCGCCTTTGCTGCCATCGGCAAACATCAAGCTATCACATTCACAACTTTCCTCCATTAAGTTTTTCTTCAGCCAGGTCTGCTCTCCGATCGTAACGGCATCGTATTCTTTTCCGCAGTGGCTCTTCGTGATTTCCGCTTCAACCTCTTCTATGGGCTCACCATTGACTTGTATGCTTATCCCTCTGACTTCTCCGCCTGCGCACTGATTGTAGGCGACAACCAGAACCCGGTTTTCTCCAGACGTAACTTGATCACTCAGGTCTTTTTTTTGGTTAGTACTAACCCTTCTTATTAAATCTGCTTTCTCATTATAAGTTCCATCGTTCTTAGCGTTGTAAAAGTACACACGGGCAGCATCGTTTGCATTGGCATACGATACAGTGAAAGTATTAATTGCTGTACCTTCCGGGATATTCACAATGGTCTGAAAATAAACGAAGTCGGCTTGTGTCCCGCATGCAACTTTCCGATTGAAGGTATAGTCGACCTGACCGTTGCTGTTGGTTGGTGCGGGCAGCCATCCCTCATCATCCTTGCCAGGAAAGCTGTTTTTAAACTTCTCAAAGGGCATCCTCAATACTTCCTCTACAGTTGGATATTCATCGGTTGTTTTTGTGCTAACCCGCTCAATACGGCCTTGCTGATATTCCCATGATGTATTAGTTATCTGGGCAAAAGCGGTTTGCACTAAAAATAGAAGTGCGGCTAAAGATAAAAGGTGTTTACAACTTTGCATTTTTAAAATATAGATGTGTTACGCCTACTCTTTAAAGGATTTTCGGCAACCTCCTTTGAAAAACCAGTTTTAAGCCATTATACACTCTACGCTAAGGGTAGAATGTCCTAATCAAGCATCTCCTCCGGTAAGAACAGGTAAATGACCGCATTCCGGTCAGCCTCATCCTTCACGGCTTTGACACTGCCTTCGAGGAGTATCGGTTCCAGCTTTTTGGAGTAGACCGTGATCATTTCTTTCAGGAAGCGGCCCCGCAGGTTGGGGAGGTGCTCGTTGCGGAAGTTTCTTGTTGGAATGTCCCGCATTTCCGGGCTGCCAAGGAAGCGCTCGCCTCCCGGTTGCTGCGGTAAAACCGTAATGGAGCTGTAAAGGTAGTTGTCATCCAGGTTCCCGCTGAAGGTCGCCTGCCCCACGATGTCTGCACTGCCCTGTATAAAAACTTTAATTTTTTCGCGGTCTGTTTTTTTCAGCGCAAGCAAGGCTTCTGATACAAAGGTGCCTATGGTCAGCCCGTAGCGCTCCCGGAAGTCATTGCGGCTCAGGAAGTACTCCCCGGCACCAAAGAGCAGCTTTACAGCTTGGTCGGCATCCTTGAGGCGGACCTCAAAGTAGCGGCCTTTGTAACCCTCTACTACTTCGTCATCGGGGTGGAAAACAGCGTCCCAGTAGGGGCGCTCCACCTGAAAGCTTTCTGACCACTCTTCCTTAGTGACGGGCTCGAGTTTGGTATCTGTGCCGTATTCTTCCTGTAAGGCCTCTTCTTCCTCTTTCACCTCTGCCTGCTCTTCAATTTCTTGTTCCACGGCTTTGGTCGCTTCTTCGACCTGCTCCGCTTCCGCTTCAGTTTCTTCCAGGTCTTCCAGGGCTTCGTCGATTTCCGGCTCTGCGGCCTGCTGCTCTTGTTCAATCTCCCGGAGTTTATCCCGGAGTTCTTCAAGGCTAAGGCAATCGGTTTCTTCATCGAATAGCCGATAGCGATTTAAGAAGTCATTGACCTGATTTTCCAGCCCGGCGATCTCGCTGCCAGCCTGATCAATTTTGTTGTTCAGCCCTGTTTTTTCTGCCACCAGTTGGAGCAGGTCGTTTTGTAGCTGATCCAGGTCTATAATCCGGGTATCATAAAAGGTACGGGCGTTACTGATTTTGCTATCAATACCATTGACCCGTTGCTGCAAGCGGGTTTCCTTGCCGGTCAGGATTTGAGCAATATCCCCGATAAGGATCGCTTTTTGAGAAAGCTCCTCCAGCTTGCCGAGTGTTTTTTCAGCTACCGGGCTGCCCTCTTTGCCCAGCTTAAGTCTGTTTTGGAAGATTTTGAGGTCTTTGGCTTTATCCAGGAGCTTACCTGGCCGGGAGAGCAGGTTGCCCAGTTTGTTCTTCAGCTTGCCCTGCTTTTGCTCGACACCGGTAATGTCATCCAGCATTTTCTCGAAGTCAGACCGGCAGAGTTTCAGTTCCTGCGCCAGGACGTCTTCAGGCTTGAGGTCCTCCATTTGCTGTTGGATGTTTTCCAGCTTTTCTTCTTTTGCTTTTGCCTGTTCCACTTCCTGTTGTGCAGCAAGTACTTCCTCCTCCAGCTGTTCAGTTTCTTGCTTGACCTGTTCGGTTTCCTGCTCCAGTGCATCAAGTTGGTCCTCTATTTCTTTTTTCTGCTGTTCCAGTTCGGCAATTTCATCCAGCAGTTCGTCTTTCTTTAGATTGACTTTCTTCACTTCTTCGACCAGCTTATCAGCTTCGTCTTTTGCTTTAGCGACCTGATCATGGAGCTCCTCGAGAATACTACGCGGTTTATCCTCCAGTTTTCTTGTCAGTTCCTCTTTTTTTCGCGTTAGGTCAGCGAGTTGATTTTCCAGTGTCTCGGCTTTATCCTCCTGCCGCTGTAGTTTTTGCTGGGCTTTTGCTGCCTTATCTTGCACCTGATCAAATTGGTCTTTTAGTTTTTTGGAACGATCGGCCAATGCCCTCGCCTTTTCGCCCAGTTTCTTACCCCGTTTGAAGAGGCCGCCAATTTTGGACAAGAGCCCCGGGAAGGGGAGCTTAGGTTTGAAATTGCTCAATAAACCAAGGATGTCGTTCAGGGTTTTGGCTTTGCCGACAATACCTATCGGGCCAGGCAGGAAGGTCCCCAGCCGGGAGCCCAGCAAGCCAAGCGCCCCTTTGAGTAAGCCCAGTCGGGGTTTTGCTTTCCCCAGCCCTGTTTTGGCCTCTGCAATTTTATTTTGGGTTTCAGGCCCAACGGGCAGTTGTGCCACCTGTTCCTCCAGATACTGTATTTGCTTCCGTTTGCTTTGCTGTTTAATAGCTTCCTGCGGGGTAGGTTCCGGGGCTGATGGCTGCACAAAAGGTTTGAGCAGGTTGCCCTCTTCATCGAAATAGCCGAGTTCTTTGCCGAGCTTCATAAAGGTGTTAGGAAGGGTGGTGAGTGTAGTCCCCGCCAAATTCTCGGTACGGTCTTTTTCCTCGGGGCAGTGCGATTCCATTCGCCGGATGAGGTTGAGCGCCCGCCGGGAACTTTCGAAGCAGCGCTCCTTGAAAGCCATGACGTCTGCCTCCTGTTGCTGTATGAAAGCCCTGAAGTCCGGGTTGTTATCATACTCATCGCCAAAATAGCTCTCCAGTTGGTACAAGCGCAGGCAGCTTCGGCCGCCCAGTTCGCTGTTGGCGTATTTCCGTTGCCAGTCGTTGTTGTTGGTTACTGAATTTAGATACTGCTTTACTTTTAGGTAAGCATTTTTGAAATCCTCAGTACGCTGAGGCGTAATGCTGCCATTTTCCGGCGCATTCAGTGCGATGGCCTGTAGAGCAGGGGAACAATCGTTATCCTGGCAGACTTCGTTGGCTTGGGCAATTGCACAAACGGATACAAAAGAGAAAACAGCCACCATGAGGTGGCGGAATGTTGTAAACATGGGGTTAAATGGATTAGGAGTGTAGTTAAAAAGCCAGACCACAGCTAGCGGCCTGGCTTCGAAAAAAGATAAGTAAGTTATTCCCCCTTACTTAACTGTCGTCGTTGTGTTATTTGCCTGATCTTATGGAGTTATACTGATTTATACCGACGATAAAGTGGTCTCCGATAAAGATCGGAGCAGCAAACCGACTTGATGCCTACCTACGTGTCGAGACACTTCGGCAGGCAGGTCGGCATAGACGCTGGAAAGTAGCCCACACTTGTCCTGACAAGCTACGCTTCGTCATGGGCTGATGTTGCAAACCACTTTGTTAAGCGAATACCTTCAAGGTAGGGGCGAAGGGCCTTTACCTCCAAATTTTAGGGGTTAAATGTTCTGAATGGTAGCGCTCGTGTTCTGAATGGTAACAATGCGGGTGTCCAAAGAAGAGCGTTAGTTGAAGGCCACAACCTTTTATCTGAGCTATCCGATTCTATTTTGGGCAGGAGTAGCTTTGCGGTCGCACCGTGGAAAATAGGTGCTTATTTCTTCTGCTTGAGCAAATGGAGCCGGATCTTTTTCTTCTTCAGTTTTTTGTTGTCCAGCACCTTGAGCACCTTATCCGCCTCACTAGGGTGCACGGCGATGTAGGCGCAGTCTCGCTTGAGTTCAATGACACCCAGTTGATCCGGTCTCAGTCCGCCCTCCTTGAGGAACAATCCGGCGATATCCCCCTTGGAGATTTTGTCTTTCCGGCCGCCCAGCATGTAGAGTGTCGCCCATTCGCTGGGTGTAAGCTTACCATCGCCAGTGAGGGATATCATCTCGGCTCTGCGGGCGTAGTGGGGCAGCTCCCGGTTTTGAGGTTTGATCAGGTAGGCAGCGCCCTCGCTGTGCATCCGTGCCGTGCGGCCATTCCGGTGGATGAAGGAGGCCTCATCAAAGGGGAATTCAAAGTGTATGATGTAATCCAGCTCCGGGATATCGATACCGCGTGACGCCAGATCGGTAGACAAGAGAATGCGGTGCGTGCCGTTTCGGAATTGAATCAGGGCCTGCTCGCGGTCCAGTTGGTCCATGCCCCCGTAGAAGCAGGTGTGGGCTATCTTTTTCCGGTCCAGAAATACGCTCACCTGTTGCAGGGTATCTTTCAGGCTGCAAAACACAATGCCTCTGCCGGCGCTAACTTCAGCCAGTAGCAATGCCAGGGTACCGTACTCATCCACGTCCCCTGCGGCAACCGCCTTAAGTGCCAGCTGCGAGGTGTCTTCCGCCTCGAACAGCAACCGGGCAGGCGCTTTTAGCCCAACAAAATCCGGGATGCTTACACTTTGGGTAGCCGAAGTAAGAATTTTCCGGTCCAGTGACGGGATGCTCTCAATAATGGCCCGCATCTGCTTCTCGAAGCCGGTCTCCAGTGACTTGTCGAACTCATCGAGCACCAGGGTCTTTATGTGCGCTGTCACCAGGTTCTCCCGCTCAATATGATCGGCAATCCGCCCCGGAGTGCCTACCAGAATAGCCGGCGGGTGTTTGAGGTCTTGCTTGTCCTTATAGCCCGCGCGTCCTCCGTAGACAGCGTTGATCTTAAACCCACTCCCCATATCCCGGGCGATCTGCTCGATCTGTATGGCCAGTTCCCGGGAGGGCACCAGGATCAATGCCTGTACTTCCCCGAGTTCAGGGTCCATCTGCCCGATGACAGGCAGCAGGAAGGCCAGGGTCTTGCCGGTACCGGTCGGGGCGACCAGAATCAGCTCGGGCCCTTCGGCGATGGCTTTATGGGCGGCCATCTGCATAGGGTTGAGCTGGTGGATCCCCAGCTTCTTCAGCATGGCTTGTTGGTCTTTTTCTTTGGACATGTGGCGAAGGTAGGGAAAAAGAGCGTGAAGTAAACCTCATCCTGTGGATGCTAAAAGGGCAGCTTTTGTGTGGGCAATCCGGAGATTAAGCCCTGACAGGCGCCAGGCACCAAAGTATGGGCCAAGCCCCTTGCCTTCAAGGGTGGGCAATTGCTAAATAGTAAAGCAGGTACTATGAGTGGTGGGTTTTTATAAAGCTACGGTTGATTTGTGCCTACTGACCAGATGATAGTCTCCATTTGCCTAAGCTGATCCAGGAGCTTTTTCCTTTTTTCAGGGTCTTGCTCCTGTTCGGCGCCTTGTAGAGATTTAGCATATCCGGCTTTGACATTAATGATGTGCTGTTTGAATAGCATCCGATCGTCTTTAGTGAGCCCATTCATTACATCCTCAAGGTCCTCACCAGGTTCCCCCTGAGCATTTACAAGCCCGTTAATCCAATCTTTAGCCTCTACACCGTCCGGCCGTTTCAGGCTCGCCTTTATTCTGAATTCGGACCCAGGTATCAATAGTTTTTCCTTTTCCTGGGGGCCATAATGAGAAAAATTGGCGATATCAGCACCAATGGAATTATCAATAATATTAAGTGTGAACATTTTATCTGCACCTTGTAGCGCCCCATCTACCTCTCTTGCCGTACTGATGGCTGCCTTGTCATCCCATGCTCCATCTTTGATGCGTTTGTCAATATAGTCCCCCTTGCCGTCAAACCGGAATACTGTGGCTTTTGGGTCATATCCTTCGGTAGTGAATTGAGGTTTTTGATTAAGCTTATTAATAGCGTTGACAAGCACACCCCGCCATTTGTTAACATTGGATTCCAGTTGTTGAGCGTCAGAAAGGCGTTCTGCATTTGCCGCTTTCTGATCAGCTGTCAAGGCATTGATTTCATCGTCTTTTTGTTTGATGTTTACCTCTTCCGGCATTTTCCAGTTGGCCTTGTCCATAGGATTGGCATTTAGGGCAGAGACCCCACTGAACCGGCTCGTATCATTAAGGACCTGGAAGTAACGGGAGGAGTACATGACAATGGCGGTTACCTCATCATCTGTAAGCTGATCTTCAAGGGGGACGCCCTGCTGTTGCATTGCATCCCGGTAAGACTGCCTGCGTTTTTCTATGGAGATCATCAGCGGCTCTTCATCAGCTGTTTTGTAGCCTACTAATTCTGAGCGTTCTGCTTCCGGGCGTTTTTTTCGGGCATCTTCGGCAGCACGGGCAAAGAGGTCCGCGACTTTAAGCATCTTTAGGACTTGAGCCGGTGAAGGCTCCTTTCCTTGCGGGTGATCTTTTTTGGGGGCAACGGTTTGCCCGCTGCTTTGAAGCCCCTGCTTCCAGAGGTTGAACCGGTTGTAGGCCATTTCTTTATTGACCGCTTTCAGCCGTTGGCGCAGCTCCTGTTTCTCTGTATCTGGCATGTCAGGGTTTCTGCGCAGTTTTCTCTGGATAACGGCACTTTGCAGGGTCAGCTTAGCCAGGTCTTGCTGCTGCTGGCTGACCTTGTCTGCGATGAACGGAGCAAGGCTTTTCTGGCCTATTTCCTTATACGTTTCCCGGATAATATCAGCCGGTGGATCATTTGGAAAGGCATTATTCCATCTGCGCAGCGCTTCTTGTTCCTTTTCAGAGGGAGAAGGGAAGTTAACATCGTCTTTTTTGACTTCAGAAATAATTTCTCTTGCGAGTTGCAAAGTTTTAGTGCTTCGGTCAGATAGTACGATGCCATTGGCTGGATTCATAGCCAGGTCTGCTATACGCTGCCCGTATTTAGCGGTATTAAGTATCGCTCTTCCTTCGTTTCCTTCCGCCGCCAGTTTATTGAAATGGTCAATTTGGTAACCTACATTCATTAGTATGGACTGCATACGCTGCTGGCGGCCTAGTTTTACTTCCTGCTGCCCACTCTGCATGCCTTTTACGACATGAATGGCTGCGCCACCACTGAAATAGCTCTCGTTGGCATAAATGAGCGCTTTGCCCTGAGTTTCTTCGAAGCGGGTGATCAAATCGGCTCGATCTGCCAGCAGCTGCACCCTTTCTTGTGGTGTGGTATTGGCGTTCTGTAGTTGAGCTGAATTGGCCCGCAATTGTTCAATTTGCTGACTGGCCTCATCCAATGCCTCCATGTACAGCTCATCCTTGCTGCTAGCTTCCAGGTGATCGGCTGCCCGCTCTGGATTGACTTTTTCATTGAGGGTTGTCTTTTCCCGGATGGCAGCCTTTGTTTCAAGGTGGATTCGCTCTGCTTTCTGGAAGATGGCCACTAAATCCCGAACCTTTTCTTCCACAGCAGAGGGGCTCAGCCCCTGATCGGTTAAGGATTTGGAAACGTTGTCCAGGGTATCCTGCATATAAGCATCCCAGTCTTTAGTGGGCAATGCCTGGGCCACAGACACCAGAGAAAGTGCCATCTGGGTTTGGCGTTTACGCTGTTTCCCTTCCGCAACCAGCACTCTTTCGCCAACGGGAAGGTCGGCTGTTTTCCCTCCGGGGTTAAATTTATCGATGTAGGCTTCATCCTGTTCGGTGCCCGGGGTCATAAAACCATTTGTATAGACATTCGTGTCAAACAAAACCCCTGCTGAAAGGCCCGGGAAGGCTTCCCCGAATTTTTGGTGGAATGCCTTGACCACAGATGCTTCTAACTCTGGTTTAGAAGGTATGGCAAAGGTTATGTCGTAATCAGACGTAGGCGATACGCTGCCCGGTGCGAGCACCTGTATGGCGTCTTTGTCCAGCCCGTTTTTTTGAGCGACTTCCCCGATTGCTGAATTGACGATGCCATCTACTGTGTCTTTCCGATAATTGACCATCTTTTCCATCACCGCCAGGTTCATTTGGTAATCATCGGAGGGTTGTCCTTCCTGACTGTAGGCCAGTGACTTTTTAAGGTCGAACCAATTGTTGTTGAAATCGGGGAGTATTTCTTTAGGGCTCAAATCTTCTTTACCGTTTTCGCTTTTCCATTTGTCGAATAGCTGGTCGACAAGTTGTTGGCGCTCTTTTCCCAACTGAGCTTCGGTTGCTGCTGCTTTATCCCTATCCATCCGGAGTTGAGCCTGCTGCTTTTTGATATCAGTCAGGCGCTCTGGAGTGGGGGGATTTAGGTTGGGCGAGTCAGCCGCATTATCCTCTTTATTTTGATCACTGGGGTTCTCTTCAGATGAGGTTTTCATGACTGCATCGAGGCGTGGTGTTGCTCCCAGGCGGGAAAGGATGCCATCCTTTACGGCCTGCATGAAGCCTTTTTTGCTGGTATCCGCCGTGGCGAAGTCCGGTTTTGGGAACTGGCTTAAGTCGATCAGTTGGTCGGCATTGGCTTGGGCGAGGGTGCTGTCGAGCTGGTTGAGCCAGCTGCCCAGGGATTCTTCCAGTGCCTGCTGGTCTGCATCATCCGCTTTGTCGCCAGTGAGCTTGAATTGCCCGTCTTTGTACGCCTGGTTGACGTGCATCAGGTCGGCGAGCAGGCGTTCGCGGGTGGCTGCGTCCATATTTTCGATAGCATCCGGGCTAAGCTTGACCTCCTCGCCATCTTTGACCCACCGCTTGAGCTTTAGCTGATCGTTGTTGAGCAGCTCACCGATTGTTTTCTTTACCTGCGCTTCCTTTTCCGCTGGAGAAAGTGTGGTTTGGGCTGTAGGGCTACCTGCCATCCGGTTGCCACTAACCGATCCCGTCTGATTGCTATTCTGTTGTGAAGCGTTCCCAGAAGTGTCAGCCTCAATGGCAGATTGGGCACGCTGTCGCTGTTCAGTGCGGCTGGTGGCACGGGAAGGGGGAGCGGAACTGGACCGTTGCCTGGCTTCAGTGCGGGAGGCAGGGTTTGAATTGGTATCGCGAGTGGTTGCTGACCGGTCCCGTGTACTTGTATTTGAAGAACTGCGGTCACGGCTGTTGCTGCGGCTGGAGCGGCTACGGCTACGCGAATGGCTGTCCGGCCTGGCGTTGGTCCGGGAACGGCTGGAATTGGAACGGGAACGGCTGGTTTTGGACATAACTGTATTTTTTATTTCAAATACTCAGGAGATCACTTTATTGAGGTCTGCCTGGTGCACCAGGAGCGGCTTCACGCCTTACCCTCGGTAGATCATGCAAAGGGGAGAGTTGATTTTCCTCAGGTGGGGGAAGAGGAACAACTTGGGGTGGGGGCATTTCATCTAAATCAATCTGTGTGGCTCCTCCTAGGTTGTTTGCTCTCCGCCTTCTTTGGGGGGGAAGAGCTTCTTCGAGCCTTCCTAAGTTTCCTCTTCTTCTAGGTTGTCGTCCTTCTTCCAAAAGTGGATCAGGCTGATCGTCATTGGGTAAAGGAATATTCACGATAGCGGGAGAAATACGATTAATATCCTCTTCAATTTCATTCGGCTGACCTTGAATAGCTTGTCGTAAGCGTCCTAAATTACCTCTAAGCCGCCTTGCCGGTATCGGTTGTTGTGGCTCTATAGGTATTCTACCTATGAATTGATTGAATAATTCTTGCCTTCCTATATCATCATCTGAAGCCAGAGATTCGGCTTCTCCGATAGCATCATCATCTGAAGCCAGAGATTCGACCTCTCCGATGGCATCATCATCTGAAGCCAGAGACTCGACCTCTCCGATAGCATCATCATTTGCAGCAGGTGAGATATGTGAAAATAACTCATTAGCAACATTCTTAAAATAAGGTCCTAATTCTTTAAAGCCTTCAATGTCCTGTGGAAGTGAATCTTCTCGGATACCATTAATGCTCGAACTATGGTCAAGGAGATAGATTAAGCGTCTTCGGGCTTCTCTGGCTTCAATATTAGTAATCAAGCGTTTTTCCATTAATTTCCGAATAACTCCCTCCCCTTTTTCTCTTAGAGAACTCCGAGTGTTCTCTGGTATGGGAAAAGGAAGCTGAGGGAAAAAGCTACCATTATTTGCAAGCTCCCGTCCTGGTCCGAAGGATATATCATTGTCAATACCAAATACTCTAGTGAATTTCCCGCCTTTCTCTTCTACGAAAATATTACTTAGGTTGCGATCAGTTTGACCACTTATATAGTCGAGTACTTGAAGGTTCAAAATATCTGTAACAAATTCTGGAGTGATTATACCTTGATTATATTCTCTTTTGCGAAGTTTTGTTATTTCGGTTCCTGGAGCTTTTAAGGAAATTTGTCCATATTGTCCTTCGATTTCTCCCATGTAAGTCCTAGGGAGTGGCACAACGTTGATACCGATAAGCTCTAGCCCTAGTAGATAGGAGGCCACTCCTCGTTCGCCTAATCTTGGATTAGTAGTAGGGATATCAGCCCAAGCAAGCGGCCAATTCTCTTTGCCCTCAGGAATATTTAGAGTATGCTGATCTTGTTTAAAAAACGCTTCCGTCCGATCTCCAATCGTATGCCGGACCTTCGTTGCTCCGGATGTATTCCCCTGTTCTGCCCGCTCGCCTAACTCTAAATCGCGAGGATTCGCTTCCCGCTCCCGCCGGGTCACCGCCACACTCTGTGCTCGTCGGCGGCCATTACGGATACTCGTATCAGCAGTGCGCCCACCACTTTGATGAGCGACTGAACTTCTTCTGGTTCGGTTGTGAGTTGTGGACATAGGTTATACTTTTTTTAAGCCTCAGGAGCCTTGGAAAGACGGCTTGAGGCAATGAAAAATCATTGGTCGAATGCACCTGATGCAGGCCCGCTTTTGCATGGGCGGACCTGCTTTGGATCAGATGTTGGATTAGTTGGCTTAACGCATCACCCCACCTTCGCCCGATACCCCACCACCAGGCTAATATTCTGCAGCTCGCTCCGGTCGCCCGAATAGGTAAGCTTCCAGGTGGAGCCATTGCGGCCCACATTGAGGCTGCCTGGTTTCAGGATATGCTGGTGTTTCAGAGTCAATTCCTCATTCTGATTGATTTGAACGTTGCCACGGCTACTGCCCTCCGCCTCTACGAACAGGTAGATGCTGCTGACCTTGCCGCCTGACATGTTCGGGAACAGGTCACGGGTGAGCGGTAGGGAAAGGGTATCGGTTTCGCCCTCTACGAAGTCCAGCCAGCTATCGCCTGCCAGGTAATTGAGATCAAGCAGGGTAGTGGTTGGGTAAGGCTTCAACAGCCCTTTGATGGAATCCGCATATGCCTGTCCGCCCTGTAGGGCCGTGTACTCTACGTTGAGGATTACATCTTCCAGGTTGGCAATGTCCAGGCTGTCACCAGGGCTGCCATTGATTTCCAACCGCCAGCGGGATACCGCTCCTGTACCTTCGAAGTGCTCGTAGCGCTCCTGATCAGGGAAGCTGTCCAGAATGCCATTGTCTTCCTGTATCCGGGAGATGGCAATCTGCTGCCCGTCGCGCCAGTTGCTGCGGATACTTTGCGGTGGTTGCCCCTTTGGATCCAGCATAAACTTCACGGCTTTGCTATCTGGCTTCGTCACCGTATGATGGCTTAGCTGTGTGAGGGTAGCGAAAACGGTACGGTGCAAGTTAGGCTGTATGTCAAAGGTAACCGATACGGACTTGATTTGACGGCAGTAGTGGCCGGGGAAGTCGTACGCAAAGAGGGCTTCATTGAGGAAGAACTCGCAACTGCGCTTAGTCTTAAGATCCAGGAACGCCAATGGGTCATGCTCCAGCAGAGAGATCGGCTTCCGTACTTCCAACCGGCGTTGGTCACTCTGCATAAAGGCTTGCTCCATACGATTGAGGTCAAGCTGCAGGCTTTCACCAGCAAGTAAGCCTTTGCGGCGGCTGTCCCAGTAATTGGGCTGAATGAAGCTGGTGTCACTTCCTGATGCAGCCCGTTCAAACTGATAGGCCCGCTCGGCCTGCTTAGCAACATCGTATGCCAGCTTGTAGGCCTGGTAGTACAAGCCTGATAAGCGCCCGATCTGCCACTGATAAAGCTGAGCATTGGTGAACTTGTCCCGCATGAATTTAGCGGTTTCTTCCTGGTGCTCAATTTCTTTCTCGAGCAGGTCGATTTCGTACCGGGCAATTTGCTCCTGCAGGCGGGCTCCCTCTATTTGGTAATCTAACTGTACCAGTTCACTCAACGCCAGTGCTTTCTCCATTTCCCAGTCCATTTCCTGGCGTTGCTGATTGGCAATAATGGCCGGGATTTCAGCTAACATACTGACGGCATCGCCACCGGTCTCCAACCCTTCTCCAATCGCTTCGATGATATCACCCACTTTGCCGCCACCGTGAGATACCCCCGCTATGAATGGGCCTACGTAGGCTTCCGGGGCTGCACGAGGCAGGCTGGACGCTGTTTTGATGATCGCTGAGATGCCCATCATCGCTGCACCTGCTGCGATAATGCCCATTTGTATCTGCTCTCCCAGGAAGAACCCTTCATCAATCAGTTCCTCAAAGTGCTCAAGGCGTATCTGAGTACTGTTTTTCGTTTCTTCCAGTACTTTGGTGTTCAAAATCGCATCTTCTAACTGAGTCTGACGTATCTGCCGGTTCATTTTAAGGATGATGCCTTCCTGCCGGTTTTGCAGCAAGGTCAACTCCTCGGCATCTTTCTTTTCCAACGCTGCCAGAAGGGCGTCACCAAATTGAGTAACCTGGCCCACCAACTCCTTAGCTCTGTCCAGCATGAATCGGAACCGGTAATGGGGTACGGGCAGGTGGAGTCCGCTGATCGCTGCACTGAGTGGCATGCCTCCGGCTACCGCCCGGACCAGGGCCATAGGGTCTATAGGTGGCTGGAAGAGTGGCAGTGGCTGCTTGACGCCTAGTATATTCAGTGAGTGGCGTATCTTGTATAGCCGGTCTTCCACCCGGTCCCAATATTCAAGGAAGAGGAAGTTGTCGGGTACATAGAAGTAAGGATTGGCGGCTACGCTCATCACCGAATCACTGGCACCGTGGCTCAATCCCTGACCGGCCAGCCCTAACTCCTGTGAAGTCCGGCCAATCCCCTTGATGCCCAGAAGGAAGTCATAGTCAGAAGTGTTGGCATTGTCCAGGCCCTCTGTTCCATCGGCATAAGCCTTGGCCGCTTCGAGCTTTAGTCTGCCCATGTTAGCGGGTTTTTGCCCCAGCAGGTCATAGGCCAGCACATAAAGCATCCGGGCTTCATTAATACTTTCCCGCGTGTACTGTCGGAATAGCATATCTCCCCAGTCCAGCAGGTTGTCAACGTAAGCCATGACGATAGCTTTGCGATAGGCAACGGGCCGAAGGTTGGCCAGTGTATGCGGATCAAAAGGATCGTCAAGGTAAGCCTTGATCTGGGCATCCGTACTGTCTCGCAATTGTTCCCAACGATAGCGTATTGGGCCTACGAGTTCGAGTAACTCTGCCAAAGATTGTTTTTGCTGCTCCGCTTCAGGCTCTAAACCGGATAGCTTATTGAGTTCATCAATGACGTAGTAAGGATTGAACTTTCTGTCATCAGACTTATTTTCTGATATCCAGTGCAAGTCATCCATGAGTGCTTTTTCGCTGTCAGTTGGCAATCGTTTGCCGGTGAAAGCAGGAATGAGCGTTTCCAGCTTTTCTGCAATTAAGTCAACGCGCTCCTGTAGATCAATAGACAATTGGTCTTGTAAATCTTCCTTTAGGCTAAAGAGCCCATCGGCCAGTGCCTGAATGTCAAGCCCTACAAAAGGAAGGTACTGCCAGTAGTGCTCAGCCTCTGTAGGATCGTAGATGTATTCATACCAGCGTTTGGCTTCTTCAAATTTCTGGCTGCCGTTGAGGTGCTGAGCCAGCAAATATGGAGCGTGGAAGAATATCTCTTTGTAGTAGATACCGTTGGCACTGGTGAAATCTAAGTGGGAACTGACCGGATACCGGTCCACTTTATTTTTTTTAAATTTAATGGTGGTCCAGTTGGATTCCTCTCCACTAAAGCGAGGCAGCTCATCCAGCTCTTGCGTTTGCCGGTTCAGTAAGGCGTTCATCCCGCCGGCAAATAAGCGGGTGTTCAACTCGACAGCCGTGCTCGCTGTAAGGCGGATGATGTCGTAATGGTCGTAAACCCGCGACTTCGAAGTCGTTGGTAAGTTGCTGTCATTGTAGGCTATATATTGATTCCCTTTGAAAAATATCCAGTTGGATGATGCGTTGAGTACCGCTGAGAAATCGCCCTTAAAGTCAGGGTGCATATTGGGGAACTCACTGGCGACAGGCCTGCTGGGCCTTATCACGTCTTTTGAAAAGCCATTGACGGCTGCAAACTGGTTGCCCCGGAAAAAGTAGGTGCTGCCGCCCTGGTAACTTGCTGCCGAAATGCCGCTGGCATCAGGGTCTGTAACCGGATAGTTTTCACCAAGTGCCCATGGGTTTTGTGGGTCATTGGTCAAGCCGTAGAAATAAACCTGGTCTCCACTGAGCAAAACAATACCCTCCTGATCACTTGCGTAAGCAGCATCTACACGAGATGGGCCATCATTTCCATTTCCGCTCTGTTGCTTTAGCCAGTTCTGCACGCTGGTTACCTCCTCTCCGACAATTTGCTGACCGGAAATAAAGTGCAGTGTGGGCTTAGAGCTGCCTAATGGCCAGAAGAACGCACCGTCTATCTGTTTCCAGGAAGCAGGCAGTTGGTTATTGAATTGGGCGAGTTTTTTAATATCCCCCTGATAAACCCCTGTCTTAGGATTGCTGCTTACATCAGAAAAAGTGGCGTATTCATCTTGCTTGATCAAATGAAGTTGCCCATTGTGAGCGAAAGCAGCAGTTACCGGTTTGTTACCGCCCCAATCGTGGGAAACTGAAAACATTTCCTTGCTATTGCCAAAGATTTTTGTGGTAGCAAGCATATATTGTCTGACCTTCGTGCCATCCAGCTCTGAGAGGTCCATAGGCGGCCAATAGCTTTCTGAACTGAACAGCCTGAGCTTATTGTCACCGGTGATCAGCGCCCCGGTTACCGGAGCGGATAGAATATGAGCGACGACTGCTCCGTTCTGGGGTTTTTCAATAAGGAATTTATCATAAAAAAGGTAGGTCGTACCGGCCCACTCAAAATGAGCAGTCAACATTTGATTTCTGCTATGCTGCTCAATCAGAGAGGCCCTGATTTCTTCAGCACGCTTTGTTTCATCAGAGGTCGTCAAAAAGGCTTTTGCGTCTTTACTTCCAGCTACTACGATCCGGTCTCCGCATTCTATCCAAATAGAACTATCATTTCCGGAGGCATAGAAAACTCCCAAAGACTGAAATGGCCACTTTGGCGTATCGGCAATAAGATTTCCGCTACCTTCAGAATTTTGGAGCAGGCTGGGGTTGACGTTGTTCGCTTTGATAAGGGTGGTGTGTTCAATCCCTGCAATACTCACGGGTACTCTTGGTATTGCATCAGAAGGTTTGTAACCGTCTGCAAGCTTCCCGTCCTTCAGGTACTGTATTTTATCGGTTTGGATGATAATCTGCCCATCCTGTGTATGTGCCACAGATTTCACCTCTTTACTTTTTTGTGGGTTAGTCAGGCTGCCCTGATACCCGAGAACCTGTAAAAGGTTACCTAAGTTGGAGGTTTCTGGTGTGGCGATGGGGGTATTCAGGTCATCTTTACCGTAGCGGATGAATTGATCTTTGCCTACAACAATGACTTCGTTGTTATGCCGGATGACACCCCGGACATGGGTAATGGAAGAGTTAACCTTCCAATCCTGCCGGACAGGCCGGGGCGTCTGCAGGCTATCCGAACTGAGGTAATTATTATTTTGGAAGAAGAAGTTTTTCCCGCCGAAGCGCACGGCAGCCTCTACTTTGCCCAGCGATGGGAAATAATAAGGATTACCGGACAGTGGGCTGGTTGCAGATTCACTGAGCAGCTGGTAACTGTTGCCACTGAATAGTACCATGCTATCCTTGCCATTGCTGGTTTTATACTGGAATATAGTGTCTGCGGGCGGGAAATCAACTTGCTTGCGCCCCCAGTCCAGGCTAATATCTTTAACCTTGCTGTAGTCATCAGAGCTAATGTATTTTCCTCCCCTGAATAGATAAGTGATGCCACCGATCTCAAATGCCGCGTCCAGAGTGGTCCAGGTATTGGGCAGTTTACTGTGGTAATCCTTAACCTGTCTGACCGGAATGGCTGTGGGTTCTGTCTCCTCGCCCACCACAGGTTTTACCAGGAAGCTTCCTCCCTTATGATCAAAGGTGAACCAGCCCTTAGATTTAAAACTAACAGGAGTACCCAAGGCGACCATTCTGTCTTGTGTCATCGGTTCATCTTCGTGGATGACACGATAGAAGTGTGATTCCGGAGTGATTTGCGGTAAGCTCCCTGACTTTTCAGAAACCTGATGGACATAAAGCTCTGGTGTCAAATGAAAAGTAGTGATTTGTGTCTTCCGCTCTTTCTCAAATTTAGGGAATACCGGATGGGGGAACTTAAAGCCAGGGAGATCAGGGTGTTCGTTGGTGAACCCTTTGAAGACCATATATTCCTGTGCGTACTCACAGCTGATTTCAATATTTTCGTGCTGATTGCCATCTAATTGCTCAGCGTTCTGCACATGCAGCCGGAAAGCAACAATCGGGATATTGTTAGAAATAATGGAAACGGGTTGCCCTCCCATCCCACTGGAGTTTTTGACCTTCAGCAGCTGGGGTGCCTTCCATTGCTTGTTTAGGTCATAGAAAGAATAGTGTATCTGCAGGAGATACTCCGTTTCTGTGCTGTTGCGGACCTCTTGCGTATCCTCTCCGGCGCTTTTGACTTGTACAGCCCCTGTGTTGGAGGACTTGGAGGTTTGCTCCAGGGTCGCCCAAAAGACGAAGATCCGCCCAAAGGCGTATACCGGGTAAACCCGTGCAGCATTGATTTGAATCTCCATTGGCATCCAGGCTTTCCAGGCGGCGTGTTCTGTTGCACCACCCACAAAAGTAGCCTCACGGTAGTAGTAGCGCATAGGGTCTGTCTTGGTGCGCCCAAACAGGATGGTCTCGAGGTCATCAGGTGTATACAGGTTGTTGTAGACGTAGCCTCCGGCGATGGTCAGCCGGGAAACTTCTGTATATTCATCCAGGTAGTTTTTGAATGCTTTGGTGACCAACTCCTCAGACATTTCCCCTTGCAGAAGGTCTTCTTCCAGTTTTTGGAAGGCAGGCGTTTTGGTATCACGTAGTTCTGGCCTGATATAGTTCTCGGGGTATAAGAATACTTTACGGTTAGCTTCCCATACCCGGTAGTTTTTAAGCCAAACCCAACGGTTCTTGAGTTCTTGCCGCACCAGAAATTCCTCGTCTTTTGTATTAGGGTCTTCCAGGTGTACCAAATACCGGTGAATAAAAAGCTGGGTGGCGGCAATGGCTTCTTTGACCCTTGAGGTCCGCATTTCATTGCCCATTTCGATGTCAATCAAAAGCTGGCCGTATAGGTCGCGGGTGTTGATGTTTGGAGCGCCAATGTATTTTTGCCCTGCAGGTACGGAGCCATTGCCTGATTGCTGAGCAATGGCTTGTTGTTCTTTAAGCCATTCGCTCAGTGCTTCTTTGTTTTGATGAGCAAGAACATAACCGACCAATGCATCCCTTTTCTTCAGGTTCATCTCATCGTGCATCTGTCGCTTCAGGGTATTCCAGTCGGCTTCAGAATTTACGGTTTGCAGGAAGAGGGCAGTGGTCTCAATAACTTCCGGACTTACAAATGGTAAGACATCGTTAAACTTATCCAGGTCGTTCATGGTATCGAAGAGTTTCAACCATAAAGACTCGTAGAGCTCTTGGGGGCTGTGTCCGACTTTGGCGCACAGCCTCAAGATTTCGTACATCTTCAGGACTGCTTCCATGTTGAATCGCGTCTCGTAGCGGCCCTGTACGGTGAGGAAGGCGTTGTTGCGTTTCAACCATTGCACTTTGTCAACGTCTTCGCCGAAAGTTTCCGCAAGAGCGGCGTAGGGCTGCTCCTTGAGCCCGGTTACCGCATTGACAAAGTCGGTGAGGGTATACGACTTGTCCGCAAACTGATCTGAGAGTGCTTTGAAGTCAGCGATAGTCTTAATGTCGATTAAATAATAATCTGCCCTGCTTCTCCAGTGATACCAGGCCCCTCTCGGGTAAAGGTCATCCATGCGTTGGTACGTCGGGTCGCTAAACCTTACATACTGCACCATGCTGCGATGGTAAAAACATAGATAAGATTTCTGCTCAAAGGTGAAAGCACTGTCAACTTTTATTTGCTCAGGTTCCATGTGGTATGCCATTCCTCCCCAGTGCCCCTCAAGTGGCTTGGGGTATCCTGCATCAACATATTCGTTGTTGAAGTCGCTATACCGGACGAATTGGTCGCCTTTAAATGCGTAGATAAAGCCATCCAGTCCGTGCATCACAGCATCCACGCCTGTAGGGTCTTCCTGGAAGTTATTATGGATTCTCCCCCAATTGTCCCTGATTGGTGTTGCAGTGGGGCCATTTTCCGAGTACCAGAAGTCTTTCCCTTTGAAAAAGCAAACCGAATAATCATTCAGGCTGCAACCTGCATCTATCCCCTCTCTGAACGAATTAGGTACAGCCATTCCATAATCTTTCTCAAGGTTAGGGTATATATCCTTAGGGTACCCTTCTTTTAGTGTCAGCTCGCCTTTTTCATCAGTGTAGAAGTAAAATTGATCACCACTGAATAAGATCATTTCCTTATCACCACTATGAATGGCTGCATCCACTTTTTTGCCGGACAACAGGTGATTTTTGGCTTTTGTGAGTTGGCTAAGGTCTACTTCTGCAGTTTTATCGTTCGCAAATACGTGCAAGTCATCACCAATGAATATATAGAGGTTCCGCCCGTTAGAAATGACTTCGTCAAACTGGCCTGCCCCGTCTACAAACATTTCTTCAAGCACCTCCTCAAATAGTTCTGGCAGCAGTTCGAAACCAGGCTCAGTGCGAAGGTTGCCTGAAATGGGCTTCGGATAGTCCGGGTCAATAAACTCATAATCAAAGCCAGAGTACCGGACATACTGATCCCCGGAGAATAAATAGGTATTGTTGTCAAAGACGAAAGCAGCCTCCAGCCTCTTCCGCTCCTGCAGGTTGTTTTTGATCCTGCCCCAGTAGTCCTTTATCTTTATGGGGCCTCCTTCTTTTTGTCCTTCCTTATTGATTGACAAGAAGGTGTGTTTGGAAAAGAAATAAGTCCTTTGATTACGGATGGTAAAAGCCGTTCGGACCATACCGAAATCCTCGTTGGCTTGAGGCAGCTCCGGATAAATCCGCTGAAGAGGTTTAGGGAAGCTCCAGTAGTCTTCCGCCTTATTGTATTGTATAAATTCGTTGTTGTTGATAAGGTACATATTGTCCTCTTCGAACAAAACGGCCTCGACCGTATCAAACCCTTCGGATATGTACTCATCCGGTATATTCCACCAGGAGATATCTGTTTCGTAGTAGGCCCGGCTGGACTCGTTGCCATACTCATCGCCTGTGATCACCAGGTGCAGCTGTACGCCATTTTCATCAGGTTTGCCAAAGAAGTGCGTGTATTCCCCATCCGCGTAGGCTAGTACTATGCTTTCCAGCCCAAAATCTTCGGCAATGGAATGTGGGTAGCCTTCTGCATAAAGCTTGTCGGAAAGCGCAGGGCCTTTATCTTCCAATGGAAGCTGATACGTCTGGTATTGGCCGCCTGAGAATACATATAGTTTTTGATCTTTACCGACAAGAATGGTATCAATGCCTTCGTCTAATTGTACATTAATCTCTGGTCTTCCCCATTCGTCAGCTAACGGATAGGCTTTTTCAAGGAGGCGGTTGTAACAGCGGTCGCCCTTGAAAAAATAGGTGTTGCCATCAGTGCCTTGCAGCACAGCGTCTAATCCGGATTGAAATTCGGAAGGAATGTCGTCAAGGAGCTCAGGCTTAGTTTCGCTTTGTACCTCGTTGTACGGGTATACTCCCCAGCCGTCGCTGTTTTCTAAATACAGCTTGCCACTATCCATGATGGCCGATAAAATCGGGCCTTTATGCATGTCTGTGTAGTGCTGGTAGGGCTGGTCCACATTGGTGATTAGCTTCCCATCTTTAAAGATATAAAGCGAGCGGTGGTCGGCACAGATGGAGTCAAAACCTTCTACCAAAGAATGCTGAATCTGGTTAAAACGGGGTTCTGATTTCAGTTGGTCCAGGTTTTTGGGATACCCTTCGTCAACGAAAGCATAGTTTTGATCGGTATAGCGTATGTATTGGCTGCCCGAGAACAGGTAACTGTACGCTACCTGCTTCACTTTTGGTGCTTCGTTTTTCTTCGCGGTGCCAGCGAGATTGTCGGTCTTTGAGTCTTCAGTGCCGGAGTCTGGAGTCGTTTCCGGCACTTCTGCCAACATAAACAGTGCAGCATCCACTATTTCCTTACGCTGGAAGTTATTGACCACCCGGCCCCAGGATGTAGCCGTTGATCTTGGATAGCCTTCGTCTGCTTTAGTAAAGTCCTCATTGGTATACCGGACAAACTGGTCGCCTACGAAAAGGTAGGTTTTACTGTCTTTTCCTGTGAACGCAGCCTCGACATTGGTGAATCCTTCCGGAAGCCCCCGCCATTTTTCCTTGATTTCCTCGGGCTCTGACCACCACCGTTCATTGCGCTCAAAGCAGACATAGTGTTGCCCGGAAAACAAATAGGTTTTATCGTCCTGACCCATAAATACCGCATCTGGCTTTTCAAAAGCCGGGTACTGTTCCAGCAGTTCAAACGGAAGGTTCCACCAATTGTCATCCACAGGCTTGGGATAGCCTTCTTCAAGTAGCGAATAGTCATTTGTAGTATAACAGACGTAGCCGGTCTTATCCATTGAGGGGGTTCCGGCAGTAGCGGAGTCCTGCTCGATGTAGGTCCCAAACAGATAAGTCTTCCCGTCCATGACAAAAGCTGCATCAACGGAGGTAAGGCCTCCCCAGTCTCCTTCAATTTTCTTTGGGTAACCTTCGTCTACAGTACCGTATTGCTCACCAGAGTATCGGAAGTACTGGTCTCCGCTAAACACGTAAGCCATGCCATCTAAACCTAAAAGGGCGGCGCTCACCAGCGGAGAGGGAGCAGGGTTGCTTTCAAAAGGATGATTGACGGTACCCCAGAAATTGCCGTTATTTCTTACCACTACGCCATTTGAATCAGGAACAAGATTCAAGTGGGCATCAACTTCAACGAACAGCTCATCTTTAAATAAGTAGCCTCCTCCACTGGGAATCTGTAGGGCAGCGTCGACCCCCTGATGGAAGGTAGGTGGCAAATTACGGATGTAATTGGTAATCAGCTTAGGGAAGCCTTCATCTATGATTGTGTTAGGGTTTTCAATATTGCCGGAATACCTCATGACCAGCGGCCCACTGAAGAGTACAAACTTGCCATCCAGCATGAATGAGGCTTGCACCGCTCCTCCCTCATAGGTGTGTCTGGGCTGCCCCCAGCGATCTTTTATGAGCAATGCCTTGGAGAAATCTTTGGAAGAAACGTACTGTTCGCCTTTGAAGAAGTAAACCACGCCCTCCTGATCCCTGAAAGCAGCGTCGATCCCATTGTGAAATGCTTCAGGCAGTTCATCCACACCGAATTCCACTGCCCAATTCCCTTTGATGGGTTTGGGGTACCCCTCGTCCATCTCTTGAATGTCTGCTGGTGTGGGGTTGCTGTAGCGAATGTACTGGTCGCCTACAAATAGGAATAATTGATTTTTTTCGTTTATGATCGCCGCATCAATCTGATCGGGGTCTTCAAATGGATTGTCAACAACCCCTATTGTCTTCTCTTTTTTGAGCACCCAGTCCTCTTCTTCCTGATCAAAGTAATAACAGGCACTGCCTGCAATCAACCATCCGATTTGATGGGTATCGACAAAGGCGGCATCTATTTTTTCAACCTCTGCCAGATTTTCAGATAGTCCGGACAGCGGTTGCTTACCGACGATTTCTTCGTAAGTATCAGGGTCGAAAGCTTTATAGTAAGTTTTTCTGTCTGTCCAGTCATATTTAAAAACATAAATAGGGCCGTTGGGGAATGGCAATATTTCAATAGGGCCGTCTCCCCAGCTCCATATCTGCTCATTAAAAACAAAGCCCTCTCTGAACTTGTCTACCAGTCCCTGATCTATAAAGGCCGCCCGGGCTTCTTCCGCAGTCAGGTTAAGGTGGTTGCAGAGGTGAGCGAACTGCTCAATACGCTGGTAGGTAAGATTGAAATAATGGTCTTCGGGTATTTTTTGCACCTTGCCCAGAGCGTTGACACTCTCCAAGACCGGAACGAGGAAGTGGACAGCTACAGATTCACGCCCGACCATCTCTTCCAGGATTACCTTTACAACGGGAAGGTCCAGTCCAAGGCTTTCCTGAAGTTGCTCATAGATCAGTTCTTCTTGTTGAGTAGCCTGGCTTTGGAGCGCTGAAGACACGTGAGCAGTCCAGTTTTGAACAGATTTGGCGATCTGATGAAGGATGCTGAAGACGTTTTCTCCTTCCTGCTCGTATCCCTCAAGGTCCAGGTCAAGCCGGTTGTTTTCGTTGAGGAAGTACTCCAGCTCGTTAGGGAGAATGTACCCGTTATTTGTGAAGTGGTATTTTTCCAGCAAGTGCTTAATGGCTGAAAACTGCTCCGGACTATAGTCTAAATCCGTTACAGATTGGGGGGCAAGACGAAGTGTACTAACTGTTTTTGCAATTGCTGTGAGCTTTCTAAAGATAACCTGTTTGTAGTAACTATTGAAATAGGGGCTTAATTCAAAATCGGATACATTTTCATCGTTGGAGAAGAAGCGGTCTTCATCATCCCCTAAGACCTGGCTTTCGGGTAGATAGCCACCTGAAGTCAGGTCTTTCAATAAAAGCCTGCCAGTCAACTCCTCGGCCAGATCGCCCAGATCCTCCTTCTTTATGCGGATGAATTGATGCTTGTAATCAAGGATATGTTCCTGAATTGCGGCGAGTATTTTGTGCCGATACGGATAAAAGGGCAATGCAATTTTTATATTATCAGCAGCCAGATTAAAAACACCTTCTTTATCAACGATGACATTCCTCGTGTCTAAATAGTCGTTGAACTGCAAGTTTTCCATCAATTCATCCAACTCCTCCTCTTCCAGGCCCAGCTCGTCGAATACGTCCTTCCTGAGGACCAGCTCTTCTTTTTCAAAAGCTTCAATCTTCTTGAGGATTTTTTGATGTATTTCGGGAGCCAATACCTCGAAGTTAAGGCGCAGGTTAAATTGAGCAAGGTTTTCCTCATCACCAAAAAATGAAGGTTCAATCACATTGCCCGCTTCGGTTATGTACCCGTTGTAAACCAATCTTTTGTGCAGCTCCAGCTTCTGTAGTTCGCTGAAAGGAGCCTGGCTCATATCACTGATAGAGAAATTTAATTCTACCGGGCTTTGTCCCTTTTCCTCAGCTTTATTGTAATTATGGTTCAGAAAAAAGAAGGTCGCCTCTTGAAGCTGACTGAGGTCAGAAGCAATGACAAAGTCTTCAGCTTTTTCCGGGAAGTTTGCTGGAATAAGGCGTCCGTCCGTTTCCAGGTAGCGCAGCACCACGAGTTGCTCATATAGTTGATCCAGCAAAAGCTCAGAAATGCCCAACCCCTTAAAGTCATGAGCCGTGACCTTAGGTAGGCTGTGTATCATTGCGTGCGCGAAATCCTGCGCCACATCTTTTTCAAAATGTAAAATATCAGGATGCCCGGCAACGACTAAGTCCGGGTGTTTTTTCAACGCTCGTGCCAAAAGGTTGGCGGTACGTTGGTCTACAGGCTTACCCAGGAACATAGCCGGACCTGGAACGACTAATTTGAATTTCTGGTATAAAGCATCGTAGACCGCAATTTTCGCTTTGTCGTGGGCAGATAATTTTTCGCCCTGATTGTTTTTCTCAGCTTGCTGCTCCCTGAGCAATTGCCGGGATCCGTTGGTCTGCTTTTCTCTTTTTTCTCCCCGGAGTATAAACCTTAAATCGCTTACGCTAAATTCATGCTTTTCTGCCCATTGGGTGATTTCGCTCATTAGCAGGACCAACCAGGCGCTCTGATCCCAGCCATCAACCCCTCCCCAGGCCCCTGGCTCAAGCAACATATGAGTACTCAGAAGGAAGCCGCCTTCAGCACCGTGCATAGAACCATATTTACTAAACATGGAAATGTGAGGGTCTCCATTAAGGATATCCAGCATGTCCAGGAAGTCCTCGATGCTTATCTCAAACAGCTCACTGAGCTTGACGATTCTATAGAGCAATAAATATGCCCGCATAGGATCTGAGCCTTCTTCAAATAGCAGACATGATTTGTGTTCTACATATATGTTTTGCCGGTCCTCATAGCGCGTTACTATCGTTTTGAAATCTTTTTTGCTAATGCCTAAAGCCTTATGTAGGTGTGTACTAAGGTCTTTATTGCCTTCATCCAGTAAACTCCCCGGCACGGGGCGCAGTGCTTTGTATCCTGCAAAAGCGGGTGGTACGAATTCTGAACCTGCTATATAAGCTTTATGAATGGAGCTGGAATGATGATTGAAAATTCGGTTGAACAGATCCATTGGCAGATGTTCATCTCCCATCCCAATAGTATTCAAAGGCCAGCCCAGTAAAGCTACAGCCTCATCAGCAGCTACATCATAGCGCCTGGTAAATCCTTTCAGGTAAGCAAGTCTTTGAGCCACTATTGACCCGGCATAGCCCCAGCCACTCGAAGAACGGACAATCAATTCAACCTCCTGAATACTGTATCCCGTAACGTTGGACACACTGATCAAAAAGTGTACCCGGCGTAACCAGCCAGACCAATCGTGATCCCCCTCAGCGCCTGAGCCTTTAAATACAATTCGCTCTTCCGCCTCATCCAAGGTAAAACAACCTTCCTCTATATGCAGATTTTGATATAATTCTCCGGCTGCCTCAAGCTCCGTTTTGCCATTTTCGTTTTTAGCCGTAGGGCTGAGGTTTCCATACAGAAGGCTTAGTAAATCCTCAGAAGAGATTCCTGTAGCTGCCAAAAACCTCGAAACCACTTTTAAATCCTCAGGGGACTCTTCTGCGGTAAGATTATACAGGTTCTCTATAGATTCCTGCCCGGCTCCTTTTCCATTCTCAAATAAAAACTCATAGGAGGCTTTTGTGACTTTAAAGGGGTAGCCTTCAGTGTTGAGATAGGAGGTATCGTGTTGGGATGCCATGCTACCCTCCGCCGCAAAAGCATGAAACAACTCCTCTAATTCTATATTCAAAAAATCCAGGTGCTGATACAATTGCTCATGCTCCAAATCAAAAGGAAGATTCATTGGGTAGGCCGCTTCCTTAAGAATATCATAGGCTTTTCGCTTGATCTGGTCGCTCGTCCACTCTTCCCCGGGGGGTATTGCGCCTTTTATGTCGACTACCAGGCGCTCCAGGATTTCGTTGACAATATCGAGATACGGCACCATATCAAATGTATTCTCCTCATTGAGCAGGATTTTTTTGATATCTGGCCTTCTGATGTCAAGGTCTGGGTTTTGAAAGGTATCATCTATCAGTTGAAGCAAATCAGCCAAATACGCTGCGGGGGAATAAACGGACCTGGCATCAGTACCTTTCTTAAAGTTCAGCTGTCCAAATAAGTCTTGGTAGGAAGGAAGGTTGTTATTGCTCATTTTTTAATGGGTATGAAAGGGTGTAAGCATTAATGGAGAAGGCCATGTCTGATGGCTCTCATTTTGGAGGAATTTTAAAAGGGACCTAAGCTGCCTCAGCATGTTTAGGGCTTCTCGAAAAAGAAAATGCACAACTGGTTTTGTGCAACGTGGGGGCAAAAGCTTTTTGAAAGTTGTGTATTTTATTTTTGCCCCACTACTTAGGAAAGTATAGCGTTTCTTAGACTATGTTTGGAGCGGGTTCGTCATGAAAATCAAGGAATTGTGGTTCTGGCTAAATCTTTTTTAGCGCGTTTGGCGGGTCAAATAAGCTAAAAAAGATGACGCCAGAGTCTGCCCCGCATTTCAGCGGGGTTCATAAGTCCTTGGTTTGCAATAGGAGTAAGCTCCAAACATAGTCTTAGCAGAAATAATGCCCCCGCGTTATACAGGGAATGCAGATCAGGAAAAGCCAGGGGCATGGCCCGCCCACCGTTGCCCTGTATCATGGTTGAGCTTGGTAGAGTGGATAAAAGTGCCTTTTGAGAAGCAGCCACTTGTCGTTTTTATCGGACAAGTAAAATACCGGTTGCTGGAATAAGAAATGAACTTTCCCGACCAGTTCTGCTGATGAGTCTGAAAGTTTCGGGGGTTGATTTTTTTAGGCAATATCATTTTAATTGAGGGTTAGGGCTGGAATTTAATATTGAGTTGTAACTTCTTCTGAAAGATAATTCCGCCCTCGTCCATTCACCTAAAAAAAAGCCCAAAATGTTCTGAATGGTAGCGCTCGTGTTCTGAATGGTAACAATGGGGGTGTCTGTCTTTTGTTGGCCTGTAGACTTTGATAGCATAGAGCACCGGTACTGACCAACCTGATGGATATAGAGGATGGCCCCCCTGTACAAGTTGAAAATGTTCGTTTGTATACCTGCATGCATCACTTCAAAGATGGGACAGGTACTTACAAATCTTGTACAAGATTGCTCAATATTCTGATTTTCAGTATTTTATGGTGATTCTGTTCTGTTTTATGCTATGTGGCAAAAAACACGGGCAGGTTATAGTTTTGCGCATGTTATCCTCACGGGGGATGGGAGATTTTTTAATTTATACTAAACAAATTTCATGCACATGAAAAAAGTAGAATTCGTTTTGTTACGGCAGTGGATTCGGGGGATGATCTGCCTGTCTTTATGCTTAACCTCTCAATGGGCAGCGGCTCAGTCCTACAGCGACAATCCTTTCGTTATCAAAGTGGATACAAGAGGAGCTTTTACCGGGTTGCAAGCCAATCCGGATGATGACTTCATTAAAATTGGTATCTATCAGGACTGGACTAATAATGGAGGGACATTCGCTGCATTTGGCATTGACTGGGAAAATGATGGCACTATTGATCAGGACGTTGACTTTGGTGTCATAGGCGGGTCAAGCACATTTGCCCGGTATGAGCATACTTATGATGCTCCTGGGGAGTATGAAATCGCCATTTATGCGGCAACAGGTGCTGTTTTGTGGTTTAGTGCTGACGCATCTCGCAACAAAATGATGAGTGTCGAGTCATGGGGTGATATGGGGTGGTACGCTTTTGATTTCGGTAACTGTGTGAACATGACAAGTATTGATGAGGAAAATGCACCTAATCTGACCAATTGTTCCAGTATGGAAAGGATGTTTTTGGGATGTCGTAAACTAGAGGTTACCTCCCTCAATCACTGGGATGTTTCATCGGTTGAAAACATGAGAGAAATGTTCTATCAGTGTTGGGCTTTCAATGGAGAGATCTCCTTATGGGACGTTTCCAACGTGACGGATATGAAAGATATGTTTAGAGAGGCCAAAGTCTTTAATCAGGATATTAGTGGCTGGGATGTGAGCAATGTGACAACAATGTGGAGCATGTTCCAAGACGCCGAAGCCTTCAATCAGGATATTAGTGGCTGGGATGTGAGCAATGTAACGAATTTGACTTTTACTTTCCTTAGAGCAAGAGCCTTCAATCAGGACCTCAGCGGCTGGGATGTCAGCAATTGCACAAATTTTTCCAGTATCTTCAGTGGAGCGGTTGCTTTTGACCAAAATTTAGGCAGTTGGGACATATCCAATGCTGAGAGTATGGGGTTTATGTTCAACGATACTGCTGGGATCAGCGTAGAAAACTATGATGCTACGCTCATTGGCTGGGCTGCTTTGCCCAATCCGCCATCCGGGGTTTCTTTTTGCAACTCGGGGATAAAGTACTGCGAATCTGAACAGGCCAGACAAAAACTAGCGCAAGATTACGGCTGGACTTTTTCTTGTGATACCAAGATGTGCCCGCCTTTGCCTCCGGTGGCCTCGTGTAAAGATGCCAACGCGAATGTCGGTCCCGGTTGTGGGCCTGCTCAGCCTGATGCGGCAATTTTTGATGACAACTCGACAGACCCAAATCCGGAAGATGTTGGGCTACTAAGCTTTGGTTTTCTTAGCGATGCTTCCTTTGAGTTGGGTGAGCATAGCGTTGAAATTGTAGTTACGGACCCCTCAGGGCTAAAGGATACCTGTTCGGCTTTGCTCACCGTAGTGGATTCGATGACGATTCAGCCGCCCTTCGAAGTGCTTGACCTGGGTGATCAGGGAGCAGCTGGCAGCACTTATACACAGGAGGTTTGTGATACCAAAGCCATCACTATATCAACGGGCGCAGTTATGTCAACTGGCAGCACCTCGGATAATATGGCAACGCTGACTCAGGAGCTTTGCGGGGCGAATAGCTATATCGCTGCCAAAATCAATGAGGTGAGCGGAGGGTATGCAGGGGTCTTTCTCAGAAGTGGTACAAATGAAGATGATGCAGTCGCCGGCATTTTCAAAGGCGAGGGAATTGTTCATCAGTCACTTGTGCGAAGTACAGATGGCGCATCTGCTGACCTGACGTTTTTATTGCCTGATATCCCAAGTCAGACGGGCTGGGTGGGCATACTTCGGCAGGGCAACAACCTGCGTTTTTATACAAGCAAGAATGGTTCCAACTGGAGAAAAACAGGAGCCCCTGTATACCTGCCCGGCGAGTGCCTGGAAGCCGGCGTGGCAGTCTATTCCACGGGCGGCATGGCAAATACTTTGATCAGGAGAGTGAAACTTGGGGAAAACTATGGAGGTGAGAGTCTGTCCGGAACAACCATGTCGGGTATGGAATCCGGCGTTTTTAGCCAGGCCGGGCTGGAACTGGATGGCAATATTTTTCCGAATCCTGCTACCGGGATGGCTGTACTGGCCTTTAATCGCCCGCTTGATCAATCAGGACTGATTAAGGTTTGCAATGCTTTAGGGCAGGAGATGCTGAAAGTGCAAGTTGGTGAAGGGGAGCTGGAAGCACAATTGCCAGTCGCTGGTTTGCCGGCCGGGCATTATTTTGTGCAGGTACAGGCTGGAGCATATATGCAGGTATTACCATTGATCAAACAATAAGATTGCCTTCCGGAGTTTTATAAGATTATCATTCGCCAGCTTCTAAGGCAATGCCAATATGGCATCCTTAGAGGCTGGCGAACGGTATGCTGCTCTTTTTCAACAGTGCGGCTCCATGTAAGGACGGGTGAATAACTGGGAGGGCACGCCTAACGGATTCTTGCCAAACTGTATGCAAATGGAGCGCCCGGCATATTTAGCTTTACTTTATTAGCCTAAAGGCGTACATTCGTACTAATCTTTGGAGAAAAGCATATACGGTTAACAGACCAAGTGGCGGCTTTCTGGATAAGCTCACCGATGCTTAATGATAGTAAAATATGTATGCACACACAAATCCTTCCTTTGTAAAGGGGCAGAGCCACTCATACGGATTCCTGCTGGCCTGGATTGCCTTATTTTGGTGTCTGCCAGCCAAACTAGCTGCCAATCAGGGTAATGCCCCCTGTGCGACGGCACAGCAGGACCTGGAAAAAATGGTAGACCCCTACGATTTACTGGATACTGTTTTTTCCAGATATTTAGATACCGATACCGTTTATCTTTGCTATGAACAATATTTTCAGCAGCATTACTTTGACGGAGGAGCGCACGAACAGGCATTTCACAACAACAGAGTCAACAGCCGTATGATGGCTGGCCACTGGGCTGATGCCCGGGCAGCTCTGAAAGCCTACTATCATTTTGTAAACACTCCCGGGCACCAGGCTGATGCTAGCAGATACTGGCTTACCCTGGGGAATTTCTTTTTTTCTCTGCCCGAACCTGAACAGGATAGCGCAGTCATGGCCTATCAAAAAGCGGTAGCACTCACCGTAGATAATGATTGGCAGTTGATGTTGCTGAACAGCAACCTTGGCAGCATCTATATACAAAAGGAACAGTACCGGGTGGCCTATAATTACCTGAATGTGGCTACATCTCTGGCAGCTAAGCTAGACCCACCGCTAAGTGCTGACAGGAGAGCCATCATGGAGAATAATATAGGTGTGACGTATATCCACCGGTGGTTGTTAGCTGAGGCAGATTCTATCTTTCAACAGGCCTACAATTCTATTAGGGGTGAAGACCATGCCTACGCCCGTGTCCTCATCCTGATCAATCAGGCAAAAATCGCGCTACTGCGGGATGATCAGGCTGGAGCTATCCGATATCTGGAAGAAGCGGCTCCTGCTGCCCTTCGCTATCAGGTGCAGCTGGATCAGTACTACATGATTAAGCTTAATGTGCTCATTTGCAGTAGGCAGTTCAGGGAGGCTCGTCGAACCCTTCGGGCCTATAAGGACTATTGCCAGCAACATGGTAGTACCCTCAAACCGGAATACCAGGCATTTGTCGTTTTGCTTGATCTTGTGAGCCCTAATCGCACCGTCAGCCCCTATCTTTTGAGTGCGGTAGCGGATACCTATCTGGAAACGCTCGATGTAGAACACCACGCAGTGTTCTTCCGTTGCCTGCAACAATTTTATTTGGAGTCCGGGCAACTTGATGCTGCAAAAGCGGGGCTGGAGTATTACCTCCGGCACAGGTATGAAGCGAGGACTAGGACTGCTGCATCTGAACACGGAGAACTGGCGACCCTCTTTAATGTCAGATCTTTAGAACTTGAAAGGCAATCCGCAAAAAAACAAGCCGATGAGGCCCGACAGAAAGCACTATTGCTTGAGGAGAACCGCAAGCTGCTTCTACTCGCTTTGGGGCTCGCTATTGCAGCTACAGTAGCTATGGGGCTTTTGTTCAAAAGTCAGCGCTCAAAAGGCATAGAAGTGAAAAAAAGGATGCAACTTCTTGATATGCATAACCTCCAACTGGATAAACAGTTGGAGGTGCAGCGCAAGAATGTGATTCAAATGAGCATAGGGGTGGCACAGCTGGATCAGGCTTTGGAGGAGGCAGTCAATCATTATGCCAAAAAGCCGGAAATGCTGAAACGCAAAGTCAAAATACTGCTCCACGAGCGCCTGAAAGAACCTTCCAATTTCATTGAGCATTTCAACCTGGCTTATCCGGAGTTCTTTAAGGCGCTGACAGAACGCTCAGGTGACTGGACGAATAACCAATTGCGCTACGCACTTTTATTTGCGCTTGGTGCAACGACCAAGGAAGTAGCAATGACTGTTGGGGTTTCTGAGAATACTGTTAACGTCAACCGTTACCGGCTGCGTCAAAAGCTTAACTTTTCCGGAGAGGACGACCTTGTGAAGTATCTGCGCAATTTATTGCTTGAGCGTTCTGTTTAAAGAGCAAATTAAAACCCTTTTACTCCTTCACGCACCGCACATAATTCCCCCATTGCTCATTCCCCTCTTCGTACAGGGTGAGGGTGCCATCTGCTTTAAGCTCGACCGTGTAGGCCGTGGAACCATCTGCTGCCATGCCCCACCAGGAAACGGCCTTGCCTTCGAGCGAAGAGCCGCTCGTGTCAAGGTGCCCCATCATATCGGCATTGAAGCCGGAAGGGCCGCCGCGCTTGAGCTTTGCGCCGGCTTTATCGACGCCGCCAAGGTGATCCGCCAATGCTTTCCACTCTGCTTTGGTGGGGATGCGGTAGCCATCCGGGCAAACCTCGCACTGCAGGATGGCGCTTTGATTATAAAGTGCACCAAACTCCAGCTCGGGCCGGTTTTGGTAATAGGCAAAGTGGGGTTTCCCGTCCTGAAAGGTCGCATCTTTGCCCCGCTCGCTCCCGTTGGCAAAGCTCATTTTGGCGTTGCCCTCACAGGAGGCTTTTTCGGTGTTGAGATTTTCAGCCATCCATACCTGAGCTCCAATCTTTACGGTCTCATAAGAATGCCCCTCGCTGTCTTTGACCGTCCCGGTCTGGGCGGTCAGGGAGAGCGTGAAAACCAGGGCAAGTGCTGTGGTCAAAGTGAAGTGTGATCGTGTCATCGGTAAATGATGTTTGTAATGGTTATAACTAAGGTGAACCGGGTTTTAAAGATGCCGGGCATTACCGGGCTTTTATCCAGGCCTTTAACTGATCGGCCGGCTTAGATATTGTGATCAGCAACCATTCAGATTGGATTTTCTGAGAGGCTGGCTTAAGCTTAAAATGGCCAGCCCGAATCATTACGGACCGGCCACCGGATTTCAGGTGTTTTCCCTCGTGTGGGTAGAATTGCGGTAAGCTTTTACTTCGGTGTCTCAAGATGAGCCAAACCCACCAATTGCTGGTTCCAGTTGCCAAATGGGAACTTGGCGTGCTTCTTGGCGTAGCTGCCCGGCCCATCGTAGTTGGCCGTGGTCCGGGAGGCGAAGTTGCGGGAGTTCCGGCCGTGCATCATATCGTACTTGACGACATTGCCTGCATCGTCTTTTTCCACTTTTGTTACGATGGCGATGTGCATGATCTTGCCATTTGTACCATCGTGGACGAACTTGCCGGGGTTGGTCAACAGATCGATGGTGATGTTGCTGTACTTTTCCTCAGTACGTCCAAAGAAAACCACGGTGCCCGGTGTGATCAGGTTCCGGTCCTTATTGGCATCCTGTACGATGTGAAAGTTGTTGTGGTCGTAATACCATTGTGCGATCTGACGGGAGTTCCGGTCCTCTGTAAAGGAAGGGTAGTGGAACTTAGTCTTGTCGCCGAGTACCGACATCTTCTTTTGTACCAGGTCCTTGATCTTGTGGTAGATGCCGGAGCAGTCCTGCCCTTTACTGCTGATGTATTCCAGTTTTTGTGCTTCCAGCTCCTCCGAAATCAAATCGAGGATAATGCCCAGCCTTTCTTCATTGACGGTGCGTTCTGCCATCTGCCCGTCAGATTTGTTGGCGTTGTTGGAGGTGTCGGTAGCATCCGGCATATCGGGTGCAGGCTCTGTTCCTGCAGCGGCTGTGGAAGTGTCAGCTGACTCCGGAGTTGCTGTGGTGTCTTCCTCAACCGGGTCAGCTTTGGGTGGGGGCGTGACTGCAGCGGCTACATCAGGGGCTTCGGCGGCTTTGCTGGTTGATCCGCCGCAGGAAGACAATCCAATACTCAGTGCAAACAAAATAAAAAAGGGTAGGGCTGGTTTTTTAGGAAGTGCCATTTGTATGCGTTTTAGGTTGTGTGTTTTTTAATTTCTTGCTGTTTCTTATTTTGAAAGATAATTTCGGGCGGGCTTATGTAGGTAAAAAAAAGGCTAAAATGTTCTGAATGGTAGCGCTCGTGTTCTGAATGGTAGCAATGTGGGGTGGCAGAGGGTATGTTGAGGCTTTATGGTTGTATGGTGTTTTGGTTTTCCCACCTTCGCGTCAAGCTACGGCGGGCGGCGGTTGGTGTGGTAGTGTGTTTTTTGTTGCTATATGTCCGATGGGCAGTGGATATTATGGTTTTCCTGTCTTCCTCTGTCAGTTTCGGTATCATAGCTTTATAAAACCGTAGCGCTTTGGTTTTTGCGGGCGGTGGTTCCCCTTTGGGAGGTCAGGGGGCATGCGAGGAGGGGGTATTCCGGACAGAGCGGCAACAAAAAAGCCCCGGCAGCTGTCGCTTGACGGTCTGCCGGGGCTTGATATTTAACAGGTTTTAGCTTGGTGGGTAAACTTTACTGCCGTACTACCTTCAGCACTTCCCGGTTGCCCTGCTCGTCGCGCACTTCGAGGAAGTACAGGCCGCGTGGCAGGTCGGAGCCATCGAAGTTGTGGTGGATCGCGCCGGCAGGGAGCTGCAGCTGCTGCAGGATTTGTCCAAGCTCGTTACGCAGGACAGCGGTCGTTGTGTTCTCAAGCGGTCGCTCGAAGGTGAGCGTGAATTCGTGGCTAAAGGGGTTGGGCGCTATACTGGCCTGCTGTCTGGACTTTAGTGTCTCAGGAGTGGGCGAACTACCAGGGGTGGAGAGGCTGCTGCCGGACAAGTAATTGACTTTGCTGAACGTAGCATCAGCCTGCCCGCTCGGGTCGGTGGTAAAGACGGCCAAACCCATCTCCACGCAGGCATCCATGGGCAGATAAACCTGATGGAATAAAATCCAGTTGCTGCTGTTTTTGTAAAAACCCCGGATCCAGTCGCCCTGCCGAACCAACCGCAGGAAAGTCGGGAAAGAGGCGTAGGTGGTTGCCGAGCTACGTGGCCCGTTAGCCACGGAGCGGGTTTCCCGCCGCAGCAGATTGGTCAGGTTGCTGTAAATAGCGGTCATCTTAGCGCCCGGGGCATTGCTCTCACGTATCATGAGGCCTGCGTAGCCATTGGAGACCTCATCAATGCGTGCCTGTATGCCGCCGTTGCCGCAGAGGGGGACGTGGGTGAAGGCGATATTATCCGTTGTATTAGGAATGAGGTTGTAGCCGCCGGTTCCTACTTCAAAGGCGCCATCGCCCGGTGCACAGGGGTCATAGGTGTAACTGCTGCCTGCTCCCGGACTGCCGATATCAGTTCCCGTCCAGGGGGCAGGGAGGCTGCTGCCAATGATGACTTGTACACTGGCCGTGCAGGAGCTGGTATTGCCGTTTGCATCCGCTATCATTACCGGAATACTGAAAGACTGCCCTGCAACGGTACAATCAAAAATGGTGGGCGGGAAGCTGATTTGGGTAATCCCGCAGTTGTCAGTACTGTTGGCAGCATCGTACACATCGCTTTCCTGCAGGGCATAAGTGCCATCCGGCCGCAGCTCAACCGTTGTGGTAAGGCAGGTAGCAACCGGAGGTAAATTGTCTTGTACCGTTACCGTTGTTGTGCAGTTATCGCTGTTTTGGTTGATATCAGTGATGGTATAGGTCACTGTATTAGGGCCGAGGTCTTCACAGTCAAAGGTTTCCTGGCTGAGGCTTTCACTGTCCAGCCCGCAATCTGCGGTGCTGCCGCTGCCAATATCGGCTGGGGCAATGCTGGCACTGCCTTGTTCATCCAGGTAAACGGTGGTGCTGGCACATACAGCTTCCGGAGCTGCACAACAGAAAGCATTGGGGTCTGTTACGGCTACCTGGGCGGTACACTTGTCGGTTTGCCCGTTAGAATCATCGGTAACGGTAAGCTCCACCGGGATGGTTTGCCCAATGTCTTCGCACCCAAAGCTAGTCGCAGGAATGCTAAGGCTGAATGAGCCACAAGCTGTCGATGAACCTCCATCCAAGTCAGAAGCCTGAAGGCTAAAGGCGCCTGGCGCAACAAGCGCTGCTGTGAAATGCTGGCAAACGGCAACCGGCGGTGCTTTGTCCTCTACAGTAATATTGGCGGTGCATTGATCACTATGTCCGCTCTGATCGGTAACGGTCAGGGTGACTTGCTGCGGGCCCACATCTGCGCAGGTGAAGGTGTTCCTGTCCAGGCTGTAGCTGATGATGTTGCAGTTGTCAGTACTGCCATTGTCAACGGCTATAGCCTCCAGTGAGCCCTGCCCATCGTCGTCAAGGGTTACAGTCTGACTTTGGCAAACTGCGGTGGGCGGGGTCTCGTCAATAACAGTAAAGTGCACATCGCAGCTTGCTTCGTTGCCGGCCAGATCAGCGATGGTCAGGGTAATCGTGCGGCCACTTTCGAGGTCACTGCAATCGAGTACTGCTGTTCCGTCAAAAGTACAACCCGGCTGTAATTCGCCCGGTCCGGTCCCGTCGGGGCAATTATCCGTGGAGGCATCCGTGATGCTGCCGCAGTCTTTGCTGCCAAGGGTGTAGGTACCGTCTTCTCCCAGCGCTACCGTGGCGTCTGTACAGTTGGCCACGGGAGGCTCTGTATCATTTACAGTTACCGTAAAGGTGCAGTCATCGGTATTGTTGCCATCATTAGCGGTCACGGTGACGGTGGTCGTGCCTGTTGGGAAGAAACTACCAGAAGGAGGGTTGGCAGTTGCCGTGGCATTTCCACAGTTGTCATCCGGCATGGGTAGGGTAAAGCTTACATTCGCACCGCACTGCCCGGGCGCGTTGTCGATCGTAATGTTCTGAGGGCAGTCAGGCGTAGGGGGTACGTTGTCTGAGATATTAATGGTGTAGGTGCATTCGTCGGTCAGCCCTGCGTTATCTGTAGCGGTTATTGTAACGACCAACTCCTGTGGCCCGGTAACCGGGGTGCCTGATAACGGAGACTGGGAGAGGTCTACTGCGCCATCGCAGTTGTCAGTGGTGGTTGCAAATACAGTATAATCAGCCAAAATGACCTGGCAGTCGCTGCCCAGCAATGCATCAGTGGGCGTGCCCGGGCAACTGACGGAGGGCGGGGTATCGTCCTTGAGGATTAGCGACATATCGCATTCGGAATGGTTGCCTGCAGCGTCAAATACAGTCAGCTGAATTACCGTGTTCCCTGTACCATTAAATATTTGCCCGGCGGTGGGTGATTGTACAATCGTGAAGGAAGAGGAGCAATTGTCCATAGCATCATCCACCAGGCTGGTGAAGTCCTCCACCGTGTAATTACAATTGGCATTTACGCTTCGGGTTTGGGGCCCGGGACAGGTGAAGGTGGGCGGTTCTTTATCCTCAACAGTGACGGTGAAGGAACAACCGGTCTCGTTGCCTGCTGCATCAATGACCCGGTAAAGCTCGGTGGTAGTACCAGTAGAAAAGGCTTCGCCACTGCCTGTTCCATCAGCCAGGAAGGTATTGGCGCCCGGGAGGTTGTCCGTGCCCTGTGGAGGGTCATAGCTTACGACAGCATTGCAAACTCCGGGGTCCGTGTTTACCGTAATATTCTCCGGGCAAACGATCGTTGGCGGCTGACAGTCAGCAGGTGCGGTAAACAGGGCATTTTCGGTAACTGTACAGCCTGCACTGCCTGTGATTACAGCTGTGACATCTACCTCCTGCCCATCGGAAATCAAGCCGGTGAGTTGAATCAAAACGGTGTCAAAGGAATTGAAACTGCTGAACTGCTCCGTCACTCCATTGACAGAGATTTGCGTATTGATGGGGCCGGGAGGGTCATTTGCTAAAAAAACCGTAACCCACTGGCTGTAGGTGTTGTCAACCGGGTCGCAAACCGTTTGAGACCTGGCTTGAATATCCGAGATAATGCAGGTTGGCGGCCGGCAAATTTCAAAGTTGTTGAAGTACAAATTGGCTGGCGCATTAAACCCGGCATTCTGATTGAAGGCAGACAGCGAATGAATGGTATTCGTAGCCGTTGTATTGATGAAGGTACCGCTTAGTGTGGTGGCTGTACCGCTTTCCAGAGGCGTAATTTGGAAATCAAAAAGCCCGGAGCCGGTCAGGGTGACCGAAATGTTCAGCCCTTCATCGGTGTAAGGCACTCCGGTGTCCTGTTCGCCATTGCCATCTAGCAGGGTGTAATTGGCATCTCCTCCTTCAAAATAGAAGCGCAGTACTTCCTGGTTGTTGATATTGCGCAAGCGGAAGCCCACGGCGCCATCCACAAAGCCATTGTCCATACTCAGGGAGAAAGTATGCCCAATGTCCATCGGGTTGTTGAAGTCTCGGATGGCTACCGCTTCTCCTCCGCTATTGGCAAACATGCCCCAGGCCCGTCCGCCGGTATCGATATCACCGTCACCGTTGGAGTCGCCATCCCCATTGCCGGCAGAACTAGCTGCAAAGTGCCCGGCATTGCTCGTTGCAACAAGGGTCCATGGACCAAACCCGTTTCCATCCGCATCATTGGTCTGCCAGCCATCATCGTAGGGGCTATCCGCCGCCTCTGAACCGGCGCAGGTGAGGGCGCGGGTATCAAATCCGGTAATCAGGCTAATGGCCCCCACCTGATAGGTAGCGGTGCTGTGCGTGGCGGTCAGGTTGAAGGCGCCGCCTTTGCTGGACGGGCGCAGCGGGTTGAAGGTGAAGTTGGTGTTGTCAGCGGCGAACTCAATACTTGCTGCCACTTCTGTTGTGCCGGTACTTTTGTCAAAAACGACCAGTTCAAAACCATCGCCATTGACAAGTGCACCTTTGGCTTCTGTGGTATTCCCCCCACCAAGCACCTCAATGATTATGTCGTGCACGCCGTCCCACTCAAAGCTTTGGCCAATACGGCCCAGGCCAACGGCATCGCCACCGCCTGCAGGCTGTACCGCAATCTGGTCGCCTGCTTCAATGGGTACGCCATTTACCAGCAGGTTGGCGGCATCAGCAGCCCTGATTGCAACGAAGTGCAGCTTGGCTCCTTCGTGGCTGCCGAGGGTAAAAGCGGTTGGCGCAGCATCAGGTGGAGTAGGGTAGCGGCCGGTAGGGGCATACCAGGCATAATTGCGGGGCAGGGCTTTGACCTGAGCCCGGCTATCGCCAAATGCGGTGGTCTGCGTGAACATATACGCATCCGAGTAGTCCTTCAGCTCCATATTGCTGAAAGGCGTATTTACAAAAGCAATGTTTTCTGTATTTGGGCTGTCGTTCAGCGTGAGCACAAGGCCGCCCTGCCCGCTATCGCCGTTGCGGTTGAGGACAAACAGGTCACCCCCGTTTCCTGCTACAAAGAAGGGGTTCAGGAAGGTGATGGGCGTGGTACTGCCACTGGCCATAGCCGAGCGCAGTGCCAGTTGCCACTTGATCTCTTCCTTTAGCCCAAACCAAAACCAGTCTTTCCAGAAAATGGAGGGGCGGCCTTCCGCTGCGGTGATGTAAGCATAGCCGATGTGCTTGTCTGAAACCACCGGATCGTGCCCGGAGTCAATACTGAACTTCAGGCAGGTGCTGCCTTCCTGCGCCACCACATCGGGGTCGCTGCAATCGGTTGTGACGTAGCCGATGCGGTCGAAATCATGGTTTTCGACAAAGTTAACGATGTCCTCCCCCGGCATACCGTTGAAGAGGAGGCCTGCGTTGTTGAGGTTCCACATATCGTAACTGCCGGAAGTATTGTTGCAAAAGTCCCGGATGGCGAAGCGCAGGTTGAAGTCGAAAATAGCCAGGTTGGCATTCTTGCCGCCTGTCCCGAAAGTCGAATTGAAGCTTTCCACCTGATCACGGTAACCTTTGAGGGTACCAATATCTCCGTCAAAGAGCTCTCCTACGGCGAAGGGCTGATCGCCGGCGGCCATCTCCACCAGGAAAGGCGCCATAAAGCCTGGCTCAATATGCTTAACGGCATCGAGGCGGAGCTCATCAAAGCCAACTTCATCGAGCAGGTAGCGGCCCCAGACAATGAGGGAGTCGCCTGCCCGGCCGAGATTGTGCGGTCCGTGGTACCAGCCGTTGTTGGGTGCATTGGGGTCAAGTACCTGATCAATGCCTTCAAAGTAGCAGAGGTCTTCGAAAAAAACGCGGTCGTGGTAGGGTCCGAAGAGGTCGCAGTGGGTATTCGTAGGGTGGAAATCCTCCGCATTCATGGGTGCACGGCCGCTGGCAGGGCGAAAACGGGTGAAACGGTTTTCCAGGATGCCATCATTTTCGTGATCGCACGCTTCGGGTTGGGTGGACTCAGCGCCTGCCCGATGGTTGAGCACGAGGTCGCCCATTACTTTGAGCCCGTTTTGGTGCAGCACGTCAATGGCATTGAAAAACTGCCCGGCATTGCCATGACGGGTACGCAGGGTGCCTTTCTGAAAAAAGGAGCCGAAGTCGTAGTAATCATACACCCCGTACCCCATATCGAAGGTGCCTGCAAACCCTTTGTTGGCAGGAGGGGTCCAAACGGTTTGAATACCGCCATTGGCCAAGTCAGGTGCGACGGTGGAAATGGTGTCCCACCAAACGCCCTGATTGGAGGCAAAATCGCCGGGGTTGGTATTCCAGTAGAAGCCCTGCAGGATGGCATCATCCGTTCCGCCGGATTGAGCATTAAGGAGCAGGGGCGAAAGCAACAGGAGTAGGGCATTCAGCAAAAAGCTGGCCCGGGCAAGCATAGTGGTCATGGTTTATCGTCAATTTGGTTGAACTCAGTTGATCAGGGGGGAGGCTTTGTTCCTGTGTTGTTTTGCCGGGTGGGTTTGGCTGTGAAAGATACAGTATAAGGTTGAAATCACGAAATGAAAAAATCAGCTCCCCTTTTGATTGGCTTCAAGGAGAGCGAGCACGTCCCGGCGGCGGCCCCGGCTTACCGGTACTCGATACCCCTGAACGTAAAGGTAGTCCTGGTCCCAGATGGAGACTTGCCGGATGTTGACAGCGTAGCTGCGGTGCGTTTGCACGAATTGGCCCTCCGGCAGTTGGTCGATCATTTCTTTGAGCGTGGCCCGTTGCACCACTTCGTCTTCCCCTTCCAAAGCAATTTTGACATAGATGTGGTCGGAGCGCAGATAAAGGATGTCGTCTACGGGGACCTGAAAATACTGCTTACCGTTGTAGAGCCTGATGGTCGTCTTTTGCTTTTCCTGGGCGCTGTGGTTGTGCAGGGCGATTTCAATAGTCGTTTTCAGGCTTTGGGCCTGCACGGGCTTGGAAAGATAGCCCGATGGGAAGGTCGCCTTTGCCGCGTCAAGGCTTTGGCGGTCCATCTGAGAGGTCAGGTAAATGAACGGTACAGATTTTCGTTGTGCTCTTAGCCATTGGGCTACGGCAATTCCGGTTTTTGGGCCACTGAGCCGGATGTCCAGCAGCACTAAATCCGGTTCCTGAGCCTGAAAGGCTTCAATCGCTTCCTCGTAGGAAATAGCCTTGCCGGTTACCTCGTGCCCCCCCTTTAACAAGTGGCGCTCTATGGTGTCCGCGATCAGGACTTCATCCTCGACTATCAGTATCCGAAATGAACTCATGACTCAGCTCTCGTTGGTTCTTCTCTTTGAAAAATATCTTGTGAACGGCACCGTCATCGTTGTGTGTGGTCAGATGCCCGTTGAGTTGGCGGACCATGCTTTTCAGCAGGTAGGACCCCAGGCCTCCATCCCGTTCTCCCATGGTGCCGACCGGGAAGCCCGGGCCGTTATCCCGGTATTCCAGGCAAAAACCATCCGCGCAGGGCTGCAGGTAAATGTCAATTTTTAGCGGATGATTTGGCATGGTGCCGTATTTCAGGCTGTTGGTCATCAGCTCATTCATAATGATGCCCAACGGCATCAGCGTTTCCAATGTAAGAGGGGGCGCGTCCATGTCCAGATGAAAAACCGGGGTTTGGCCTTCAGGAGCGATCTGGCAAAAGTGCTCGCAGAGCTGTTGTGTGTAGGCTGGAAAACTGATGGTTTCCGCCCCCTCTTTGCTATACAACATCTCATGCACAGCTGCCATACTGTAAATGCGGTTGGACATGGACTCCAGCCGGTCAAGCGTTTTGGGGTCTTGAATTTCTTCTCTTTGAATATCTAACAGGCTAATAATAACCTGCAGGTTGTTTTTTACCCGGTGGTGGATTTCCCCCTGCAGCATAATCTGTTTTTCCAGGTTCTTGCCCAGGGATAGGTTTTTCTGGTTGATAAGCGCTGCCTGCTGCCGCATTTTCTCATTGGCATCGCGCAGCTTGACATAGAAAAACAATAGGATACCGGTAAATATCAGAGAAAGCAGGGCAATACCAATGCCCAAACGGCGCTTTACAGCCTCGTTTCTCAGCATTTCGGCCTGGTCTTTGATCTTCTCCGCCTTTTGCTGATCGTGGAACTCGGCTTCAATGGCCACCACCTGTGCCCGGTTTTCTTCCCTGATGAGTTTTAGGCGGCTTTCGAAGGCCAGCTGAAGGTAGTAATGCGCGGAGTCATACCGCTGCATGGCGCTCATGATCTCCGATCGGATTTCGTAGTACTTAGAGCGCATCCAAAAGTCGGTAATCCCCTTTTTGGACATTTCATCCTGTGCGTCGCGGTAGGCATCGCTGTACTTGAGCGCCAGCTCCAATTGGTGGTGGTCTTTGTATAGTGCCGCCAGGTTGCAGAGCATGGCAGAGTACCCAATGTAGTTGCCAAGGCTTTCAAAAATCTCAGCTGCTTTTAGGTAGTGCTGAGCTGAAATCTCGAAGAACTCGTCTTTCAGGAGCATGGCGGTTAGCATATGACCGTTACCAAGAAATTCTGTCTGCTCAAGCTGCTGTGCGGTACGAATAACCTCTTTTGCATAAAACAGGGCCGTTTCAGGCTGCCCGAAAATCCGGTGGTAGGAAGACATCCGGATAGAAAAGCGAGGGTACAGGCTATCCAACTGATGGTCATTTATAGCCATTTGTGCCTCCTGCAGTGCCTTGTAGCAATACGCCGGGCGCTCGTGCTTTTCATGCAGGCGCGCTACTGAAAGCTGGGCGTTGGTGTAGGCGGACCATTGCTTGCGGTTTTCGCTGTCAAGGGCTACGGCCAAGAGTTGTTCGATGGCCGCTTCGTCCTGATCCGCCTTCTCCAGCGCTTCTGCTTTTTTCAGGCGGACCTGAGTGCCAAAAGCAGATTGCAGCTCACCAGACTGTTCGAGTCCCAGAATAATCTGGTCTAACAGCACCAGTGCACTGTCGAGGTTAAACGCTTCGATTTGCGCCACCGCCTCCTCGTAGGTGATCCCTGGCAAGACCACCCGAGGGGTTTTAGATGTTGATTCGAAAGGCAGGCATAGTAGTATCACACTCAATAACCCCCCTATTCGCAGAAACCTGGAAAAATCGTTCATAGTCAAATGGGTGTGCATAGGTATTGTACAAGGTAGATGCAATAACATTACATTTTCCACAAAACCAATGTGAAAAAATGTGATTGTGCCTATTTGTTTAAGTGTGCAAAGTTCTATGGGAAGCCGCTTTCCTCCGGTGCAGGCCACTTGTAACGGCAGACTACAATTCAGCAATCTGAAGCCTAAGGCCGGCAGGAGTAGGCGGACAGAAGTCTGTGATTTTAAAATGCAGCAGCTTGGTAATTAGCACCAGTGAATATAGAAAATCAGGCATCTCGCCTAAAAGCATCATGGTACTTCTCAAGGATTATGTCTGATAGCAAGAAGTCAGTAATGGTCGGTATCGGGAAATAGCATAACCGGCTTTAAAGCCAGACTGTAGATAGCTTTCAGAGGAGAATTTTAAGTAGGATAGGGCAAAATGTCCTTTCACGATCTTAATGATTCCCCCAACAATACTTAAAGGTAATAAAAAAATGTAAAAAAGGTACTCATAACTTTATTTGACAAATCAGAAGAAGGGCAGCATTTCATTCTCGGTGATGACCCTAAGGCGGCGGGGGAGCAAAAAGTCTTCTCCGCAGCACCCATCTATGACAAAGAGCAGTTGGCGGGCTATGCCTATATCATTTTGGCGAGTGAACAACAGGATGCGGTGCTCAGCCATATTTTTGGCAGCTATATGCTAAAGACCGGCACCTGGATGTTCTTCCTCGCCCTGATTGTTGCCCTTTCTATCGGGCTCGTAGCTATTGCTTACCTTACCCGCCACCTCAATCAGATCATCAAAACGGCCCACCGGTTTAAAGAAGGCGATTACGGCGTGCGGGTGCCCAACCATACCGATGGCGGGCTGGCCATTCTCAGGGAAGCATTCAATGAAATGGCTGCAACGCTGGAGTCCAATATTGAAGAACTAAAGGCCGTGGACCGGCTGCGGCAGGAGCTCATTGCCAATGTTTCCCATGATTTACGCACGCCACTTTCCCTGACTCAGGGGTATCTGGAAACCCTGACCATGAAGGAGGAAACCCTGTCCTCAGCCGACCGGCAGTCCTACCTGAAAATAGCCTATGAAAGCTCTGAGCGCCTGGGGCGCTTAGTGGATCAGTTGTTTGAGTATTCCAAGCTTGAGGCCCGGCAGGTCCACCCGGAGAAGCAGCCTTTCCTGCTGGCAGAACTGCTTCAGGATGTGTCCGTACGATATCAGATCATAGCAGGGGAGCGTAAGCTGGACATTGCGCTGGAGGTCGGGGACGGGGTCCCTTTGGCCTATGCCGATATCAGCCTCGTGGAGCGCGCCATCCAAAACCTGCTGGACAATGCCATTAAGTTTACGCCCGATGGTGGCCGGATCCGGATGCAGTTGAGCAATCAGCCTGAAGGTGTGGAAGTCCGGATTTCCGACACAGGGCCCGGCATTCCGGAGCAGGAGCATATATTTGAGCGCTACCGGCAGGTGGGCAGGGAGCCCTATCAACGCAAAAAAGGAGCCGGGCTCGGGCTGGCTATTGTCAAAAAGATCATGGACTTGCACGAAGCCACCATCCGGGTGCAAAGCTGGCCGGACCGGGGGACTGCCTTCTGGTTTTGTTTGCCGGTTTATCAGGGGCGTTGACCTTTCAGGCGGATACTGCGCTTTAAAAGGTTTTTTGACTTAAATAAATGAAATTCAGCGGATTATAAATTGACGATTTTAAGTGTTTTCACAGCTTTTTGGGTGCCGGCTTCCCATTCCAGGCGGCAAAAAAAGAGCCCGGGACTGCCCGTAAGCTCAAGGTCAATATCATGAGTGCCGGCGGGATAAGTGGTGGTGGGAAGCGCGCGCAATTCCTGCCCCTGTGCCCCGAACAGCCTGACGGAAACCCGCCCGGCTTCCGGTAGGGTGACCTGTAGTTGGGCCTGTCCGCTTGCGGGTTGTGGATAGACATGGGCGTTGAGCGAAATGGCAGGTGTGGCTTCCGTGCTCACCGGAGGCGTACACGGCGGGATGACCCCCTCGCAGTAGCAGCGGTCCGCTACCGTACAGTCCAGCACGAAGGGGTTCGCTTTGCCTTCCTGATAAGGGGCAATGGCATGGGTACGGTCCCATTCTTTTTCGCTCACCGGGTCGGAATAATGCCACTGGCACAAAGTGGCCCGCTGCTGTTCAAAGAAGTCCGGGTCGGCTGCATTGGCCTCCTGTTGATAGACGGTGTAAAAGTAGAACATTGCCCGGGCCACATCGCCCTTATGGTCGTCGCGGGGTTCAAAGACCTGATCGCCCACCCGGCTGTAAAGCCCGATGTTGCTGCCCGGTGTATTGCTCTGTTGCTGATCGAGATAATACCAGTTGTTGACCTGGCTCGGTGGGATATCGGCAAAAGGGAAATTGCCCCGTGCTGCATTTACCGCTGCACGGGTGGGGAACAAGTGGTGCATATCGGCTTCCGGAGTGGGCGCTTCGGCCCCCTTTGCCCGCGGGTAGGTATGCTCGGTGTTGATGCCGGTGCCATTCTCAAAAGCAGCCGTAGTCGGGTCCTCCCCGGGCGGCAGGTATACGGAGTAGCCGGTGTAAACGCAGTAGAGCGTGTCATTCCGGGCATCTACATTCCGGTACATGGTGTCACGGGCATTGCCGTAATCCAACAGGCCGTTGGGGCGGTACTGGTCTTGCAGGGCCTGGATCAGCGCGCCGCCTTCCAGGTTAGGCAGCACAGGGTGGTGCATCTGAGCCATGCTCAGAGTTGAATAAAAAGACAGTAAAGCAAGGCATAAATAACGTAGCATAGTTGCAGTTTTCAGTAGGGAGGCAGTCGGGCTATCCAGCCACAAATTTGCAAAAATCCCAGACGATCAGGCGGCTCTCCTCCAAATAGTGTAGCCCGGCTTGCAACCTTTTTTGGTGCAGGCCGAGTAAGCCCTCCTCCCTGGCCATCATTTTGTAGAGGGTTTGCGTGACTTTGGCGTAGCGCTCCAGGTCATTGGTTTCGGGCAGTTGGGTGCTGCCCAGCTTTTCCAGCATGCTCCGGAAAGCATCCGCCTCATAATAGGCATACCGGTCGGGATACCGAAACGCCAGGTAAAGCGACACCATCTGATAGTTGTCATCGTGGTAGTGGTTGTTGTCGATGGAGCGCGGGTTGTTGTCCTTGTATTCCTGCAGCAGCATGTCACAGTAGTAGACAAAGCGGCCGGCACGCCCTTCCAGGCTCTTCTCCTCATTGAAAAGGTCGATAAACATATGCCGGGTAAAGTCGGGCTGCATGCGCATCAGCTCCAGCATCATGCGCTTGGGCTCATAGGCCTCCCGTTTCCACAGGCGTTTGGTGGTGGAGTTTTGAAGGCTTCGGTCGTACATCCCGGGCCAGTCCTCCGCATCTATATCCCAGTTGTCCTGGAATAGCCGCTGAGATTCCCAGATCGGGAGGCGCTCGGTTTGGGCCGGGCGGGACTTCAGGTAGCCCTGGTATTGGCCAAAGTATTCTTGTATCCGTTTCAGTTGCATAGCAGTAAAATGTGCCGCAAAGATAGGCGAGCCTTTCGGCAAAGTCCAAGCCATGGGCAGCCGATTTTGCCCAAGACATGAATCTGCGTAATTTGGAGGGCGTTTTGCCGTTTCGAAGCGCTGCTTAATGGACCGATTATGCGAAACCTTTTCTTTCTGTTTGTCCTGCTCAACCTTGGCTATGCAGGCCTGGCGCAATCTGGTGCGGCTGCCCTGCACAAGCAATTGCAGGCAGCAACGGCAGATACCGCCCGTCTGCCGCTGATGCTGGAGTTGTCCAATTACTACCGCCTTCGGGAACCCGACAGCAGCAAGATCTATGCCCGGCAGGCGGAAGCATTGGCCCAGCAACTGGAAGACGATGCTGCGGTTATCCGGGCACTGCTCATCCGGGGCATGCTGGCTCACCGGCAGGCCCGGGAACAGGAAGCTGTTGCGCTCTTTCATCGGGCTGCCCGACTGGCTGGGTCCGGGGGGCAACAGGCGCTGCTGGGGTCTGCCCGCCAAAACCTGGCCTTGGTCTACAAACGCATGGGGCGGCAGGATTCCGCTTTCTACTACTTCACCGCTGCAGAGCAGGACTTCACTGAAGGAGGCAACCCTTATGAAAACTGGCATGTCTACTTCGGGCTCAGCGAGCTCTACGAGGGGCAGGGGCAAACCCGGGAAGCCGAAGCCTACCTGGTCAAAGCCCTGCAGGTCACCCAATCCGGTGATAGCCGCATGGATCAGGGCTTCGTGCTTTACCACCTGGCCGAAAAGTATTTTATGGCCGACCGGTTTGCGGATTTTGCGAAGGTGCAGCAGCAGTGGGAAGCCTTGCAGCAGGACAATCATTCTGCCGCCGAAATCCTGGAGCATCCCGGGCACTACAGCATGGCCCGCCTTTTTCTGACCGATGATACCGCCACCCTTGCCCGCATCGACCGTGCCTACGGGCATTACCTGAGCGGTGGCAACCTCTTCATGGCAGGCTGGAGCCAGGAAAACCGGGGGCAATACTTTGAGCAAAACGAACAACCGGCTGCTGCCCTGCAGGCCTACGAAAAGGGACTCCGCCACTACACAGCCGCAGGAGCGCACCTGCGCCGGGGGATGGTGCAACAGCGCCTGTACCAGCTGTACAAAGCCCGGGGAGAGACGGCTGCTGCCTTAATGGCTTTGGAACAGTTCCGGCAGCTTTCGGACAGCCTGAATACCGCCGAGGCAGAAGCCCATTTGCGTGAGCTTCAGGTGGCCTATGAGACGGACAAAAAAGAACAGGCCCTGCGCATTCAAGACTTGGAAATCCGGCAAAAAACACAGCAACGCAACGGGCTTATTGGGCTGGTGGCGCTGCTGGTATTGCTCGGCGTATCCATAGGTTTCGGGTTGGTCTTTCGCCTGCGTACTCAGCAGCGGCTGTCTGCGCAGTCTGCCCAATTGCAGGAACAGCGCATTCAGCAACTGGAACAACAGCAGAAGATACTCGCCTTTGATGCCATGCTGGAAGGGCAGGAACAGGAGCGCGCCCGCATCGCTCAGGACCTGCACGATGGGCTGGGCGGACTGCTCACTTCCGTGAAAGCCCACTTCGGGCAATACGCCACCACCGCTGCTCCGGCTGGCCTGAAAGCCCGGACACAGGCCCTCATCGACGAATCCTGCGTGGAGGTCCGCCGCATTTCCCACAACCTCATGCCCCGCAGCCTGGCCTTATACGGGCTGAAGGGAGCCGTGGAAGACCTCGCCGGGCAGCTCCGCCAAAGCGGGCTCCGGGTGGACCTGGAAATCCGGGGCGACCTCGCCTCTATCCCGGAAAGGCAACAGGTGACCCTCTACCGTATGCTGCAGGAAGGGACCAACAACATCCTCCGGCACGCTCAAGCGCAGTCCGTCCTGCTCCAGATTCTCCTGCATGGCGGCCAGCTGACGCTCATCCTGGAAGATGACGGGCAGGGCTTCAAACCAGCCCAATCCAGCTCAGCGGAAACCCTAGGGCTGAAGGGGCTCCGCTCACGGGCACAGTTTCTGCAGGGCACCCTGGATATTGACAGCGTACCTTTGGAGGGCACCACCATTACCTTTCAAATGCCGGTCGGCCAACCTCTAAACCCCGCTGCACTATGAAGGCCCCAACCCGTATACTGATTGTTGACGACCATCAGCTGGTGCTCGATGGCTTGCAGCTTATGCTGTCCGATGCTGAAGATATGGTCTGTGTGGCGGTGGCCCGGCACGGCAGGAATGCCCTGGTGCAATTGCAAAAACAGGCCGTCGACCTCATCTTGCTCGATATCAATATGCCGGAAATGAACGGGGTGGAGGTCTGCCGGGAAATCCGCAAAACCAATACCACAGTCCGCATACTGGCGCTTTCCATGCTCCGGGAGGCCAGCCTGATCAAAGAAATGCTACAACAGGGCGCCAATGGCTACCTGCTGAAAAATGCCGGACAGGATGAACTCCTGCTGGCGGTACGTGAGGTGATGGCCGGGCGAAGTTACCTGAGCGCTGATGTGGCGCAACTGCTTTCCGAAAGCAAAGCACAGCCTGCCCCGGCTTCGCCCTTCCCCCGGCTTTCAAGACGGGAAAAGCAGGTGCTGCAGCTCATTGTGGAAGAGTTTACCACCGGAGAAATTGCCGATCAGCTCAGCATTGGCTTCGGCACCGTAGAGACCCACCGCCGCAATCTGCTGACCAAACTGGGCGCCCGGAATACGGCCGGACTCGTCCGCACGGCACTGGAATATCATTTGCTGGAGGAGAAAAAGTAGCAGGCCCGGGTGCTGCAACGGACCTGCTGTGCTCAATCGTATTTTACTTCACTACCGCCCCCGGCTCAATGGCATTATCAATGACCGGCACCGTTTGCAGGTACGCATACATGGCGTTGACTTCCGCATCGGTCAGGTTGGTAAACAGGGGCATAGCGTGGTCGAGGTTGCTGCCATCGTGCCGCTTGCCTGTTCGTACTGCTTTCGCAAACTGCTCCGGGCTGTATTTGCCCAAACCATTTTCCGGGTGGGGCGTTAGGTTGGAAGAAAGGATTTTGGCGCTGCCGTCTTTCTTCAGAATGGGATTGCCGCCCCCAAAGTACCCCACTGAGGCCGTTGGGTCCATCTCGTTGATACCATCAAAACTTCCCGAGTGGCAGTGGTAGCAGGCCAGGTTGTGCGCCAGATAGCGGCCGTGGGCTACCGGATCGTTGAAGTCAACCGTTGCCACCGCTTCAGGGTAAGGCGTCGGCTTGATCGCCACCTTCGCCAGCACCTTGGCCAGCATATTAGGCTGGCGCTCCGGCCACTGCTTGTCCGAAGGGCGGGTGAGCGGGCTTTCTGACCTCAGGAATGCGATGACGGCATGGAGGTCTTCATCGGACAAATGCATGTACCGGGGCATAAAGAAGGCAACTTCGCCATTCTTTTTTAGGCCGGTGCGGAGCATCAGTGCCAGTTCCCCATCGGAATACTGGGAGAGTTTAGAATCCGGATGGAGGGTCAGGTTGGGGGTATAGACCTCGCCAAAGTCCTTCTCCCGCCACAGGCCGCCTTCCATTTGGTTGGTATTCTTGCCTTTGTGGCAAAGGGCGCAGGAGACGTTGACCAGGTGTTCCCCTCGCGCCAATTGGGCAGAATCTGCCTTAATGGTGATAACCGGCACTTCCGCTTCGTGCTTTGGGATAGGGGAGAAGTTGATGTAAGCCGCGCCCAGCAGCACAATAACAACCAGGCCCAGAAGGACCATTCCGAGGATTTTCAGTGCTTTTTTCATAATTATGGTGTTTTAGGTGATCAAATCCAATGCTGAATTTGCCAGGCCGCCGAAAGGTGACCCGCAGGTATGCAAGGAAAGCCGCGAAAGTGGAAAATAAACAATATTTGCTTACAAGCAGGAGTTGCCGGCAAATGGGTCAACTGTGGTAAGAGGGTGCTTAAAATTACTAAAAAGTTGAAATGAAATCTGATTCTTTCATGCAGAAGATTTTTTGTGCGCAGGTTTCAGGGGGCAGGTTTACAGCTCCTTCAAGACTGCACCCAGCCGCGCTGCCAGCTGACCGGCTTCCTTCACCCCAAAGGACAAAGGGGGCTTGATCTTAAGCACGTTATGCTGCGGCCCATCGGTGCTCATCAGTACGCCCAGCGCACGCATACGATTGATGATGTAGGCGCCTTCCCGGGCTTTGGGCTGCCCGTTTTGCGAAAGCTCTACCCCAAGGAAGAGCCCGTGGCCCCGCACCTCCGCGATGAGGTCATGCTGTCGTTGCAGTTGGCGGAGTTGCTCCATCAGGTACTGTCCGGTGAGAAGCGCCTTTTCCTGCAGCCCTTCTTCCTGAATGACTTGCAGGACCGCCCTTCCCGCCGCACAAGCGACCGGATTGCCCCCGAAGGTGCTGAAAAATTCCATGCCGGTATCAAAAGCCTCCGCCACAGCCCGGGTACAGACCACGGCCCCGATTGGAAATCCATTGCCCATAGGCTTGCCCAGCACTACGATGTCTGGCACTACCTCCTGCAGCTCAAACGCCCAGAAAGCTTCGCCGACCCGGCCGAAGCCGGTCTGTACCTCATCCATCATGCATAGACCACCCATTTTTCGGATACCTTCGAATACTGTCCGGAAATACCCCGGCGGCGGCACCAATTGCCCCCCACAGCTGAGGATGCTCTCGCTGATGAAAGCGGCGGGGTGGATGTCCTGTTGGGCAAGTTCTTCCAGGCGGGATTTGGCCTGCTCCAGTGGTTGTTCTGATTGGTCAAAAAGGGGCATAAGGTGGGTACGCGGAGGTTGCCCGCTGCCGCCCTTCCCATTAAACTTATAAGCGCTGATGTCGATGGTGGCTGAGGTGTGGCCGTGGTAGGCACCGTCCATCGCCAGGATATCGTTGCGCCCCGTGGCTGTCCGTGCCATGCGCAGCGCCAGTTCGTTGGCCTCGCTGCCGGAGGTGACAAAATAGACCACTGAAAGGGGATCGGGCAGGGTGGCGGTAAGCTCTTCAGCGTAGCGCGCCAGCCCGGTGTGCAGGTAGCGGGTATTGGTGTTGAGGATGCCCGCCTGCTGCTGTACGGCTTCCACCACTTTGGGGTGCTGATGCCCGACGTGGGGCACGTTGTTGACCGTGTCCAGGTAACGCCGTCCATCAGCTGCGTAGAGGTAATGGCGGAAGGCGCGCACCATGTGCAGGGGCTGTTGGTAGGACAGGCTCAGGTTGGGGCCGATATGGGCCTGCCGTTTCTGTTGGATGGTCTTTTCATCCCATTGCACCCGTTTGGGCTGCGTACTGCCTTCCGGCAAATGCAGGAGCAATTCCGGATTGGGGCAAAGGCTGCGCCAGACCGGCCATTCATCAGGGAAGCCGACACCGGGGAAATCGCCTTCTTTCCCCAGCGTATCCAGCAGCACCTGAAAGTGCAGGTGGGGCGGCCAGTTGCCATTGACCTCCCGCGCTCCGTAGGTCGCAATCAGTTGCCCCTTTTGGATGGGCATGCCGACTTCAAGCTGGGTTAGAGACTCCCGGCAAAGGTGGCCGTAGAGAGTATAAAAAGTCAGCCCTTCCTGTGGGGTATGCTCCAGGATGATGGCAGGCCCGTAGTCGCGTTCCGCTGCATTGTCCGCAAAGCTGTGTACCCGGCCGTCCAGCGGGGCGAAGACGGGTGTTCCCGCTACAGCCCATACATCCAGCCCCAGGTGGACCGTACGCCAGCGCGGCCCGCTATTGCCTTCCACCTGATAGGCATCGGTGGTGTAGAAAGGTCGGACCTCGCCGTAGCCGCCCAGCCCAAATTCGACACCATCCTCTTCCATGATCCGCTGTAGGTGGCGCTCGAAGCGGTACTCGTCCTCAAAGTTGCGGTTGTTGCCCAGCTCCAGGCTGCCCACGCCGAGGTCCATCTGCCGCCATTGGTTGGGAATAGGGGAGACTGGGGCGAATACAGGCTGTTCTTTTCGTATCCAATCCTGAAATACCGTAGCCTGCGGGCAGGGTTCCCATCCACAGGCGTGGCGGAAGTGGTAATGCAGCAGGTTATAGGGGATGTCCTGAAGTCGTTCCAATAATTTCCAGGCAGCGTTGTTGCTGACTTGCAGGTACGCCCGGTCCGGCGCCGCCTGTTGATTGAGGGTGGAAACGGTGACGCTGATGAGCAACCTCGCCCAAACCAGGGCGGGAAGGGCAGCGACTTCTGCTTCCTCCAGGGGGAATGCCTGATGGTATCCACGGATGACTTCCACGGCGGCACCGGCGGGGTCGGGCTGTCCCATCATAGCATAGGCTAGCGCAACAGCCAATTCATTGATGGTGGCAGTATGTACAGCATCCCCAAAGTCGAACAATCCGGTTATGCGGTAGTGCCCGTCCCTGCCGCGTTCGGCCATCAGGTTGTAGTCATTCGCATCGTTGTAATTGACGGAGTGGCGGAGGTGGGGGAGGGCCGGTGCGGCATATTCCTGAAAATACCCCAGCCCCTGTTCAACGATTGCTCGCTGTGCCGCGTCAAATAGTTCCAGGTGCTGTGCCACCCAGGGCAGTTGGTTGTTATCCCAGCGCATTTCCCGGTGGGCTGCCGGGGAATCGAAGCCCTGTAGTGCCCAGGTAAGCTGCCCCAGCGCATGGCCCAGGCTTTCGCGCAGTACGGCGTCCTTCAGTTTCGCTTTCGCGTAAAGCGTACCGGGAACCCAGGTGGTGAGGTAGGCGGTGGCGCCATCGGGTAGGGGGCAGGTATGTGCTCCCTTGTTGTTGAGGATGGGTTTGGGGGTGGCGAAGGGTAGGCTTGCAGATGCCAGCCGCTGCATGATTTGCAGTTGTAATTCGACCAGTGCCGGGGCTGCCTGCGTGATCTTTAGGCAGTAGGTGCCGCCACCGGTGGGCCTGACTTCAAAGGTAGCATCTTGCTCCCCCTCCAGTTGCCGGGATTGAGCATGCAGTTGGTAGTGCGCTTCGAGAATTTGGGTGGCATCAGCAGGAGATGGCATAGCGTTTTTCCGTTTGTTCTGGCCCAAAAGTCGGGAGTGTGGGGGAGAAAGCGAACAATTATCGTACAAAGAATTGCAGGTCTTGCGACTTAGTAAGCGTCGTGTTGGTTCAAAATGGCAGGGCCAGTCGGTATTTTTTATCTTCGTATTATCACAGATTATTCAAAACATCAAGGTCAGCACAAGTGAGCAGTACCCCTACACTGGAACACCGAGCCCCCCAACACTCCTTCTACCTGGAGCAAATGGGCCGTATCTACGACCGCGCCGCCGGGCAAGCCGATGAGCCGCACCGTCACGACTATTACACGGTGCTATTGATTGAGCGCGCCACCGGGCAGCATGTGGTCGATTATCAGGCTTATCCTTTTCGGGAGCAGGAAGTCCACTTCGTCAGCCCGGGGCAGGTGCATCAGGTGGTGGCGGATACACGGCCGGAAGGCTGGGTATTTACTTTTTCCAAAGACTTCCTGGCAGAAAATAACATCCCCGAAAGCTTCATTTCCAACATCAACCTCTTCAGAGCCTTTGGCGATGCGCCCCCGTTGCAACTGGACCCAGACACCTTTGACCGGCTGCTGGATATTGTGATTCAGATGGAGGACTGCCTGAGCCCGGAACTGACCTACCGGGAGCGCGCGCTGGGGGCTTTGCTGCAGCTCTTCTTAATCTATTGCAACAATACCACCCAACTGGACACCACCCAATTGGATGAGGAAAACGGCAGCATCTGTATTTTGCGCGATTTCAAACAGCTCATTGATCAGCAGTACGCCAGCTGGCACAAGGTGAGCGAGTACGCCGGGCAGCTGCATATTACGCCCAAGCACCTCAGCCAAACCGTGAAAGAGCTCACCGGCAAACCCGCCAAGGAAGCCATTCAGGACCGGCTCGTGCTGGAAGCGAAACGCCTGCTGCTGCATACCGATCTGGCGGTCAAGGAGGTGGGGTACCGGCTGGGGTTTGAAGAGCCCCTGCACTTCAGTGGCTTTTTTAAGAAACGGGTGGGGGTGCCGCCTTCCGCTTTCCGGTCGGAGCGGAAGCCTCTGTAAGGTAAACGACTGGTATCCCCCAATGATGAAAATCACCCTCTATGGCGATAGAGTTTATCGGAAAGCATCCCAAATGGCCATTAAATTTGAAAGCGTAACTAACCTTTCAAAATCATGGTACCCGAATTCCTCCTTCAGCTAAAAGACCTCATCTCTCAACCCTGGCCCTGGTACGTGGCAGGCCCGATGATTGCCCTGATCATGTTTGTGCTGCTGTTTTTTGGGAAAGAGTTTGGGATGTCCGCCAACCTGCGCGTGATGTGCGCCGCAGATGGTGCAGGCGATATGGCCGACTTTTTCAAGTTTGACTGGCAGTCGCAGGGATGGAACCTGCTCGTTGCCCTGGGCGCGGTATTCGGGGGGTACCTGGCCGCTACTTACTTCAGCGGGCCCGAAGGCAACGTGGCGCATATTTCTTCTGCAACGGTGGAAAGCCTGACAAATATGGGCTTTAGCTTCGAGAATGGGGAAGTGCCACTGGTGCCGGAATTTTATGCCTGGGACTACCTTTTTACATGGAAAGGCCTGCTCATCATCGTAGGCGGTGGTTTTATGGTAGGGTTTGGGGCCCGCTATGCCGGCGGGTGTACTTCCGGGCACGCCATCAGCGGCATTTCGGCCCTGCAGCTTGCTTCGGTCTATGCCGTCATTGGCTTCTTTGCCGGCGGGCTGTTTATGACCTACATTCTGTTCCCTTTTATTTTTAATGCTTAAACCGACGTTGCCATGCGAATGTCAAGATATATCATTGTGGGCATCCTTTTCGGGATTACCCTGTACAAAGCCGAAGCTGTTTCCTGGTTCCGGATTTACGAAATGTTCCGCTTTGACTCCTTCCACATGTACGGCATTATCTTTTCGGCCATTGCCCTGGGGGTGTTGGTGGTGCAATTCATCAAGCGGCGGCACCTGCGTTCCACGGAAGGGCAGGAGATTCAGTTTCACGACAAAGACAAGCACTGGCCCCGCTACATCATCGGTGGGTTCATTTTTGGTATGGGCTGGGCTTTGGCTGGCGTTTGCCCGGGGCCGATGTTCATTTTAATGGGCAGCGGGTACACCGTTTTTGTGGTCTTCCTGCTGGCAGCGATGACCGGCACCTTCCTGTATGGGGTTTTGCGAAAGCGGTTGCCCCACTAAAGTATATCGGTACAAGGGCTTACTCTACCGAAAGTAGTGCAAGCCCTGCTACCAAAATGAAATGATTCAGAAGCTGTGTTATAGCGAGTTTCTGCGGATGAGCCGGAAAGGGTTCTCCACAAAACCTTTGCGTTCGTCGAGTATCATCTCTGCGGCTGTGCGGCCGAGTTGTTGGAAATCGGTGGAAATCACAGTGATGCCATCCAGCAGCACCTCCTTAAGCGGATTTTCATTGTAGGAAAGGATACCGATTTCCTGCCCCACTTTCAGTTCTGAAGCCTTTGATTTTTTGACGAGCTCCACGAGGTCATCTTCCATTAGCGTGATGTAGGCTTCTCCCGCAGCCAGGGTTTCCTTTTGGATGTCCGGCACAAGCCGGCCTCTGAAGTTGCAATCAATGCAGAACCGCTGGAACCCTTTGATGATCTCCTTGGGCTGATAGGTTTTGGAAGGGAAAATCAACTTTAGGTTGTCGTATTTGCGCAGCAGTTCTTTAGACTGGCAGAGCGCATCGTAAATGTTTTGCTCAAAATCCTGGTACACACAGGCATAATTCCCTTCGATACCTTCAATTCGTTTGTCCAGTAAAAGGAGCTTGTCTTTGGGTAACTGATCGATTACACTTTTCGCCGATGTATACCGGTTGTAGAAGTGCGGGATGATGACATAATGGGTGTAGTCTCCTGCATGTGAATTGAGCAGCCGCTGGAAAGTGGCAAAATCATTGTTGTAAACATGAAAGTCAATCTGAGCATTATCGCCCAGCGTTTCCACGAAGCTATCGTAGATGGTTTTTTTGTGAGCGCTGAGCTTGTTAAAAAGGAGAAAGACCTTGTATTCTTCCTGCTTCTCTTTCAGCTTGATAAAGTACCCTTTTCCGGGCACGGCCTCTATAAGGTTGCGCCTTTTGAGTTCACGGTAGGCTTTTTCCACTGTATCTCTTGATACATCAAGGCTCGCACTGAGGTGATTGATGGAAGGCAGCCGTTCATTGCCCGGAAAGGTCCGGCTGTTGATCCTGTTCCTGAAATGAGAAAAAAGCTGCTTGTACTTAGGTACCCGGGAGTTGGATTGAATTTCGATGACATTCATCATGACTAGTAAGTGTTGGTTAGGCTATCAGATTTTTTATTACACTCACTAAGTTATTGCTGAATAAAATTGGGTTTGTCCGGTGTTGTTCCAAATATGTATGGTTATGTTCCAGGCCTGGTATTTTCAAGGGTTTTGAGATGCCATAATGTTTCAGTTTGCTTTTAGGATGGTCTTTATGGATCGCCTGGCTTGCTGATGGAGGTGCCTGCCGCCAGCATTTTTCTCCAAAAAACCAAGGTAAAAGGTATTAATTTTTGTCAGCAGTGGCCGCGCACCATCGGCCCGCCCGAAGCCAAAAACGGTCATGCCGTCTGTTGAAGAAAGGCCCGCTTCGCTATTGCCTAAATAGGAAAAGGTATCGGTTAGTGTGTCTTGTTCTGCCTGTGCAATGAATAGCATGGTTTCGCAGTCATCATGCCCGAAATAAGCCCATTGCCAGTGGCCAAACATCTTATCTCCTTTGTAAAAATCTGGTGTCACGTGAAGGGGCCCGCCCTTATCTGTACCGGTAAATTGCCGTTGAGGGTCAAAAACGCCACCTGGGGTGCCTTCGTACAAAAACCAATATGGGGCATCAGGGTTGACGCGCAGGATATCCAACCGCGCATAGGTGGGCTCGAATATCCATTCCCATTCCCATGCGCCGCTCCCGGACGTAGTTCTGATTTTGTTAGGACCTGTTTGTTCGCTATTGCACTGCTCGTGCCCGGGATGCCCTGCCCCTGCTTCTGCAGCACCGTATACGAGGTTGGGGATGCCGCGGAATGCGGATGCTGCGGATGCCGGATATTCCCCCCAGGGTTGGGGGCGGAAGCTGATCCAGTCCTTGCCTTCCGGGTCGATAAGGCGGGAAAAGCCACCACCGGCTTTGTCATAGTAGTAAATAGCACCGGGGGTATGCACAATGAAGTGGGGCTTGCCCTGATAATAGCCTTCCGTGATGCGAATGCCATTGGGCATTTGGTTCCGGTATTTTACTTTGACCATTGGCCCGGAGTACTGTACTTCCATGCCGTGCACCATTTCCAGGGTGACTTCTGCGCGGATCGCATCTGTTAAGTCGAGGCTGTTTTTCAGGGCCAGGGCGCCATTCTTCAGACAGGACTGTGAGAATGGACTGCCTGGGTTTCGGTAGTCCAAAGGGCCGGCTACACGTAGGAATTTAGCCGCTTCACTGACCATGTCGGGTATCCAGCTATATTCCCGGTAAACGTCGGCAGCCCTGGGTTGCGCCGCTAGAACGGTACAGAAAAATAACAGCAAAAGAACGGTGATGATTCGCAGTGGCGATCGCATTTTCATTGGCATTGAAGGAGGAAATGCTCCGGCAGCGCTACACTCTATAACTGCCTGCCGGAGCGAATTACAGTGTGGTACTATTTTGTAGTGTTTATCCAAATGTCTAATCGTGGCGCCTGCCAGCTGTAGGGTTTGCCCAGCACATCGAGGTCGCCATCACCGTCAAGATCGGTTAGCCGGCCTTCGTGCACGCCAAAGCCCCTGGCAACGACATGCCGGATGAAGTGGCCTTTGCCATCGCCCAGCAGGATTAGTACTTCTGAGCCGGGGTTCCCTTCCCCAAAGCGCATTTCCGCACTGAAAATATCAAGGTGCCCGTCTCCGTCAAAGTCTTTAATGTCAAGAGTGTGCCCATTGCTCATATGCTCAATTAGAGGGTAGTGCCGCCAGAAGCCTGCTTCCCATTGGTAGAGCAGCAGTGGCCCTTCCCCATCGCCAACTACCATGACCACTTCGGGCTTGCCGCCTTCGATCAGTTGCCCACCAACGGCCCGGGTAAAAGTGTAGCTGGCGTCAATGATGTGCTCCCGGAAGATGCCCTCCCGGTACTCGAACCACCGGCCTCCGCCCAGGATGTCATCCACGCCATCGCCATTCATGTCTATCCCAAACAGGCCTTCGTGCTCATTGGTGCCCCGCCAGCCGGGATAAGTGCTCCGGGGGGCCATCTCTCCATCGGTAGTGTAAGTATAGACTGGCTTGTAAGCCCACTCCTGCACCTCCCTGGGATTGGCTGGGATTTCGGCATAAAACAAACCATGCGCCCCCTGATTCCAGAATACGAATTCCTGTTGCCCGTCACCGTCAAAGTCTATGAAGGCGATATCATGGTGTTTGTTTTTGCCACTTTTCTTAATGGTGCGCCGGGTCCATGGCTGATCCGACTGAAGGGCGGGGTAGGGGTTTTCCCACCACCAGATTTCATTGCTTTGCGATTCGCCGCCAAAGACCAGGTCTGTGTCTCCATCGCCATCAATATCGTAAGCAGCAGAAGCCGCCTCAATGCGCAGGGGCTCATCGTCAATGATGTAGCGCTGCCAGGTGCCGGCGTCGTAAATATGGCCTACCACGGAGGGCGTTACGGACCGGTCTGTCGTGAAAATATCATTCACGCCATCGTTGTTGATGTCAGCGATCAGAGAGGCGGTTTGCTGACGGCCACCATTGGCCGGGGGCAGCTCCCCGCGGGCTGTGCTCAGGTGCTTCCAGCTGAAGCGCTGATTGATGAAGTCATTTCGCCAGATATACATGTTTTGATAGTGGTCCCATGCTGCACCAATGAGGTCCAGGTCACCGTCTCCGTCCAGGTCGTATAATTGTGTGCCGAGGTGGTTCTCCCGGCCGGTATCAATGAGGTGCTTGGTAAATTGCCCGGTACCGTCATTTTCCCAAAGCTGGGTTTCAAGCCTTGCCCCTTTGTGTTCATTGGTGACCAAGTCCAGGTCTCCGTCGCCATCCAGGTCGCTCACGTCCAGGTTGTTCATGGAGTATTGGGTGACGATATGATGGCGTGGCCAGTTATCAGAAAGGCTGGCAGGCTGTTCCCACCAAAAAAGGTTGCCGTCGGGTTCTTTACCTGGCCAGCGCTCTTCAGAAACAGCGACATCAGCCCTGCCGTCTCCGTTGAAGTCGCCAATTTCCACCCGGTCGATGGGGTGGTGGCTTTGCCCGATCGCCCTGCTTTTCCATGGAGACTGTCCCTGACCGGGGTTTTCAAACCAAACGAGGCTGAGCGGTGCCCCGTGCTCATCCGGGCGGCCGGCAGCGATATCAAGATCGCCATCCCCATCGATATCTCCAAGGCTGATGCCTTCGTCCGAGGTGTTTTCTCCAATTAGGGTACGCGGCCAGGGTTGCTGTTCGGGCTGTTCCGGAATCTGGAAAAGATAAAGGTCCCCGTTGCCTGCGATAACAAATTCTTCAGTAGCGCCGGGGACGATTTGCCCGCGTTCAAAACCCTGACTGTTAACGTGACCGGTCGCCGGGACGGTTCCAATCTTTTGACCCTCCCACCGGGTGGCAGCTTTATCCATGGCTTCGTACCAGTAAATATCTGGAAGAGCCTGTGCGATAAGGTCTGCATAGGCATCTCCGTCCACATCCATAATGAAAATACCATCTACGTTGTCTGGCAGCTCCAGGCGTTTCCATTCAGCTGTCATATCCCCGCCCGGGTTAATGTAGAGGTAGCGCCCGGAGAGCACATCAGCATCCCCATCCTGATTGACATCGCCCATGTCGAGCCCGAAGTAACGGAGCCATGCGGGGTTTGCCCAGTCGCCCCATTTGCCCTTTGTACTGTCAATCTGAATAGCATGCCATGCAGAAGATTTTACCTGTTGCCCGTAGAGGCCGGGAAGGATCAGCCCAAGCAGGAGTGTGATTGGAAGAAGGGATTTCATGTATTGTTGATTTTTGTCTGTTCCATACTGCAAGCAACAGCCCGGGCCCGGGAATCCTGTTTGATTTCAGAGGATGCTAAGGATAAGCGTCCAGAGAATCAAAGCCAATGCAAGGATGAATAGGATGTCCTTGCGGTCCAGATGTGGATCAGGTATCCAGGGCATGATCTCAAAATTTACCGATGATACACGGTTATTTTCAATCTGCTATCCTGTAATATCCTGTCAAAAAGGAGGGGGATCATTGGTTTTTCGGGTCAATCAGCTCTGAGGGGGAAGCGCCGTATTTTTTCCTGAAAGACTCATAAAAATGGGAACGAGAGTTGAAGCCTGTTGTATGGATGATTTCGCTCACGGTCTTATCCCCTTCGCTCAGGAGCAGATAAGCTTTTTTCAGGCGGTAATCTCTGATGTATTCTGTGGCGGACATGCCGGTGATAGATTTGAGCTTCCGGAACAACTGCGTACGGCTCACGCTCAGGATCTTAATGAGTTGGGCCACCCCCAGTTCTTCATCATTCAAATGCTCCTCGATATGGGTATTAAGGCGGCTAATAAATTCCTGGTCAATAGGGGCAAGGCCTTCCGGCAGGTGGCCCGGATTATACTTTTTGAGAAACCACTCCTGTAGTGTATTCCGGTGGCGGAGCAAATTAGCCAGGATGAGTTGCAGTTCCTGCTGATTGAAAGGCTTGGAAAGGTAGGCGTCGGCTCCGTGCTTTAGCCCCTGCAGTTTCTTTTCCTGTTCAGGTAAAGCTGTCAGCAAAACCAGCGGGATGTGGCTGGACCGCTGATCAGTTTTGACCCGGTCGCACAGCTCGAAGCCATTGAGTTTAGGCATGATCACATCGCTGATGATGATATCCGGAATATGCTCCAGTATCTTCTCCCACCCTTCTGCTCCGTTGGCTGCTTCTACAATATTGTAATGTGGCCGAAGCTGACGGGAGATAAAGGCCCGGATTTCCATATTGTCCTCCACGATGAGGACCAGGGGCGCCTCTTTATCGGAGGAAGAAACGGCCTGAGGCAGGGTGCTGTTGGTTAGGGTGTCGCTTTGGTTATTGCTCTGGCTCAGCTGTTTTGTAGCTTCAGAATGGCCAGAAAGCTCTTCATCGGTAAACTTCCCTTCGCTTAAGGGCAAGCTTACGGTAAACCGGCTGCCTTTGTCTTTATGGCTTTCGACTTCAATTTGCCCTTTGTGCAGGTCAATGAGCTGCCTGACGAGAGACAGTCCAATTCCTGTGCCTGCTTTACGCGGGGACATAGGTTCTTCCGCCTGATAGAATCGGTCAAAAATGAAAGGCAACTGGTCTTTTGATATGCCAATCCCGGTATCCGTAAGCTCCAGGTGTACCCATGTATTACCGTCCGGGTGTTCTGTTGTCCGGGCTTCAAGGTGGACAGCCCCCTGTTCCGTATACTTGATAGCGTTGGATAGCAGGTTGTTGAGCACCTTGCAGAGCACATCATGATCAAACCAGCAGGGTTTATCTGAGAGGCCGGTATCATCAAGGGTGTAGTCCAGCCCTTTCTGGCCCGCCATGACCTGGAAAGACAGAAAGATTTTGCGGACTTCATTTTTGAGATCGCCCTGAGCTGCCTGCAGTTTGTAGAAACCGCTATCCATTTTAGCGGCATCCATAAGTTGATTGATCAGGCCCAGGAGTTGTTTGGCGCTCTGCTGCATACGGCTGGTGATCAGATTGAGGTCTTTCAGCCGGTTTGGGGCGCTTAACTCTTCCAGGTAGCCCATCAGCAAGGTGAGCGGGGTTCTGAATTCGTGAGACAACCCGGTAAAAAAGCGGGACTGTGCTTTATTGAGCTGATCGAGCTGTGCCATCTGCTCCCGGATGATCTGAGACTGTTGCTGTAGTTCCTGGTTGGCCTGGGAGAGGCTTTCTGCCTGATCTTTGATTTCTGCCGTTTGCTTTTTGACTTCCTCCTCCAGCCATCGGTTGCGCAACTTGATGTTGCGCATTCGCCACCGGTAATAAACCAGCAACATACCAATGAGCAACACCAGCAGCAACACCTTGAACCAGGCCGTTTCCCAAAATGGAGGGTTGACATAAATTTTCAGTGTGGCCGGGGTTTTGCTCCAGACACCATCGTGGTTGGCCGCCTTTACCTTAAAGGTTAGCTCCTTACCGCGGGGCAGGCTCGAGTAGGAGGCGGTATGCCTGGTGCCCACGTAATTCCAGTCCGGGTCCACGCCTTCCATCATGTAAGCGTACTGGTTTTTTTCGGGCTGGCTGTAGCCCAGGGCTAACAGCTCAAAGCTGACCACCGTGTGTTTGTAGGAAAGTTCAATTTCCCGCGTGTCCATTACAGGCTTGGAGAGTACCCCATCCGGTCCTGGTTGCACCGATTGATTGAAAATCTTCAGGTCGGTAATCAGTACCTGGGGCGGGTTGGGGTTTTCTTTGACAATTGAATCGGGGTGGAAAACATTAAAACCATTGACTCCTCCGAAAAAGAGCCGTCCGTCTGCCGCTTCAAAGGCAGAGTTTGGCAGGAATATTTCATCCTGCAAGCCATCGTGCCGGTCATAATTGCGAAACGTTTCAGTATCAGGGTCAAAGCAGGAAAGGCCGTTGTTGGTGCCTAGCCACAAGCGTTCCTGTCGGTCTGTTAGAATACTGTTGATGCTGTTGTTAGGCAGACCGTCAGTGGTAGAAAAATGCCTTAGTTCTCTGCTTTCCGGATAAAAAACAAGCAGCCCCGTATTGCGCCCCATCCATAGGCGGCCTTTCGAGTCACAATGAAAGGAAATTAAAGCACTGCCCGGGCTGGTAAAAGGCATTTCTATTTTTGCATAGGTCCTGAACTCCTGATGCTCAGGATTAAATGTAAAAAGCGCTTTGGAGGAAACCGCCCAGATTTTATCGTTTACATCCCTGCATAAGCGATAGCCCGGATTATCAGTTGCTGTAATTCTTGGCGTAAGGTTTTTAAATATTCCTGTTGATCGGTCAAAGAGCATTAAGCGATCGCCGCTTACCAGGTAGCGATCGGCATCAAGCTGTAGAATGGAAGCATTGGCATGGCGGTGCTCATCGGGAGAGTCGTAGATACTGAATGCCCCTGTCCTGATATTGAAAGTATGCAAGGCATGCTGGCTAAGCAAAAAAGCCTGATCTCCAAACAAGCGGAGCATAAATACGCGTTTGCCTACCAGCTCATTATCAAAACTGGCATGGGTCTTATGATTTTTCCATTGCTGAAGGCCCCGGTCGTAGAAGCTAATCCCCTTATTACTGGAGGCGACTACCCAATTGCCCTCCTCATCCTCAGCGATGCCGGAAACGAACTGGTCGATCAGACTGTTGGAGTTGCCTTGTTCCGGACGGATGCACTGAAACCGGCCCTCGTAGGGGTCCTGTTTGTACAAGCCGTGATAGGTAGTCCAGATAATGCCGTTTTCATCTTTAAAAAAGGCTTTGATATCGCCTGATATTTCCTTCCCGCCAAGGTAGGTTTTCACAGGTATGATAGCCTGCTCCTCAGGCGACCATTCATGAATGCCCCGCATGTAGAGGTTGAACCAGACCTTGTTGTCCATAGGATAAATATCCCAGCTCCTGCCATTGTGGTATGGGGTGAGCGATTTGTCGGTGGGGTCAAGCCGATAAATCCCTTTCGGAGTTCCAATCCACAGTTTTCCTGTCTCGTCCTCGTAGAGATCTGAAGCGGATTCCGGGATGGAAAGGTCAGCAAACTGCTCAAAGCTGCCGTTTTGATACCTGTAGAGCACTTTGCCAAGTTCGATCCAGAAGCCACCCTCTGTAGCTCCAAAGGCAGAGACCTCCTGAGCACTGTCTATCCCTTCGCCCAGTGAAATTCGCCGAAAGCACTGGCATGCTTTGTCATAACGGGCAATACCTTTAAAGGTGGCCACCCATAACTGCCCGGCTCCATCTTCAAAGATGTCCCTGATATAGTTATCAGGTAGGGTTGCCTTGTGGGTAGCGGAGTGCTGGAAGCGCCGGAAGCCATCCGTTGCGGGGTCGTAAAGGTTGATACCATTACGGGTGCCCACCCAAATATCGCCCCCTGCACTTTCGTGTAGTGAGGTGATAAAATTTTCTGAAAGCGAGGCTGTATCCAGATAATTGGTGTGATAAACATGAAATTGGTAGCCATCATACCGGTTTAGCCCGTCAATCGTACCGACCCAAATGAAGCCTTTGGAGTCTTTGATCATGCACCGGCTGGCGTTTTCAGAAATCCGGTTCCGGGCTGGTGCAGGCTGCAAATGCAAACTGGATTGCCCCTGTAGTTCCGGACAGTATACTATACCAAACCACATGCCGAGCAATAACAGCAGATTTAGCGAAAATGGCTTCATTACTCAAATATAACCAAAGCAGGTGAAAGTTCTCCAATCCAATAAATACAGGGGCTTCATACTTTTTACAGTATACAGCAGGATGCCCCCGCCTGCTGGTTGCTCTAATTTAGGATGACAAGTTGAGATTAGCTAATTGACTTTATTCAAGTTTTCTTTCATTCACTAAATGCCTTAAAGTTCTTCTTATGAAAAGTAAGAAATTTTTGATCATTCTGGCCATCCTGTCTTGTGCCCAATGGGCGCTTGCACAGGGAGCCATAGTCGTGTCTGGCACAGTGACGGACGAACAAGGCGAACCCCTCATTGGGGCTAACGTTCTTGTCAAGAACAGCAGTGTTGGTACCATAACAGATTATGATGGCGGCTTCGAACTTCGGGTCCCTTCCACGGATACAGCCCTAACCGTATCCTACATCGGTTATGAAAGTAAAGACGTACCCCTAAATGGGCGTACGGTCGTGGACATTGCCCTCACCATTAGTGCTGCGGCACTGGACGAGGTCGTTGTCGTGGGTTTTGGTACCAAACAACGCCGTGACCTGACGGAATCTGTGGCCTCTGTTTCGGGTGACGTCATCAATGAGTTGCCAACCCCTTCCCTTGAGCAAGCCCTTGCCGGCCGTGCAGCCGGTGTACAGGTGACCACGGGCTCCGGTGTGCCCGGAGCAGGTGCTTCCATCCGCATTCGCGGGGTCGGCTCGCTCAACAACGCTGAGCCACTCTACGTCATTGACGGTATCATTATTGGTAATGTGACCGGTGGCGGGCAGACCTCCGTAAGCCCATTATCCCTGATTAACCCTAATGATATCGAGAGTATCGACATCCTCAAAGATGCTTCCGCCACTGCGATCTACGGTGCCCGTGCGGGTAATGGTGTGGTGATTATAACCACTAAACGCGGTAAAGAAGGTCGTATGTCGCTCAATTTTGATACCTGGACCGCTGCTCAGGTGCTGGATCAGAGCAACTTCAACATGCTTACCGGCCCGGAATGGGCGCAGTATTTCTCTGAAGTGATGGCAGAGTCCGGACAGGATACCTATCCGGGGCAGCCCTTCGTAGACAAGGTCCGGGCAGGTAATGCTCCCGAAACTTATGACTGGTTTGACCATGCCTACCGCAACGGGCAATCCAACAGTTACAACCTGTCGCTGAATGCAGGTAGTGCCAAGTCGCAGTTCTTTATGTCTGCCAACTATTTTGATCAGACGGGTATTTTACCAAACTCTGACCTCGAACGCTACACCGTGCGCCTCAACAGCGATCATCAGGTGACGCCATGGCTGAAGTTTGGTAATACCCTGGCCGTTTCCCGCAGTGTAGCCAATACGGTTGGTAACGTAGATGGCAACGTCAACACCAAGGACTGGATCACCCGATTGCTGGCTGCTAACCCCTACAAGCCGATTTTTGACCCGGCTGACGGTGACTATGCGGGCCTTAGTGCGCAGGACCCTGACGCAGAAGCACAGCTCGACTACGCCAACGAGCATCCGATTTTTTCGATGGAGCAAAGTACGGACCGCGATATCCGCAACCGGATTTGGGGTTCGCTCTTCGCAGATATCGAACTGCTGGACGGCTTGGTTTTCCACACCATGGGGTCGGTAGACTGGAGCTTCAACAGCGGGGATAACCGCTCACCTGCTAACACTATTGACGGTGCTGCTGCCAGGGACCTGGCTTCCAATGGCATGCGCCTGAATTACAATGAAAACCGTACCTGGTTTATCGAGAATACACTGACGTACTCCAAGCGGCTGAACCGCCACAATTTTAATGTCATGGCGGGGTATCAGGCACAAAACAACCTCAACAAAGGCTTCAGCTCCTATAACGGTGCCTTCGTGGATACCGATTTCTGGTTCTTTGACCGCCCGGGCCTCACCAATGAAATCACTGATGCCAACGGCAACGTTGTGGCGACTGTGCCTTTGGTTTTCCCGAGTGTGGGCAACTTCCAGAATGAGTCAGCCTTCGTTTCTGTGCTTGGCCGTGCCTTCTACAGCTTTGACGATAAGTATTTGCTGACGATGACCGTACGCCGCGACGGCTCCTCTCGTTTTGGCCCTGAGCAGCGCTGGGGTACTTTCCCTGCAATTTCTGCCGGCTGGATCATCTCTGATGAGCCATTCATGCAAAACTCCAACACCATTTCCAACCTGAAACTGCGTGCCGGCTACGGTATCAGTGGTAGTGATAATACAAGCCTGTATCAGTGGAACTCCCGTATTGGTGCTGGTTCTGACCAGAACTACGTATTCAATGGCGGACGGGTGGAAGGGGCAATCCTGACGCGCCTGGCCAACCTGTTCCTGGGTTGGGAAGAAATTGAAATGCTCAACGTAGGTGTGGATGTAGCCTTCCTTGAGGGTAGGCTGTCAATCACTGCCGACTACTTCGACAAGACCACTCGTGGCATGCTGTTGCCTTTTGCACCGGCTCTTGAAGTAGGTGCATTGAGTAACCCAACGGGTAACCTGGGCGAGCTGGATAATAATGGTTTTGAATTTACCTTCAGCTCCGTCAATGTAGCAAACCGTGACCTGACCTGGCGTACTGACCTCAACTTCACCTTCGTTACCAACATGGTAACGAAGCTGCCGGAGAATGCCGACCGCTTTAATGGGGCCAACATTACCCGCGTTGGTGAAGAAATTGGTGCACTGTACGGTTTCCAGGCCAATGGCCTGTTCCAAAACTGGAATGACGTATACAGCCATGCTTACCAAAATCAGGCGGTGACTTCCTTCGATGAAACAACCGGCCTGCCGATTTATGCCGATAATACAGACCAGGAAACCATTAATGGTCAAACAGCTCCTGGTGACCTTCGCTTTGTTGACCAAAACGGAGATGGCATCATCGATGCAGATAATGACCGCGTGATTATCGGTAGTACCATTCCAGACTTTACCTGGGGTGTGACAAACACCTTCGGCTACAAGGGACTGAACCTCTCCATCTTCCTGCAGGGGGTACATGGTGTGGAAATCTACAACCAGCTCCGCGTATTCCAGGAACGCTCCACCGGTGGCTGGGAAAACAAACGTAGCAGCGTACTGAACCGCTGGGTAGGTGAAGGCACATCCAATACCATCCCACGGGCTGCCCCACAAGACCCTAACGGTAATGAGCGGGCTTCTAGCCACTGGGTGGAAGATGGCTCTTTTGTACGGATTAAAAATTTGCGCCTGTCCTATATGCTGCCACGCAATGTACTGAGCAAGGTAGGCTGGAACACGGGGGGGCTTGAAGTCTACGCAGTAGGTACTAACCTTTTTACGTTCACGGATTACAGCGGCTTTGACCCTGAAATCGGGCTCAGGAGTGCAGGCAACCCCGAAACAGCAGGCGTAGATGCGGGTATGTACCCATTGTCCCGTCAGTACACTGTCGGGCTGAAATTATCATTCTAATCATCCTAAAAATTGTATAACTATGAAAAAATTAAAAGCAGCCCTTTGGGTGGTCCTGTCTGCGATGGCCATCACTGCATGTACAGACATGCTGGATCAGGTAGACCCTACCGGTCCCACCGGGGAGGATTTCTTTGCTACTGAAAATGATCTGAATCAGGCTGTCATTGCGGCCTACGGCGGGCTCAGTTTTGGTAGTTCATTCGAGTACCTGGGGATGGTAGGTTTCGAGCAGTTTTCGGATAATGTCTACAGTGGTTCTACCACTACAGATGGCTCTCACGCGACCTGGACGACGTTTAACTATGATCCCAATAGCAGCAACATTCAGCGCGTTTATTCTTCTTACTATCAGCTCATCAATATGTGCAATCAGGTGATTACCCGTGCACCGGATGCCGATGTCGCTACTGAAATACGCACACAGGCTATTGCAGAGGTAACCTTCCTGAGAGGATATGCTTACTTTCAGCTCACCAAAATATTTGGTGAGGTGCCTATCGTTCTGGAAATCCCTGATGATCCGAGCGGATTCACCCCCGAGCCTTCTCCCGCTTCTGCAGTTTATGAACAGGCGGTAGCAGATCTGATTTTTGCGGAGCAAAACCTTTCGCCTACTGCGGCACAGGGTGGCCGGGCAACAAGCTGGGCAGCTAAGGCACTGTTGGCCAATGTTTATCTCTTTGGAGCTGACGAGCTGGGCAATACAAGCTGGTATGGCCTCGCTGAGTCCAAGGCAGCTGAAGTAATCAATGGAGGCCCTTATGGCTTGTTTGATGAATTTGATACACCAGCCGAGAACCTGCAGTCCATTTATAAAACCTTTAACGATAACGGTAAGGAGCACATTTTCTCCGTCAACCACTTCAACGGTGGCGGCAACTGGAGCGACGGTGACGTTGGCAGTCAGTTCCCAATGGCCATGAACCCTCGTCAGGAGCGCAACAGCAATAACATGTGGGGCTTTGGCTGGGCTTATGTCTACGAAGGTATTGCGGCGCAATGGGACGATGCGGATGCCCGCAAAGACTACAATATCTGGTTCCAGGATGAGCCTATCATCGTCAACGGAGATACCACCAGCTTCTACAATCAGCTGAATCAGAACCGCTGCTGTGCACGCCCTAATGGCATGGGTTTCCAGAAGTTCTGGTACCAGGAAAGCTCAAAGAATGTCAATGGCATTTCAACAGTGGATTATCCGGTACTGCGCTATGCTGAATTATTGCTCATACATGCAGAAGCGGACCTGCTTGCAGACGGTACCCTGAGTGATGCCGGCCTGGCCAGCCTGAATGCAGTGCGCGCCCGTGCCGGTCTTCCCGGACTTGCAGCAGGAGATGTTAAGGTAGAGACGATTCTTGAGGAGAGACGCTGGGAGCTCTTCGGCGAAGGGAAGCGCTGGTTCGACTTTGTGCGCAAGCGCGATATCCTGCCAAACTACATTTTCGAATCTTTCCAAGCCATCGTGGAGGGAGATTCCGATGGTGACGATAATGACTTTGGTGGTTTCAACCCACAGCGCCACTGGAAGCTGCCTTATCCGCAGCAAGCCATCGACCGGAATCCTAATTTAACGCAAAAACCAGTATGGTCTGGTGGATAATTTGATTTGGAACTTGAGGCATGTGCAAGTCGGGCAGCTTTTAAGTTGCCCCTTGCTTACGCACTCCGTAGCGGGATACAGACAGGGCTTAGCCTGGTTTGCATCCCGTTTTTTTTTTGACTCAATAGATTAGTCCTGCTTCCCAACACGCTCTAAGGTGAGACTGTGGCCCGGTCTGATAGCTCAGGGAGGTCAGTTCAAAGAAAACCTCGTATTGGCTCAGCACATACATGTCCTCCAGTGTCAGGCCCGGGCTGTCCCCCATGGCATGGGTAATGACGATTCGCCAGATTCCCCGCTCATGGGCTGCCTTTACCAAAGCAATCACTTCCTCCACGATATGCCCACGGAGCACAGAGTCGATCTTTTTGAAGAAATAACACCCTGTCCCCTGCTTCAGCAGTTGCTGGCAAAATGCCCGGAGCCTTTGCCGTGCCTCGGGCAGTCCCCGGCTCCGGGTATCACTGTTGTAAACGATCACGGCAACATCAGTGCCCGGATTAAAAGATTGCTGGACCTCAGCCTGCCTGCCAAAGCGCAGCGCAATGCCTGCCATTTCGCAGGCACCGGAGCGGTCATCGGCCAGGACAATTACGGACTTTTGCTGCATAGCCAGGCCTTACTCAAAGTTAATGGTAAAGGAGCAAAGCTGGTTGGCAGCGGTCTTTAGGTACAGGGTGAAGATGCCCTTTTCCTGGTCAATCCAGTTCCACCTGGCAGCGGCGGCATCAGCTTTGACGCTGCTTACTGTTGCCCCATTGGCTGCAAAGTAGAGTCGCATTTCTTCTCCACCTATTGTCGTTATGCTGCCTTGTAGCTGCCTCTTTTCAGCGTCCCAGGCCGGTAGTCCCGGCATCTCCACATATCCTTGCAAAATATGCCGGTTGGTGGAGAGGAACTGTGGGTGTGAGGTTGCCTCGTGGATAGCCATCACCCGGGCTTCACCGGGGGCCAGGTGCTGCACCAGGGAGTCAGATCCGCTGAAGGTTCCCAGGTAGCGGGCATTCCAGAAGTCCCAGGCGTGAAACTGACGGCTTGCTTCAAAACCGAGCCCACCTTCATCCGTAGGCGCGCCAAGTGGCAGTCCTATAGTTTGGGGGAGGAGCTCCTCCTCCAGTTTTTTGTAGCGCCCCTTTAGTGTTGAAGGCCATTCCTCCCCGGCCCACCGGGTATTATAGAATGTGAGGATATGCCACTGACCGGAGAGGGGCAAGTCATAAATCTGAGGGTAATCCATCCCGGAAAAGGCATCGACAGGCCTGGGGCTGACCGGCGTTTGATGCAGGGGGAGTACCCGGGAGAGGTCGTACTGCATGGTATCTGCCATTTTGTGGAGGTACTTACCGATTTCCATCCGTCCTGAGGTCAGGTAGGTCATGGTAAACATAGCCCGTACGCCGTGGCGGGAGCCATAAGGAAGGGCGTTGTAAGGGTTGCGTGCATCTTGGTCACAGTGGTAGACTACCCGGTTCTTATACCACCGCAGCCCGGTTTTAGCGGTCATAGGTGGCATGACGACATCGTTATCGCCTTCTGTCCGGTGGGTGGTGATGACGCCAAGGGTGATATCGCCTTTGCCCATACGCTCGTGTATATCGCGCCCTGGCCCGAGCCCATCGTATGCCAACTCGTAGATACGGCGGTAAGCATAGGCGGTGGTGGCATAGGGGTCTTCGAACCCGCCATCGTAGGCCCATCCGGTAAGCGGATAGTCGTATTTGACCCCAACAACGCCAGCTTTGCGCAAGCGGGAGTACACGTCCTCCATATGGGCTGCAAAGCCAGGGTCAGTGAAGTCGTAGCTCCAGTACCGGTCGCCGCCTTCCCACCAGCCCTCAGGGCCGCCGCTGCGCTCCCGGTGGGCATCATTAAACAACATATGCTCCGGATGGGCAAGGGCATAGTCCTCTGAGCGCCGTGCTGTCTGGAAGTAGAGAAAGGGCCTGCCGCCCCATTCACGGATAGCGGCTGCCCATTTGCTGAGGCTTTCATAGGGAGGCAGAAATTGCCCGCCTTCATACATGGCCCAGTGCTCATCATCCCACCAGCCTTGTTGGTTGTTGGGCATCGCATAGTCATCGGGTTCCAGCCGTATGCCAATGGGGCCGTATTTGAGGAAGCCGGTTTGGGCGGTTTTTTCCATTGCCTCAACGGTGCCGGGGGTGGTATTTAAGAATTCGTCACCACCATAGTAGCGGATGTAGGCGTACCAGAAATTCAGGATCGCATAGTCCGGCCCGGAAATATCCACTTTATTGGCTTTGGCCAGCACCTGCCCGTATTGCTCCAACGCTTCGTAGCGGTTTGCGGTTAATAAATCGAGGTAGAAGCGGTCAGTGGACAGGAAGGTGCTGTCCGGGTCTACTCGTTTGCCGACCGGGTCCTCCAGCCACATCCGTAGCTGCAGCCCGTCTTCCATCCTTATGGCTTCCGTGTATTTTAAGAACTCCAGGTACGTAAGCCCACCGGCTACCACAGAGGTTTTGGGCTGGCCTTTGGCACCCCAGGTAGCGAGCAGGTTGTTGGTGCTTCGGAGGGTGTCAGACTGCGTGACAACGGTCTGAAAGTCGTTGCTTTCTCCATCGAGTGCGTAGTAATCCCGGAAGTCTGCTCCCGGGTAGGCCAGCCCGCTTAAGACTACTGCATTTTTAACCTGTACCGGGCTGGGAGCTGTGTTCTGATAGCCCCAGTTGAAAGCGGCATAGTGCGCACCCTCGTAGAGCTGAAGCTGCAGGATGAGCCCTGGCTGTCCGGACTTGGAGGCTTTTATGGACAGGGTCTGTCCACTGCCAAGGGTGTCTTGCAGAGGCATAGCTGCCCATTCGTATTGCCAGGTACTGTCGGGCTGCAAATCATTGATTTGAAAAGCAGCTCCTCTGACCAGTACCTCTCCGGCAGGCAAACGGTAGATGTCGTATTTCCCTGCAGAGAGGTCAAATGTAATGCGCAGTTGCTCTTGCTCAATAATGGCCGATCCCCCTTCCTCGTAAACTTGTACAGTAGGCTGATCGGGCCCGCAGGCGCTTACCATGAGCAGCAGAAGGCATACCGCAAAAAATCGGATATAGTCAGGCATAAAATGATGGATTTGAGAGCAGCCACGGCGGCAGCTCCGGTTTAGTCCACCTAATTTCTAACCTATCGTAAGGCAGAGTGTCCTGCAATAGCCTGCTGTCAGGGAGGGTATCCTGCCCCGTCCTGTAGTAAAAGTGGAAACAGAACCTTATTATTGTTTACTTTCCGGAGGCTTTTGCAACCCGGCACAAGTGCTTCACTTCAAACAGAAAAATAAGATAAAAATATGATGATTTGTGTTCGTATGATTAGCCTGTGCCTGCTGATCGGGCTAACAGGCACGCCATTGGTTGCACAAGAGGCTTCACCGGCGGCACGCCTTGGTTTTCAGCCAAACATTCTATGGATTTCCACCGAGGATATTGGTTGCATGCTGGCCGCCTACGGGGATTCCACCGCTTACACACCTAATATTGACCGGCTGGCAAATGAAGGGGTCGTCTATGAAAAAGCCTTCACCGTGGCCGGGGTATGTGCTCCAAGCCGTTCCTCTATGATTACAGGCGTATATCCGACTTCTATGGGCACACAGCATATGCGTACGTGGGGTATCGGCCTGCCCCCTGAAATCCGGCCGTTTACCATGTATCTTCGGGAGGCCGGGTATTACTGCACGAATCAGCACAAAGAGGATTTTAACTTTAAAAAACCCGAAGGTACCTGGGACGAAAGCAGCAAGACTGCTCACTGGCGCAACCGGGCACCGGGACAGCCTTTCTTCACAGTATTCAACAACATCGTCACCCACGAGCATAAAACCTGGTATAACGAGCGCAACTTCCTCGGTGTGGATATCAATACGGTACCGGTGCCGGGCTATTATCCCCAAGACAGCGAGGCGGTCCGCAAGAGTGTGGCGCGGGTGTATTCCAATATTATGGATCTGGATGCACATGTGGGCTACATCCTTCAGCAACTGGAAGCCGCCAATCTGATGGACAGCACCATCATCGTATTCTGGAGCGACCACGGCGGCCCGCTGCCCCGGCAAAAGCGGGAGTTATATGACTCGGGGGTCAAAGTGCCACTTATTATCCGTTATCCTGACGGGTACGGTGCCGGCACCCGCGCTGAGGAGCTGATCAGCCTGATGGACCTGGGGCCAACGATGCTCTCTGTTGCAGGTGTGAAAGTACCGGAGCATATGCACGGCCGCCCGTTCCTTGGCGATCAGAAAGCACCGGGCCGGGACTACGTGTATTTGCACCGCGACCGGATGGATGGGCAGTATGACCTCGTCCGTGGTGTGCGGGACGAGCGCTTTAAATATTTTCGGAACTATCATCCCGAACGGCCCAATATTCAGGACATTCAGTACCGGCTGCAAGTACCGATGATGCAGGAGCTTATTGATTTGCATGAGGCCGGGAAGCTGGAGCCGGCGCAGGAAATATGGTTCCACACGAGCAAGCCGGTGGAAGAATTGTACGATACGGCTCAGGACCCGGATGAGCTGAACAATCTGGCTGCCCAATCTGCGTATCAGGACAAACTGACAGCGCTACGGCAGGCACACGAAGCCTGGCGGGCTTCCACGCTCGACCTGGGCGCCATACCGGAGCCCGAGCTGCACGCTATACAGGAGCGTGAAGGCGTGGCCCTTTATGACTGGGCCCGGGCTAATCCGGAGTTGGTGAAGCGCTCCTGGGAAGCTGCGCTGCTAAATGCGCCCGGCGCGGATGAGGAAGCCATTCTGAAGGCTGCCCGCGACCCTTTCCCGGCAGTGCGCTACTGGGGTATATACGCATTGAGCAGGGTACTACAGGATGCTTCCCTGGGGGAGCATTATAATTTTGTTAGAAAGCAGTTGGAGCACCCTTCTGTCGCCGTACAGGTAGCTGCCGCCCGTACATTGGGCCGGCACGGGCACCTGCAGGAAGCACTTCGCCACCTGGAGTCCCTGATGGAACAGGTTGACAAGGGCAGCCCAACTCAACTGTTTGTAGCCTATACCCTCAACGAATTAAACCAACTCAGGGAATGAGATTAATAAATACGCTTCGCACCAGTATCGGTTTGCTCCTTGTGTTTCTGGCAAGCAACGTTTTGATGGCGCAAAGAAATGCTGAGCCCTGGGTTTCCTATCCTACAGCCAATACAACAGGGTACGGGGTTTACCATTTTCGAAAGACTTTTGTGCTTGAAGAGAAGCCCGCTGAGCTGTTGGTGCATATTTCAGCCGATAACCGCTATGAGCTTTTTGTCAACGGGCAGAGAGCCTGCTTCGGCCCGGCAAAGGGTGACCTTAAAACCTATAAGCATGATGTGCTGGATCTTGCCCCATTCCTGGAAAAAGGAAAGAATATCATCGCAGCGATGGTTTTCAATATGGGCAAGGATAAGCCGATGGCGTTCATATCTGCCCAAACCGCTTTTCTGTTCAGGAGCGAAGACCCGGCTTTCCGCTTTATCAGCAGCGATCAGGGTTGGAAAACTTACCGCAACGAAGCCTATGACCCTATTTCGTACCAGGAACTCGATACACGCTCTTGGGTAAAGGGGTACTATGCCTGTGGCCCTGGTGATGAAGTATTTGCCGATCGCTATCCCTGGGGGTGGGAAACCCTGGCTTATGACGACAGCGGCTGGATGGTGCCGGAAGTACTTGATTTTCAGGGCAAGGCTCCCTGGAATCTGGTGGCTCGCAACATCCCCTTCATGGACACTCATATGGAAACCCCCCAAGCCATCCGTAAGGCTACGGGCGTAAAAGTGCCATCTGGCTTCCTGAAGGGGCGTTCTGCTATCACCGTACCTGCTCGAACCCAGGCTAGGGTGCTGTTTGACTACGAGGTTTTCACGATGGGCTACCCGGAGCTAACAGTAGAAAATGGGGCAGGCAGTACGCTTAAAGTACGTTATGCGGAAGCCCTCTATGAAGGCCCCAACATCAAAGGGCACCGGGACTCAGTGGACAACCTAACGATGTACGGGGTATTCGATATCTTTCATACCGATGGGCAGCGACGTACCTTCCGGCCGATTTGGAAACGCGCTTTCCGCTATGTGGAAGTAGACATTAATACAGGCGAAGAACCACTTCAGCTCCTGTCGTTACGCAGTCAGTATTCCGGTTACCCCTATCCGGATATGGGGACTTTCGAAAGCAACGACCCGCAGCTCAACGAGCTATTTGAAATGGGGCTGCGCACCCTGCGTATGTGCTCCGGAGAGACCTACTATGACACACCTTACTATGAACAACTGAGCTATGGTGGCGACAATCGCCCCATAGCTTCTATTTCCTTCTACAACTCAACAGACGACCGGCTCTTCCGTGAGATGATGCGCCTGTATCCGCAATCGGTCAACACAGAAACCCGCCTCTTCAAATCAGCTTATCCCTCGCGATTCAATTTTGATCAGGGGACCTGGAGCCTGGCATGGGTGCAGAGCCTTTGGGACTACTTCGTTTTCCGGGGCGATACCGCTTTTGTGCAACAGCTTGCTGAGCCTATAGAAGGCGTACTCAATTTCTACTTGTACAACCTCGATGAGTCTATGGGGCTGCTGGGGCCTATTCATACCCGGAACTTTATGGACTGGAGCATGCATAAAGGGACCGTACCTCAGCCGAGGCCCCGGTTCGTCCTCCGCCACTCTGCTATGCTGACTTTGTACTATGCGCATACCCTGGACTGTGCAGTAAAGCTGTATGAAATGCTGGGGGAGGAGGAAAAAGCGAGGTACTGGGAGCAGGTGTCTGCCAAAATCAAAACGGCCGTGTTTATCCACTGCTGGGATGAAGAGAAGCAGCTCATAGCGGACTTCCCCGACAAAAAGCAATTTTCACAGCATACCAACATACTCGCAATCCTTTGTGATGCGGTTGCGCCGGTTTCGCAGCCCGCGCTATTCGACAGGGTGGTGAGTTATGAGCATTTTGACGAAAGAGCCAGTTCCTATTTTTCCTTTTTCCTTTTTAAAGCCATGCAAAAAGCAGGCAGAGCGCATCTGTTTCTGGAGCACCTGGGTTTTTGGGAGGACTTTCTGGACAAAGGCTTCACCACTTTTGGCGAGACGGGTTTTGCTTCGCACGACCGCTCAGACTGCCATGCCTGGAGCGCCCATCCGTCCTACTACCTGCTCAGCCTGGTTTGCGGTATTCAGCCGGCAGACACGGGCTTCAACCGGGTTCGCATTGCGCCAAACCTTAATGGCCTGCAGGAAGTAAGCGCCTCAATGCCTCATCCCAAAGGGCGTATTCAGGTACACTATCAGGTTGCGGACGGCAAGCTCAGGGCGGAGGTCATACTGCCGGAAGGGCTTTCAGGAGACTGGTGCTTGGGTGCAGAACATATGCAGCTGAGCAGTGGGGTCAACCGTATAGAAACCCTGCTTTAGGGCGGGGCGAGACCTTCCGGCTACAGGCAGAGCCATGATTTAAGTACACAAAAAACGCCATTATGCAGTCATCAAACGATTCCCGCCGGAACTTCCTCAAAAAAGCCGGGCTTGCTTTTTCCTCTTCGCTCATCTCGCCGGTATTTCCAGCGGTAGCAGCTGAAGATACCCCCATGTATCTGGATGATGCGGTTGCGGAAAAGGGCGCCGTTGTCAAAGTCATTAATGGCTACCCTGAGCTCTTCATCGACGGGCAAAAGGCCTCCCGTATGTGGGCCCGCCTGGCCCTGCCCGGCGATTACGGGCCGGAGAAACTGGAGATGTATGACCCGGCGGGCATTCAGGTGTACTTCACTTCTCTGGATACGGCCATTTCCCTTTGCTGGAATGGGGAAGATGGGTATTATTTCGACAAGTACGAAGCCCACCTCCGCCGCCTCGTGGAGCAAAAACCGGATATCCGCCTCATACTTTACGTGGGCGCGGCCGGCGGTGCTCCCTATAAATGGTGCAAAGCCCATGAGGCCGAGCTGACACAGTTCGATACCGGGCAGCGCCTGGAGGCCGCCTCCATCGCTTCCAAAATATGGTGGGAAGACAGTGCCCGGGCTTTTGCTGCTTTTGTGAAGTACTTCTCCAACAGCAAGTATGCGCAGCATATCATCGGGTTCAATCCCATTTACAATGCTAATGAATGGTTTAGCCACCACCGCAAATCAGGGGGGAAGTTTGGCTGGGCAGATTTCTCCAAACCGATGCAGGAGCGCCTGCGGGAATGGCTCCGGGCGCGTTATGCTGGCGATGAGCGCGCCCTGCGTGAAAGCTGGAATGACCCCAATGTGACCTTTGAAACAGCAAGTGTGCCTTCCAAAGCGCAACGATTGTATGCAGAAGACCCTTCCTTCTTTTACACCCTCACGCCGCTGGGCAACCGGATTGCCGATTATTACCTGTGTTATGACGAAACGCTGGCGGAGCTTGGTATACACTGGTGCAAAACCATAAAGCAAAGCTCGGATATACCCCGCCTGGCCGGTATGATGTATGGCTACAGCTACTGCGGGCGGCATGATAGCAACCTCTATCCCCACCACCACGGCCACGGCACAGCTATGCTGGCGATGCAGTCCGAATGGGTGGACTTCATGCACTCGCCTTATCATTACTACAATCGGAGTATCAACGGTACGCATTATTCTCAGCATGCGGTAGACACGGTGACGATGCATGGCAAATTAATGGTTGATCAGATTGACAGCAAGCCTCATCTCCGGGAGGGCCCCAACCAAAATGCCTCCAACCCCTGGGAGTCTGAGCAGTTGCTCAAGCGGGATGTCAGCTACAGCCTTACCAAAAACTGCCACGCCTACTGGCTGGAGGGCGGGCCGGGCAATATGTTCCCTATCGTAAGGCATTCCCCTGAAGCCTGGGGCCCCTTCTGGTTTGATGACCCCGCTCTGCTCAATACCATCGGGCAACTCAAAAAACTGGTGGACCGGAACCAAAGCGAGAACAATGCTTCCGTCACAGAGATGGCCATATTTACCTCTAATGAGGGACTTTACCATCGCCGTATGGAGAAGGTCTTTGGCAACCTCTATGTCGAAGCTTTCCGCCAATGGTTTATGCCAAAGGTCGGACTCCCGTTTGATGATTATATCCTGGAAGCCCTGCCTGAGATCAAAAAAGCTTACAAGGTCTACGTCTTCATGGATGTGCATTATGTGCCGCCTAAAATGCGCGAAGCGATTAAAGCAAAACTGGAAGCTGACGGAGCTACGGCTATCTGGTTCTATGCGCCGGGCTACCTCGATGGCAAAACCGGCAGCCTGAATCATATCGAAGCCCTCACAGGAATGAAGATGGGCAAAATCGACAAGCAGGACTTCATTCAGGTGGAAGTGACGGGCAATAGCCACCCCTTTCTGAAAGGCGTGAAGCAGGGTGAAAGCTTCGGTACGGATATGGACCCGGGGTTCTTTACCAGGGATATCCGGTGGATGCCCTGGCCCAAAAACACGGAGGACTACAAGTTCACACCCATTTTCTACGTCAATGACCGGAGTGCTACCACTCTGGGGCAATTGCGCGGATACGGGCACACCGGCTTTGCGGTCAAAGATATGGGGAAGTACCGCTCCGTCTACGTCTCGGCACCTTTGTTGCAGCCTGAGATCATTCGCAATATCGCCGAATCAGCCGGGGTGCATGTCTACAACCGCGATCATGCCCTCATTTATGCCAACAGCGGCTACATATCCCTCACCGCTGCACGAGATGGGCAGCAGGAGGTTTTCCTGCCGGCTCCAGCAAAAATAGCCGATGCCCTGACCGGCGAGGTGCTGGCCGAAAAAGCGCAGCGGGTTGCTTTTAAAGCCAAAGCTTACGAAACGCGTATTTTCAGATTGGAAGAGGCTTAGAGCGTGTTGGGACTTTGGTCTTCTAGTCGAAAACTAACAATTTTTTGGTTAGACGAGGCACGAAAACCGGAGTTTAGCCTTAGCTAAATGAGGATTTTCGGGACGAAGTATAAGCAAAAAAGTGTGGTTTGCAGACCGATTACTAAAATCCCAACACGCTCTTAAATACGGCTATCACAGATACCTGTTCACAGACAAAAAACTTGATTATCATGAAACAAAAAACCGAAAATATCCCAGGCACCTCTTCTAAAGGTATTCTTGCCTTTGGCTTCTGGGTGATTGCTTTTATGCTGAGCGCCCCCTGCCCAAGCAGTGCTCAGCAAATGGAGATCGGCACCAACTTCTGGGCCAGAGTAGACTGGACCGGGGAGATGCCCTTCAAAAACGGGGTCAACTTCTCGTCAGCCTGGAACAGCGGTATTGGTGATGACCACCTGGTGAACGAGAATGTTTGGAACGAAGCCTTCCTGGAAGAAATAGAATTTTACACTGTACTTCGGTTTATGGACTGGGTACCGACCAATAAATCACCAATTCAGTTCTGGCATCAGCGCCGCTTGCCAACGGATCAGAGCCAAACGGCCACCTTCAATGAGGATTTAGGGATAGCCTATGAATGGATGGTGGACCTTTGCAACCGCACCGATGCAGATATGTGGATTTGCCTGCCGCACAAAGCTGTAGACGACTACCACGTCAACCTGGCCGCACTCATTCACGGGCAGCTTAAGCCCGGCCTGAAAGTATATGTTGAGTACTCCAATGAAGTCTGGAATTTCCAGGAACAGGGCAGTTATGCCGATCAGCAGGGAGCTGCGCTGGAGCTTACCCGTCAGCAGTATGTAGCCCATCGTTCGGCAGAATTGTGGGGCAACTTTCAAAGTGTATTCGGTGACGAGTTTGAGAGCCGGGTAGTGAAAACCATTTGCGGGCAGGCGACCAACAGCTGGATCGGACATGAGCAACTCACCTACCTGTACAGCGACGAAAACCCCAACGGGCTTCATCCGGACGTATTTGGCATAGCGCCCTATTTCGGTGGCAATGGCCTGAATGCGAATGTATCCAACGTGTGGGAACTGTTGCACACCGATATCTTTGACCACCGCTGGGACAACCCCACCAAAGGCTCCCGTATGGATGGCGTGATTAAGAATTACGAAAAAGTCAAAGCTATAGATGAGTCTGTCAACCTGGTTGCCTACGAGGGTGGGCAGCACATTCAGACCAATGCTAATATGGTCAATTTTCAGCCGCAGATGTATGATTTGTATATCGAATACCTGGAAGCGCTGGACGACTATCTGACCGTTTTTGCGCACTATGTCAATGCCGGCGAATGCTCAAGCCAAAATTGCTGGGGTGCTAAGGCTTTCACCGGGCAGGCGATAGCGGATGCACCGAAGTATAAAGCCCTGTATGATTATGCCCAAAGCTCCACGGGCCTGCTCGACTTCAACCGGGAAGTGCCGGGCGTCAGGGCTTTTCCCAACCCCTGCCGTGAGCTGTTGGCGCTGGATGTCCCGGTGGCCGAAACCGGAGGGCTGGCTGTTTACAATCCCTTTGGGCAGAAGGTCATGGGCACAACAGTGAATGGATCAGCGGATCCTCTGACGCTGGATACCGGCGTTTTGCCTCCCGGGCTTTACTACGTTCAGATCTTTATGCAGGACGGCAGCCTGAGGCGGGCTTCCTTTGTCAAAGGGGCTCAGTAGTTTTATAAGAACATAACATCAAAGCTTATACATGCAGGATAAAGGAAGCATCTATTGGACATTGTTTTGGATGATGTTGATCAATGTCAACTCCGTCTTCTGCCAGGAGCCCGTTTCCTGGCAGGAGCTTTTCAACGGAAAAGACCTGACGGGGTGGGAAGCCGTTGGCGATTTTGATATCGAAATAGCAGATGGTGTGCTAACACTCAAAGACCGGGCATCCATGAAGGGGGGCTGGTTGCTGACAGAAACCGAATATGCCCACTTTGAACTGGAAGTGGAGTACTACCTGCCTCCACCCCACAACAGCGGGGTCGCTATCCGGTACAATGACTTCAAGGGAGGGCACCCGGCAGTAACGGGTTATGAAATCAACCTCGAGAATGAGCCGCAAAAAGACTATCCGAGCGGATCCATTTACGGGGTCGCCCGCGCTCCCTGGCTCGGTCATATTGACGCAGAAGGCTGGAACCACCTGCGCATCCGGGCGGAAGGCGATCACATTCAGGCCTGGATCAACGACAGCCTGATGATGGAAACCCATGAGCGGCGCAGTTTTTCGGGGCGTATCGGGCTACAGTGCCATGGAGGCTTCCGCAAACATGAAGTGTCTTGGCGCAACATTCGCATAAAGCCACTACCTGAACCCGTATACCTGGGGCCCACCATCGAAGACTACTTACGCCGGACCATCAAGCGCAAGCTCAGGCCTGCATTGGAAACAGCTGCCCTGGAAGGCTGGCGTGTGGCTGGCCCTGTGGAATGGGGGGTGAGCGAAACAGTGCTAAAGGGTACGGCTACAGCTGAAGAGGGAGCGCTGCTCACCGCATCGGCTTACCGAAACCTTTATTTCAAATGCCGGTTCAAGGTGGAAGAAGCGCAGGCGGCGGCCATGGTGCTAAGATGGGATACGCTATCCGCATCTGTGAGCCAAGCCAACAGCCTGTTTGTCAGCTTACACGCCACAAAGGACAACCTGGCAGAGTGGCCGGCAGGCTCCATCATCGGTTATGGCCGAGCTCCGGCAGGCAGCACGGAAATTCCGGGCTGGAATTTGCTGGAGGTTTTTGCTTTTGACGATCAGGTTGCCGTGTTTATCAATGGGCAGAAAACAGCTGAGGCACATGTCCCTGCGGCTTTGGACCGGGCCGGGCCCCTTGGGTTTTGGTTGGGGGCAGATGCCGACGGGCGGGCCTTACAAGTGAGGGATATGATGCTCAAAGATATGGAAGGTATTCCTTTTTTAGGTTACTAAAGAGTTGACCACTGATGATTAAGAATTTAGGATGATGCAAAGCCAATTGTTGAAGGCCGGGTGCTGGCTCCTGGGACTGGGGCTGCTTCTGATGAGCGGTGCCGGTTGCAGTGCGCCAACACCTGCCTCTCCTCCAAACATTTTATTTATTGCTGTGGATGATTTGCGGCCAGAGTTGGGAGCTTACGGCGCAAGCCATATTCATACACCAAATATAGATCGCCTGGCAAATACGGCAGTGCAATTCAACCGTGCTTACTGTCAGGTGCCAGTATGCGGCGCTTCACGGGCGAGCGTGCTTACGGGCACTTACCCCACGCGTTACCACTTTCTTGGAGCCCGAACCCGGGCGGATGAGGACTATCCGGAAGCCCTCCCTTTGCATACTCATTTCAAACAGCAAGGCTATCAAACCTACTCGATCGGCAAGGTGTTTGATAGGCCTGATGATCATTTGAATGGCTGGAGTGTGCCCCCCGAGCGTTTTCAGGGCCGCCTGCGCTGGACAGATTACCACTCTGAAGAAAACCTCTACCTCGACTCCCTGCATCAGCTCGGTTTGCCCTGGGAGCGCCTCGATCTGCCCGATACTGCTTACTTTGATGGCAAGATTGCCAACTTGGCCATAGCCCGCCTGAAGCAGTTACAGGCTCAGGAACAGCCCTTTTTCCTGGCCACCGGTTTTCTCAAACCCCATCTGCCCTTTACACCCCCTGCCTGGTACTGGGATATGTACGACCCTGGTGCCATTGAGCTGCCCGTTCATCAGGTTTACCATCCGGAAAATGCACCCGGGGAGGCCTTCCACCCCTGGACGGAACTGTTGGCGTACTACGGCGTGCCCGAAGGGCCGTTGCCCGATTCCATGGCCCGCAAGCTGATTCACGGGTATTATGCTTCCGTGAGTTATGTAGATGCACAGGTGGGGCGGGTACTGGATGCCCTGGAGGAATATGGGTTGGCCGATAACACCATCGTCGTACTGTGGGGCGATCATGGATGGTACCTTGGTGATCATGGCATGTGGTGCAAAAAGTTCAACTTCCTGGAGGCACAGCGCGTGCCCCTCCTTCTGCGAGCCCCCGGCTACAGTCCTGCCGCGACCAATGCCGTGGCTGAACTTGTGGACCTTTATCCTACCTTATGCGATTTGGCAGGGCTGCCCAGGCCGGAGCACCTCATGGGGCAAAGCCTTAAACCGCAACTGGAAGACCCCGGTGCTGAGGGCCCCGGTTTTGCCTTCTCCAAATGGGAAGACGGGCTTTCCCTTATCACCCGCGATTATGCCTACACGGTGTGGATGCCTGCGCCGGACAGCATAGCCGCCCGCATGCTGTTTGACCTTAGGTCAGACCCCAAACAAATGAATAACCTCGCCGGGCAGCCGGGCTATCAGGAGCTGGCCGATAGCCTGCATCAGCAGATGTTAAATATCCGGGGTGCTGATTTTGACACCCCGGTACCGGGAGATTAGTTTTGATTCGGTGTGGACTCATCGGCTTCGCTGCGCGACAGCGTTTCGTTGTACACCTGATCGTTGATTTTTACACGCTCCAGGCGGATGTTCTCCACAAAGTTATACTGCAGAGGCGCTGCCGCTTGGCCAAAGCGGACATTCTTAAGGTAGATGTCCTTCGTTTTAGCATCCGGCCAACCGTACAACCGCAGCCCGTTTTCGGTAGAATTTACCCGGAAATGCTCGATGTAGATATTGGAAAAGGATGGCGGGTAGGTAGACTCCGCATCCCCATCGTAGTTGGGGATTATCGCAATGGCATCCAGTAATGTCCGGTTGATCTGGAAGTTGCGGATGTAAATATCGCTGACTGTCCCCCCGCGCTTGCGGCTGCTTTTGATGAAAAGGCCCGTTTTGACGTAGATGGGCGCCACGCAGTTGTAAGCGTAGATATTACGTACACTGCCCGACATCTCACTGCCTATGGCCAGGGCATAGTGCCCCTGTATGGTGCTGTTGCGGAAGACGATATGCTCTGTGGGCCCGCCAAGGCGGTTATTGTGGATATAGTCGGATTCCAGCCCTTCGAGCTCGGTGCCGCTGATGTCAACGCCGTCCCGCCCTTCTTTGTCCCGGCCTGCTTTGATGGCGACATTATCATCATGGTTGTTGAAAATGATATCCTCGATGAGGATGTTCCTGGACGATTCCGGGTCGAATCCGTCGTTATTGACATTCTGAGCGTCAAAAATGATATTCCGAAAAGCCATGTTCTGGCTGAATACCGGGTGGACCACCCAAAACGGAGAATCCGACAATTTCAGCCCATTGACCTCCACCTGTTCACAGTGAAAAAACTCCATCATGATGGGGCGGAAGGGGTGCCGGTTCAGGTCGGTATAGTGGCGTTCCCGCAGGGGCACATCGGCGTTGTTGACGGCCCGGATGAAATCCCAGTAGGGCTCTTCCCCCCTTGCTTCCATGCGATCCTTCACCTGGTTGCTCCATTGAATCCAGGACTCGCCATCTCCTGTAATTTCCGGCAGGGCACCATTGCCCTTGTTGGCGCGGATGCGGATATTCCGTTTGTTGAAGGCATAAATCAGAGGGCTAAGGCTGTAGAGCGTGGTGCCCTCGTACCGGCGAAGGGTGCCTTTGCCATCTACGAGGTAGGCCTCCGGAGCACATTCAAAAAAGAGCTTCACGGAGTGGTCGATCAGTAGTTCGATATTGCTTTCCAGGTGGATCGGCCCTTTGATACGGTAAACCATTGTAAGCTTGACCCAGGCATCCGGTTCAGCGATATGGGGGAAGTGCAGGGTTCCACCGCCCTTTGCCGAGAGTTCCTGTATAGCATTTTGAATGGACTCCCGAAAGTCAAAGGTCCCTGCCCTGTCAGGCGCCTGCCCGGCATACTCTATCAGGTTGATGGTACGTTCAGGAATCTCCACTTCAGTAATTTGATTAGTAATGGCTTCGACCTTCTGATTGAAATCATCGAAGGGGTCGGCCGTTGTGTTTTGAGCGTACAGCGTGGCTGCGCAAGCCCATGAAGCCAGGCAGAACAGAAGAAGATTTGTCTTTAGGTTCATACTTGATGTGTTATGGTTTATGGATTGCCGCCATAGCCTGCCCGATGGTTTTCAGGCTTTCCAGGCGTATTTCTTCGTATTCCCGGGAGATGAGTATGCCATCAGCCCCCGCCTGAAAGGATCCGTTTATGGCAGCTGTTAGTTCATCAGGTGGGCTGGGAAAGGGGGCCATGCCGCCCTCAGGCAGGTGCCAGGGGACGTCCACGCCCAGGCCAGTGTATACTTTGGCGCCACCGTTCAGGCCCCTGACGCACCGTTCGGTCTCTTTTTGCACATAGGCCGCGCCCAGCCCCCGGGTGTTCAGTTCATCAAGCGTGGGCATTTGGGCGGGGTCGTGCCCAAAGAGTGCATAGAATTCCTGCAGGATTTCCGCCTCCGTCTTGTCGCGCCACGCATGCCGGTGCATCTCTTTGATGACCCAGTTGCGCAGCCTGGGACCCAGGATATCATGGTAAACGATCGGCTTTACAAAGTCGGCAGAGCCTGCCATGTCGGAGTAGGGGACGGCAGCCCGGTACCAGATATCCCAACTGGATCGCTGGTGGTCTACATGGCGGCCGATTTCAAAGCCTGGCTTAATGGCTTTGGCGGCATCGTAAATTTCCTGATGGATCTCGTTATCCGCCTGAAACCACTCATAGTTCCAGGAGAGCACCTCAGGGTAGCGCTGCAAATAGCCATAAACGGAAGCGAGTACCCCATCGGCGGGCAGCTCGCCAGCTTCGACTTTTTGCATGAACTGATAAAGCTGCTGATAGCCTTCCCGGGCCCGGCCGGCGTCAATATTTTTAGCTTCGTTGCGCCGGGTGCAATGCGCACAGAAGCAGGTAGGCACCAGGCCCCGGTACAGCAGATAGGAGAGCGGGCCCGTACGTTCTGCCCCATACTGCAGGCCTGCGAGGCTGTAGTGGGTCACCAGGTCTTTCACGGTCCCGCTGATCCAGGCGCGGTAGTCGGGGTGGTTCCAGCAAGGCCCCCGCCCGGCATGGCCGTTAATATCTACGGTGAGGACTTTTTCGTAATTGGGGATGAGGGCGCGCCGGTTGGCACTGGCTTCCAGGATACGGGCATACACCTTCATACCGCGCTGCTGTGCCGGCTTCAGCAGCTCAGTGAAGATATCCCGGTTGTGGTATTCGAAGGAGGGGTCAGGCTGCTGATGGCCAAGCAGGGTATCTTTATAAAACTCCGGATGCGTTTGTATCCATTGGTGGCGCAACGTGCGCCCGGCAAAGCCCCGGGGCGGGGCGGGGCGGGGGGCAAAGGCGCTGATCGGTTTGTTGTAGCTCAGGTGGTAGGTCTGACTATAGCAGAACAACGCGTTAATGCCAGCCATCTCCAGGCGGTCAAGGCAGGCCTCCATGCCCTCATCCAGAAAGTTGAGGGGCGAGATTTGAATGCCCACCAGCGGTTTTTCTGTACGCGAAGGGGTGATCATCGCTCCGGCAATCGGCAGCCCCGCGCCGCCCATCATCAAGCTTGCGGTGCCCATATCTTTTAAGAATGCTCTCCGGTTTTTTTTCTGGTACATCGGCTTCTGTTTTTAGTTAGGAAAGTGTAGCGATGGAAGATAGCTGACCGGCTCCCCATAACCATCCGGTAGTTTACTGTATGCTAGGCTCAGGGCTATTCGGGAGCAGCAAAAACAAAGCAGCATGCGGCAGGATACCCTGATGCCGGTTTTTAATTTGATTTGAAGGGTATCTTATCGCCTGCTTACCCGGGCATCGTCAATTACTACGAGAACCATGCAATTAGCGGCTTTAGACCTCGTTATCATTTTCCTCTACTTTGGGGTGACCATTTTCCTGGGGCTTTATTTCACCCGGCGGGCATCAAAGGATATGGACGCCTACTTTTTGGGCGGCAGAAATATGCCCTGGTACGTACTCAGCGTATCCAATGCTTCGGGCATGTTTGATGTATCCGGCACCATGTGGCTGGTATCGGTATTTTTCGTCTATGGTCTCAAAGGCATCTGGTTTCCCTGGCTCTGGCCCTTTTTCAATCAGATCTTCATGATGGTGTACCTTTCGGTGTGGCTGCGGCGGTCCAATGTAATGACCGGTGCGGAATGGATTACGACCCGATTTGGCAAAGGGAGCGGTGCCCGTTTGTCACACCTCATTGTAGTTGCCTTTGCCCTGGTGAGCGTGATGGGTTTTCTGGGCTATGCATTTGTGGGTATTGGGAAGTTTGTAAAGGTATTCCTGCCGTGGGACCTCTCTGCCAATACCTACGCTGTGATCATGATGAGCTTTACCGGGCTATACGTCATCCTCGGCGGGTTGTTCAGCGTGGTCGCCACTGATGTGCTGCAGTTCATCATCATGACCATCACCTCGTTCATCATCGCGGGGATTGCCATGAATATGGTTGCTCCGGAAATGCTTCAGGAGGTAATCCCCAAAGGTTGGGGCGAGCCCCTATTCGGCTGGCAGCTTGGCCTGGACTGGTCCGGTCAGATGGATGCTGTCAACGACCGTATTCTGGCCGATGGCACTACGATATTTGGCGCGTTTGTGATGATGATGCTTTTTAAGGGGGTACTGATCAGTGCGGCAGGGCCGATCCCCAGTCACGACATGCAGCGCATCCTGTCTAATAAAACGCCCCGGCATGCGGCTATGATGAGCGGGCTAAATTCAGTGATTGTCCTGGTGCCCCGTTTTTTGATGGTCGCTGCGCTGACGGTGCTGGCGCTGGTCTTTTTTAGCGACGAACTCCGCGGTAGGGGTAATGATATCGACTTTGAGCTCATCCTGCCTTATGCCCTGAATGAATTTATACCCACAGGCCTCAAAGGCGTACTTATTGCCGGTTTACTGGCCGCCTTCATGTCTACCATATCTTCCTTTATGAATGTGGCGCCGGCTTACCTCGTTAACGATATTTACAAACGCTATTTCAACCCGGATGCTTCCGACAGGACTTACATCCGTTTTAGTTACCTGGCATCCGTGCTTGTATTACTGTTGGGTATAGGGCTCGGTTTTCTCATCCCCTCCGTAGACTCCATTACGCAGTGGATTGTGACGGCACTATGGGCAGGCTATGCCGTGCCCAATATGCTCAAGTGGTACTGGTGGCGCTTCAATGGTTACGGGTTTTTCTGGGGGATGCTGGCCGGGCTGGCTTCGGCCCTCTTCATGCCATTGTTGCTGCCTGGCTGGACTCCAATCTATCAGTTCCCTATTATTCTCCTGATTACGCTGGCGGCTTCTATCGGCGGCAGCCTGCTCACCCCACCGGAAGACGATGCCCTGCTGATGCAGTTTTACCGGCAGGTGCGCCCCTGGGGATTCTGGAGCCCGGTTTATGAGAAAGTACGGCAGGAAGACCCGGCCTTCCGGAAGAACACCAACTTTGGGCGCGATATGTTCAACGTAGCCACCGGTATCATCTGGCAATTGGGCCTTATAGCCCTGCCCATACTCTTTGTCGTGCAAGATCAGCCCCGGCTTTGGATTGCCCTGGGCGTGGTGCTGTTGTGCTCTTACATGCTGAAGAAAAACTGGTACGATAAACTCGAAAATTAACCTTCAACTGCATAACCTCTATGAAACTCCATCTGCAGCGCCATCCCGACAACCCGATCATTACGCCGGGTAAGTATGCCTGGCGCAAAGCTACCGTCTTCAACCCCGGCATTATTCAGGCCAACGGCAAGGTGTACCTTTACGAGCGCACTGCCGGGCAATTACGCCCCTTCATCTGTTACATCGGGATGATGGAAAGCGAGGATGGCGTCCACTTTCGGCATTCTGCTGAGCAGCCTGTTTTTACGCCTGAGATGGCCGGCAGCGTTTACGGCAGTGTGCAGGACCCCCGTATCACCGCTTTAGACGGACGTTATTATATGACCTACGCTTACCGGCCTTTCGCCTGGAGCTCTCACCCCACCGGCGTGGGCGTGCCGGAGTCCTTTCAGACGGAATTCCCGGGCTTCGACGGCGACCCCCTTAAGAATCAGACCCGCTCAGGTATCGCCGTTTCGGATGACCTGTACCACTGGGAACACTTTTCCTGGGCAACACCACTGGAGTTGGACGACCGCGATGTGGTGCTTTTCCCTGAGAAGATCAATGGCCGGTATGCGATGTTGCGCCGCCCGCTTCAATATGTGGGGCCGGAATACGGTACCGATAAAGCCGGTATATGGCTTTCCTACTCAGATGACCTGGAAAACTGGGACAGTGGTAGGCTGGTAGCCAAGCCTGAATTCCCCTGGGAGCGCAACCGGATTGGTGGAGGATTACCGCCCATTCGTACCCATGAAGGCTGGTTGGTGATCTACCATGGTGTGGAAACGCTGCATGAAGCCGATCGAACGGTCATCTACCGGGCAGGCGCTATGCTTCTGGATTTGGAAGACCCCACGAAGGTGCTCAAGCGCAGCCGGGCGTTCATCATGGAGCCGGAAGCGTACTATGAGCGTTTTGGGCTATACATTCCTTATGTGATTTTCCCCACCGGCGGTTACGTGGAGGAGGGTTGGCTGCACCTGTACTATGGTGCCTGTGATACAGCTATTGGCCGGGCTTCTGTGCGCATGGAGGAACTTCTTGAATTTATTCATCAGCATACATAAAAAATAGATTACGTGAATCGGCTTTCATTCTACCTTTTTGTACTTATCCTGGGGGCATGGGGTTTTTCCTCCTGTGGTTCCGGTGATTCCCCCGCTGCAACAACAAGCGCAGGCGAACGCCCGCCCAATATCATTTATATCCTGGCAGACGACCTTGGTTATGGGGACCTTAGTTGCTACGGGCAGCAGCATTACAAAACCCCGAATATTGATCGTCTGGCAGCGGAGGGCATGCGCTTTACGCAGCATTATTCCGGTAGTACGGTCTGTGCGCCTTCCCGGTCTGCGCTACTCACCGGGCAGCACACCGGGCACACTTTTGTACGTGGCAATTATGAGATTATGCCTGAGGGGCAGTACCCCTTGCCGGATTCCGTACTCACTCTTCCTGAAGTGATGCAACAAGCCGGGTACGTTACCGGTGCCTTCGGTAAATGGGGGCTGGGGTACCCGGGCTCTGAAGGCGACCCCACTGCTCAGGGGTTTGATACATTTTATGGCTACAACTGTCAGCGCCTCGGGCACCATTATTACCCGCACTATCTGTGGTCTGACCGCGACTCCGTAGTTTTGTCAGGCAATGTCGGGCAGCATACGGGTGAGTATGGGCCGGCAATCATTCAGGAGAAAACGCTTCAGTTCATCCGGGAACATCAATCAGCGCCTTTCTTTCTCTTTGTGCCTTCCATCATACCCCATGCGGAGTTGGCAGCCCCGGATTCCCTGATTGAAAAATACCGGGCATTGCTGCCTCCCGGTGAGCCCTACGAAGGTTATGATGAAGGGCCGGACTACCGGAGGGGCCCTTATGGATCGCAGGCACACCCTCGGGCTGCCTTTGCCGCTATGATGGAGGTCCTGGATCATCAGGTAGGGGAAATTATAGCTACACTGGAGAAGCTTAACCTGACCGAGAATACGCTGATCCTCTTTACTTCGGATAATGGGCCGCACCGGGAAGGTGGCGCAGACCCCGATTTTTTTGATAGCAACGGGCCGCTGAGAGGGTACAAACGCGATCTCTATGAAGGCGGTATCCGGGTGCCAATGATCGCCCGCTGGCCGGGGAAGGTGCAGGCAGGTGCAACGACAGGCCATGTTTCCGCCTTTTGGGACCTTATGCCTACTGTGGCTGAGCTGGCAGGTACTAAAGCCCCCGAAGGTACGGATGGGATTTCGTTCCTGCCGACCCTGCTTGGGCAGGAGATACAGCCCCGGCACGATTATCTGTACTGGGAATTCCACGAAAAAGGCGGCCGGATTGCTATACGGAAAGACAATTGGAAAGGCGTGAAATACGGTGTGCTGGAAGACCCTGATACGCCATTAGAGTTGTACAACCTGGCTGATGACGCGGGAGAAACCAGTGATCTGGCTGCACAATACCCCGATGTGGTGGCCGCACTTGAGGATATCCTCAGGAAAGCCCGGACCCCTTCTGCTGTCTTTAACTTTGGGCAGGGCACTTACCTGAACAGCCATTAAACATTAATCAACCCACCCTTTTGAGGGGACTCCGCATAGGGGTACGAAACTACCGTGCAGAGGCTAATACCAAACGAGATGAAACATCAATGCACCATTTTTGCCTTCCTGCTTGGCCTGATGATGGCAGGGCAGTCTTTTGCCCAAACACCCCCTTATCTGTCTGCTGATTTGCCGGTGGAGGAGCGGCTGGAGGACCTGATGGGCCGTATGAGCCTTGAAGAAAAGGTAGGGCAAATGTGCCAGTATCTGGGGCTGGAGTACCTGCGCCAAACGGAGGAAATCCGGAAAACTCAAGGCGTTGATCCTACCAGCGATGCTTATTCCTTCTACAAGGGCGTGAAGGCGGCGGACATAGAAGCACTGGTCCGGCAGGGGCTGATCGGCTCTTTCCTGCACGTAGATTCTTATCAGGAAGCGAATACCTTACAGAAGCTGGCAGAGGAGTCGCCGTTGAAAATTCCCCTGCTGCTGGGTATAGATGCGATACATGGCCACGGCATGTACACACCCGGCGCTACCGTTTTTCCTACCCCTATCGGGCTGTCGAGCAGCTGGGACACCACAATGGTAGAGGAAATCGCACGGGTGACAGCCCGTGAGATGCGCGCCACCGGCTTTCACTGGACCTTCTCGCCCAACATGGATGTCTCCCGTGACCCACGCTGGGGCAGGGTGGGGGAGACCTTTGGTGAAGACGCCTACCTGGTAGGTCTGATGGGGGCTGCAATGGTTCGGGGCTATCAGGGCAGTGACTTCTCAGGGCAGGAGGAGGTGCTGGCTTGTGCCAAACATTACCTCGGCGGCAGTCAGCCGCTGCGGGGTCTCAATTTTTCCCCTATGGATATTTCGGAGCGCAGCCTTAGGGAACTCTGGCTGCCCCCTTACAAAGCAGCACTTGATGAAGGTTGCTACACAGTTATGGCTGCCCATAATGAAGTGAACGGCGTACCCTGCCATGCCAACGAATACCTGCTCAATGACATCTTGAGAGACGAGTGGGGCTTTAAGGGCTTTGTGGTGAGCGACTGGACTGATATCGCCCGGCTGCACAACCTGCACCGCGTAGTGCCTACTCGTAAAGAGGCAGACATTCTGGCTGTTAATAACGGAATGGATATGCACATGCATGGGCCGCTATTTTTCGACAGTATATTGGAGGGTGTCCGGGCCGGGCGTATATCCGAGTCGACCATTGATAAAGCTGCCCGCAGTATTTTATATGCTAAGTTTCAGATGGGACTGTTTGAGCATCGTTACGTCACCGATGAGCAAGCTGCAGAAACCCTGCTCGCACCGGCACACCGGGAACTGGCCCTTGAATCCGCCCGAAAGTCGATGGTACTCCTCCGCAATGAAGGCGATCTGCTGCCCCTCGCCAAAGATATGAACCGGGTGCTGGTGACTGGCCCTAATGCTCATAACGCCACTATCCTGGGCGACTGGGCCGTGCCTCAGCCGGAAGAGTCACTCATTACCGTACTGGAAGGCATACAGGCCGTGGTTGCTGAACAAACAATAGTAGACCATCATCCGGTAGCCGACCTGCGAAATATTACGGATGAAGAAATAGAGCAGGCGGTAGCCAAAGCCAGAGAAGCTGACGTTGCGATTTTGGTGGTCGGCGAAAACGCCCTGCGCCATACCTGGAATGAACGCACCTGTGGGGAAAATGCAGCACGTGCTACTCTGGGGCTGTTTGGGCGGCAGCTGGAACTGGTGCAGCGTGTGCACGCCACCGGTACGCCAACGGTAGTAGTGCTCGTGAATGGCCGCCCGCTGTCCCTGCCCTGGTGCACTGCTCACGTACCCGCTATACTGGAGGCCTGGGAGCCCGGGCTGTTAGGGGGGCAGGCGGTTGCCGAAGCTTTATTTGGTGCGTACAGCCCCAGCGGCAAACTGACGGTTTCTTTCCCCAATAGCGTGGGGCAGATCCCTTGTTTTTACAACTACAAGCCCTCATCTTACTATCGGTCCTTTGTAGATGAGGAAACCAAAGTGCTTTACCCTTTTGGGCATGGACTGAGCTACACAAAGTTTGAGTACACAGACCTGAAGGTTCCGGCAAATGTAGAGGCCGGTCAAACGGTGCCTGTTTCGGTTACGCTCACCAACACCGGTAAAATGGCAGGGGAGGAAATCGGTATCCTTTACCTCAATGACGAGTACAGCTCGGTGACCACGCCTGTCCTTGAAATGAAAGCCTTCCGCAGGATAGCGCTAAAGCCGGGTGAAAGCCAGGTGGTCCGCTTTGAGCTGCAGCCTGAACAGCTGATGTTGCTGGACAAAAACCTTAACCGTGTGTTGGAGCCCGGCACATTTGAGGTAAAGGTGGGCGGTTTGTCCGGGCAGTTTGAAGTGGATCCCCCACGCTAAAAGCCAAGACAGATCAGGACGGTTGAATGAGAGGCATCAACTACATTGAGAGTAATAGATGGTTATGATTTTTAGGTTAGGTTTTTTGAGTTTCATACACTACTTTTTGGGAAGGGGGGCACTTAGCCCCCCTTTTTAGCTATGGATTTTTCCTAATGCAGATCTCTGCGGGTCACAGCTTCAGCATAAAGCCCTCCGCCGCCTTCTTATCGTATTTGCTGGGGTCAAACTGGTAGAGGAAGGACCCCTTTCGCGAAGATTTCTTGTCCTTTTCATCGAGTTTGACTACAATATCCAGGGAGCGGATTTTATTGATGAAGTTGCGCTTATCAAGAGTCGTGTCCCAAATTGCCTCGTACAGCTTTTGCAGTTGCCGCATGGTGAACTTCTCGGGCAGGAGCTCAAAGCCAATCGGCCGGGTAGTGGCCCGTGTCCGCAGCCGCCTGATGGCATAATGCACCATTTTGTCATGGTCGAAGATCAGGGAAGGCGCCTGGGAAACGCTAAACCAGTTGGCGGAGAACTGTTTGATTAGCCTCTCGTTGTGTTCCTTGATGTTGATCAGTGCGTAGTAAGCCATGGAAATGGTGCGGTCAGCCGGGTCACGGTCCACCTCACTGAATGCAGCCAGCTGCTCCATGTAGACATCACTCAGGCCCGTATACCGTTCCAGCACCCGCCGGGCGGTATCATCAAGGGTTTCCTCTGATTTCAGGAAGCCGCCCACGAGGGACCATTTTCCTTTTTCCGGCTCAAACCCCCTTCGGATCAGCAAAATTTTCAGGTCTTCTTCATCGAAGCCGAAGATGATACAGTCTACGGCTAACAGCACTTTATCCTCCGAGCTGTAATTATTGATCATGATGTGCGGTTGTCGGTTTGTTTTGACTGCCTACTATGACAAGTGTACCCAGTGGAAGGAATGTTTTCGGGGCTTTGCGGAATAACAATACCGCTGTCTTTTCAGGAAATAGGAGCCTTAATGTTGAAAAATGTCGCTTGTTTTAAGTGTAAAATTAACACAAAAAATGATATTTTACACGGGTCGTCTATGCGGCATGTAAATTAATTTTTTGTCTAAAAAACGGAATTATGTTAGGATTTTTGAATCAATCTTGTCTATATTCGGAAGTGTAAAAATCACATTTATAAAGTTAATGTATGAAACTCATGGAAGCATACTCTGAATAATCAAGCCACCAACCAGCTGACCCGGATGATGCAGGACCATGTTACGGGTGTCTCTATTGCTTCCGCCGTGAAAGATGCCAGCGCCAATGAGCTGATTATCAAAGTGGTGAATACTGCAAAAACGGCTCAGGAGATCGACCTGGACTTCGAAGGGGCAAAGGTAGCCGGCAAAGCTATGAGCTACACCTTGCGCAGCGACGACCCGGAAGCCGTCAATTCCTTTGAATCACCAAAGGGGATCAGCCCGGTGGAAGCAGAAATCTCATTGTCAAAAGGCCGCCTGCGTACAGCTGTACCTGCTGAAGCACTGGTGGTCTACAAAGTAAAAATCAAATAGCATGAAGAGTTACGTCATAGGCTTGGACTACGGTTCGGACAGTGTCCGGGCGGTACTCATCGATGCCGAATACGGGAATGAAATTGCCTCCAGCGTGCATTGGTATCAGCGCTGGCTGGATAAAAAATACTGCGAGCCGTCTAAAAATCAATTCCGGCAGCACCCACTTGACCATATCGAAGGCCTGGAGAAAACCATCAGGGGCGTGATGCAGCAATCCGGCATAAAGGCCTCCGCAGTCAAGGGGATTTGTATCGACACCACAGGCTCTTCCCCCGTACCAGTCACGGAAGATGGCACCCCTCTGGCAATGGTGCCCGGCTTTGAAGAAAACCCAAACGCCATGATGGTGCTTTGGAAAGACCACACGGCCATCAGAGAAGCTGACGAAATCAACGAGCTGGCCGCCAATTGGGGTGGGGAAGACTTCACTAAATACGAAGGGGGCATTTACTCCTCGGAGTGGTTTTGGGCAAAAATCCTGCATGTGGTTCGGGAAGATCAGGCCGTTCGGGCCGCTGCCCACTCCTGGCTGGAGCATTGCGACCTGATGACCAATATCCTGATCGGGAATAAAGACCTCAGGCAACTCAAGCGCAGCCGCTGCGCTGCCGGCCACAAAGCCATGTGGCATGAAGACTGGGGCGGCCTGCCTCCTGTAGAGTTCCTGGAACAGCTGGACCCCTATCTGGCAGAGCTGCGCGCCCGTTTGTACAAGTACACCTACACTTCAGATGTCGTGGCGGGGCAGTTGAGTGCCGAATGGGCCAAGAAACTTGGGCTGACCACCGAAACGGTTATCGCGGTAGGCACCTTTGATGCCCATGCCGGTGCGGTTGGCGCTCAGATTGACGAGTTCAGCCTGGTGCGGGTCATGGGCACCTCCACCTGTGATATTATGGTTGCAAACCAGCAGATAGTAGGCGATAAGACCGTGAAAGGCATCTGCGGGCAGGTGGATGGTTCGGTCATCCCGGGCATGATTGGGCTGGAAGCAGGGCAGTCGGCCTTTGGAGATGTGCTGGCCTGGTTCAAGGACGTACTGATGTGGCCTGTTGACGAGCTGGTCATGAACTCGGCCGTAATCACTGCCGAACAAAAACAGCAACTGACAGAGGAAATCGAAAAGCAGTTCATGGGCAGCCTGACCAAGCAGGCGGAAAGCATTCCGTTGTCCGAAAGCCTGCCCACTGCCCTGGACTGGATCAATGGCCGCCGCACACCGGATGCCGATCAGTCGCTGAAGAGTGCGGTTACCCATCTGTCGCTGGGCACCAAAGCACCCCATATTTTCAAAGCACTGGTGCATGCCATCTGTTTTGGCGCCAGGAAGATCGTAGAGCGCTTCGAAGAAGAAGGCGTGGAGATCAGAAAAGTAATCGGCATTGGCGGGGTGGCCCGGAAGTCGCCCTTTATCATGCAAACGCTGGCCAATGTACTCAACCGGCCTATTGTGGTCGCTTCCTCCGACTATGCACCGGCCCTGGGCGCGGCCATTTACGCCGCCGTGGCTGCCGGACTGTACCCGGATATCATTACCGCCAGCAAGAATCTGGGCAGCAGCTTTGAAGCGGAATACTACCCACAGGCCGATAAGGTTGCCGCCTTTGAGCCATTGATGGAGCGCTATGATGCCCTCAGCGGCTTCGTGGAGACGATTACGCATAAAAACAAGATGACATTAGCATGAGCAAGTACACAGAACTAAAGCGGGAATGCTACGAGGCCAATATGGAGCTCAATGCGCTGGGGCTGGTCATTTATACCTTTGGCAATGTGAGCGCAGTGGACCGGCAGCACGGTGTCTTTGCCATAAAGCCAAGCGGGGTGCCCTACGAGACGCTGCGCCCGGAAGACATCGTGATGGTAGACTTCGACAATCAGATCGTGGAAGGCAGCTTGCGACCGTCCTCCGATACCAAAACCCATGCTTACCTGTACAAGCACTGGGAAAATATCGGCGGTGTAGCGCACACCCACGCCACCTACTCGGTAGCCTGGGCACAGGCGCAGCGGGACATCCCCATTTTGGGGACCACCCATGCAGACCACCTGACAGCTGACATCCCCTGCGCGCCCCCGATGCGGGACGAGCTGATCGAAGGCAACTACGAGCACAATACCGGGATTCAGATTCAGGATTGCTTCCGGGAGCGGGGGCTTTCCTACGAAGAAGTCCCGATGGTACTCGTGGGCAACCACGGCCCCTTTGCCTGGGGCCAGACTGCGGCCAAAGCCGTTTACCACAGCAAGGTACTGGAAGCCGTAGCTGAGATGGCCTGCCTCACCCTGCAGATCAACCCTCAGGCCCCGCGCCTGAAAGATTCACTTATTAGAAAACATTACGAGCGCAAACATGGCGCCAATGCCTACTACGGGCAGTAAAATAACGCTGAATTCATGAGCAAAATGAAAAGTAAAGTAATTTGGTTTGTAACCGGTAGCCAGCATCTGTACGGCCCGGAAACCCTGGAGCAGGTAGCTGCGAATGCCGCTGGTATTGTGGAGGGGTTGAACGCGGCGGATGCGATCCCTGTGCACCTGGTTAAGAAGGAAGTCGTCACTACGCCCGACAGTATTCAGCAACTTTGCCTGGCCGCAAATAACGATCAGGACTGCATTGGCATCATCGCCTGGATGCATACCTTCTCCCCCGCCAAAATGTGGATACGGGGCCTGAAGCAATTGCAAAAGCCATTGTGCCACCTGCACACGCAGTTCAATGCCGCCATCCCCTGGCAAAGCATCGATATGGATTTCATGAACCTCAATCAGGCGGCCCACGGAGACCGGGAGTTTGGGTACATCATGTCCAGAATGCGCAAAAAGAGAAAAATCGTAGTCGGTCACTGGTCCTCTGCTTCCGTACAGCAAAAACTAGGTGTTTGGAGCCGGGTGGCTTTAGGCTGGCATGAGCTGCAACAGCTTAAGGTTGCCCGCATTGGGGACAATATGCGGGAAGTAGCCGTCACAGAGGGCGACAAAGTGGATGCACAGCTGCGTTTTGGTTTCTCCGTTAATGGGTACGACACTTCCGATGTCAATGCCTACATCAAAGCCGTGTCTGACAAGCAGCTGAATGGCCTGCTGGAGGTTTACGAAAGTGAATACCGCCTCACCAAAGCGCTGCACAAGGGCGGAGACAGCCGGCACTCTCTGGAAGAAGCCGCCCGTATTGAGCTTGGCATGCGCGCCTTCCTCGAAGAAGGGGGCTTTGGTGCTTTCACCGACACCTTTGAGAACCTCGATGGCATGAAGCAGTTGCCGGGCATTGCCGCGCAGCGGCTGATGGCGGATGGCTATGGCTTCGGTGCCGAGGGGGACTGGAAAACGGCTGCCCTGTTGCGCAGTATGAAAGTGATGGCGCAGGGGCTGGAAGGCGGCACCTCCTTTATGGAAGACTATACTTACCACTTCACGCCGGAGCGGTCTTACGTACTCGGTTCTCACATGCTGGAAATCTGCCCCTCAATTGCCAACGAGCAGCCTTCCTGTGAAGTACACCCGCTGGGCATCGGTGGGAAAGAAGACCCGGTCCGCCTGGTCTTTGATGGCAAGCCCGGCCCGGCCCTCAATGCCTCCCTGGTAGACATGGGCACCCGCTTCCGGCTAATCGTCAATGAAGTGGAAAGCTCCCTTCCTCAGGAAGATTTGCCTAATTTGCCGGTCGCCAGAGTACTGTGGGATGCCAAGCCCAACCTGGAGGTCGCTGCCACGGCCTGGATTCTGGCAGGCGGTGCACACCATACGGTGTATACACAGGCGCTTACCACAGAATACCTGGAAGACTTTGCCGATATGGCAGGCATAGAGCTGTTGGTGATCGATGAGGCAACCAGGGTTCGTTCATTTAAGGATCAGTTGAATGCGAATGAGGTGTACTACCACCTCTTTCAGCACAGGCTTTAATTTTAGCATTTGGATAGTGTGGCCCTTGTGCTTGAAGAGACTTTAAAAAACAACCTAATACTTATGAAAAAGAAAGGCTTATTCCTCCCGTTCGCAGGGATACTGTTCCTGTTTGCTTCCCTGCTGGGGGCATGTGGCTCCAACCCTGAATCTGCCGAATCAGCGGCTACGGATTCCGAAGCTGTTGAGCCCCCGGTGACGATTGACAGGCAGGCCTACGGGCAATTGGAAGACGGTCGGACAGTAGACCTGTACCGGCTCAAAAATGCCAATGGTATGGCCATTGAGGTCATCACCTACGGCGGGATTATTACCTCCTGGACGGCGCCTGACAAAACCGGTGCTTACGAAAATGTGGTGCTGGGCTACGACAGCCTCGCTCAATACCTGGCAAGCAATCCCTACTTCGGTGCCATTATCGGCCGCTATGGCAACCGCATTGCCGGGGGGCAGTTTACCCTGGAGGGCACCACCTACGCATTAGCCACCAACGATGGGCCCAATCACCTGCATGGCGGCCTTAAAGGATTTGATAAAGTCCTCTGGTCCGCAGATACAGCAACGAGCGCGGAGGGCGCTTCCCTGATACTGAGCTACGAAAGCCCGGATATGGAGGAAGGCTACCCCGGCCGTTTGTCTGTACAGGTCACCTACACCCTTACTGCCGATGATGCGCTTCAGGTGGATTACGAAGCAGTCACGGACAAGGCGACGATTGTGAACCTCACGCAGCATTCGTATTTCAACCTCTCCGGCGATTTCAACCAATCCATTCTCGACCATGAGCTGATGATTGCGGCAGATCAGTACCTACCGGTAGATGCTACGTTGATCCCTACCGGCGAACTTGCCCCGGTGGAAGGCACGCCCTTTGATTTCCGGGAAGCCAAAATGATCGGCCGTGATATTGAGGCCGGCCATCCGCAACTGGAGCTGGGCAAAGGTTACGATCACTGTTGGGTGCTCAATGAGCAAGGCCGTATGCGCCGGGTAGCAAGCGCTTACCATTCGGGAACCGGCCGGCAGCTGGAAGTTTTTACAGACGAGCCCGGCATTCAGTTCTACTGCGGCAACTTTCTGGACGGCACGCTGCCTATGCCGGGCGGAGGCACCTACGGGCACCGCACCGGCTTTTGCCTGGAAACGCAGCACTATCCGGATTCCCCCAATCAGAAAGACTTTCCATCAGTAGTATTGCGGCCCGGAGAAACCTACAAAACCCGCACGGCCTTCAAATTTTCAACGAAGTAGAAAACAACGAAAGACATGAGTGTACTAGCAACGATAGACTGGGTATTCATTGCCCTGTACTTTGTGATTATTTTGGGGATTGCCTGGTGGGTGATTCGGCAGCAATCAGATACGTCTGATGATTACTTCCTGGCCGGGCGTAACCTGGGCTGGTTTGTCGTGGGAGCCTCCATCTTTGCCTCTAATATTGGTTCTGAGCACCTTGTCGGGCTTGCAGGCTCCGGCGCTACAGACGGTGTGGCTATGGCCCACTACGAGCTGCAAGCCTGGTGCCTGCTGGTGCTGGGCTGGGTGCTGGCGCCCTTTTACATGCGGTCCAAGGTCTTCACCATGCCGGAATTCCTGGAGCGGCGCTTTTCGCCTACGGCACGATGGGTGCTCTCCATCATCTCCCTGATTGCCTATGTATTGACAAAGGTAGCAGTGGGGATCTTTGCCGGTGGCATCGTCTTCGGTGTATTGGTGCCCGAAATCAGCTTCATGGGGCTGGACAGCTTCTGGATTGGTTCCATTCTGATGATTTTGCTTACCGGGCTCTACACTGTGCTCGGTGGGCTGAAGGCTGTAGCCTACACAGAAGCCATTCAGACCGTCATTCTGATCTTGGGCGCGGTCCTGGTAACCATCTACGGACTGGATGCCCTGGGCGGCTGGGGTGAGCTGCGCCGTATTGCGGGCTCCGAGATGTTCAACCTTTGGAAGCCGCTGGTGCCGGAAGGCGTAGAGGGGACCTGGGCGCCTGTGCTCACCGAAGATCGCATGGCCTGGTATTTCAACAGCAATTATCCCTGGGTGGGCATGCTGTTTTGTGCGCCTATTATCGGCCTTTGGTACTGGTGTACGGATCAGTACATCGTGCAGCGTATGCTGGGTTCTGCCAGCCTGACGGAAGCGCGGCGGGGCTCCATAGCCGCAGCT
>JANSXW010000012.1 GCA_024742755.1 bacterium | reverse complement strand
CTGCTGCCCAGCGACACCACCCTGCTCTTTAGCGAAAGCTGCAACCCCGTGGATACCGGGACGGTTACGCAAACCATGATCAATCAGTTTGGGTGCGATTCTACCGTCATTACGACTACCAACCTGCTGCCCAGCGACACCACCCTGCTCTTTAGCGAAAGCTGCAACCCCGTGGATACCGGGACGGTTACGCAAACCATGATCAATCAGTTTGGGTGCGATTCTACCGTCATTACGACTACTACCCTGCTGCCCAGCTACCGTACCCCCGTAGTGCTGGACATTTGTGCGGGAGACAGTACTCTATTCAATGGAACCTACTATTCGGAAAACCAGCCTACCGGCCTCGATACTCTAAACACGGTCAATGGTTGCGATAGCATTCTGGAAGTCAGTATCAATGTGCTGCTGCAGCCCGAGATACGGTATTTCCGGGATACGCTCTGCGCGGACGAAGTGCTGGAGGTATTTGGGACGGCTTACACCATAGACCAGCCTACCGGGCAGCACATCACCTCCAGCCTCGAAAACGGATGTGACTCTGTGATCACAAATATTGACCTCACCTTTAATCTTCCCGAGGCAGCGCTGGAGCTCACGGACCCGGATTGCCCGGACAGTACCGGTCATTGGTCGATCAGCCGTTTATCCGGCGGGCTGCCCCCGTATACTTATGCTATTGATGGCATCAACTTTGAGGTTGCAGAAGGGCTGCCTTTGCGCGGCCCGATTATGCCCGGCAATTATGTACTGATCCTGAGGGATGCATTGGGTTGCGAAGCACAACAGGCTTTCGGGATAGAAGCTATGCCGCCCCTTACCCTGGACCTTGGCGGACCAATTGAAGTCTGGCAGGGGGACACCCTTACCCTGAACGCGACGCTCAACTTCACCCCCGACTCCCTGATATGGAGCCCCGCTGACATATTGGATTGCACAGACTGCCTGAACCCTATGCTCATCCCTGTGAACAGCACCACCATTACCCTGCGCGCCCTGATGGATGCAGGCTGTGAAGTGGAAGATGCGGTGCTGATTCAGGTTGATCAACGGGTGCCGGTCTATGCCCCCAATGCATTCAGTCCCAACGGAGACAACAACAACGACTACTTCACCCTCTTTGCCAAGCCCAATCAGGTCATGGAGATCAACTTCCTGAGTATCTATGACCGCTGGGGCAATCAGGTATTTGAGGCGGCCTCTTTCCCGCCCAATGAAGAAAGCCTGGGATGGGATGGCACAAGCCGCGGGCAATTGCTCAACAGTGGCATCTTCGTATACATAGCCGAAGTGACCCTGATGGATGGCCGAAAATTGCAGCTGGAAGGCGAAGTAACACTGATGCGGTAAGGCTACCGGTGTAAATTAGGCACCAAAACCCCAATCAGAGCCCCGATACCGTAGCCAACAATTACATCGCTGGGAAAGTGCTTGCCCGCTTTGACCCTTAGCAGGGCAGTCAGCGCCGGGAGCGTTGCTGCCGTTGCCCAAACCAGCCCTTTATTTTGCATATCCGGCCGGTTGTGGACCAGGGTTTGTGCCGTGAAGAAAGACATGGCAGCGGTATTGGAAGCGTGACCGGAAAAGAATGACAGGCGGGCTTCCGGATCAATTTTCAGCTCTTCGCCGGTCAGAGGGTTGTAGGTGTAAGGCCGGCTGCGGCGGGCGCCAATCTTTACCAGTCGGGTAATGCCATTTGTGACAAGCAGGGTTTCCAGCCACATTAGCGACACCACCCCGTAATTGTCCCGGCTATTCGATTCCGCCAACAGGCCCAAAGGCAATAGCAGGGCGGTACGCAGGGTGATATCAGAAGCCAGACGGGCTTTCTCGCTGGCCTGCAGGGTGGCAATCCGGTCTAATCTATTGATTCTGAGGGGATCGAGCAGTTCGAGGTCATCTAAGGTCATGCCTGGCACTTTCTTCTGTAGCGGAATACTCAGCCCATAGGTCAATGCGCCTGTCCCGAGCAGCCCGCCATCCACCGGCCAACTGAACTGATGGGCCTGACTGTAAGCGAGGGGGGACAACAGTACCACAAAAAAAATGCAAAAACAAAGACGCGGAATGGATATAGGTCGCATAAACGATTGGCTTTAGGCAGGTAAAGTAAAAATTTCCACCAAAAATCCCACCCGAAACTAAATTTCGGCCCTAACTTGGTGGGAAATAATTGCCTCATCAGCTATGCAACCGAATACCTGGACCCTGGACCGCATCATCGATATCCTGCTCTACCTTGGCGGCATTGCCCTTTTTCTGTGGCTGCTAGACTACCTGAGCCCTTATCTGGCTTCCTTTTTCATTGCCCTTTTCGTAGCCTATTTGCTGGAGCCCATTGTGCGCTTTTTTCAGGAACGGCTAAAAATTCGTACCAGATGGGTGGCGGTCCTGCTTACCCTTTTTAGCCTGGTAGCCTTTCTAGTCCTTATTGGCATGCTGACCATCCCGGCCATCACCGGCGAAATTGCAAAAATGCAAAGCCTGCTAGGCGGCAGCCTTGATTTTCAACTGCAATCTCTGCTCCCGCCTGAAGTCCTTCAGGAGATAGAGGCCTATCTGCACAGTGAGGAGCTCAAAGCCTTGCTTACGGAGGAGAACCTCTACAACTATGGGGTGCGGATCCTCTCTTATATCTGGAGCGGCTTAAGCAGTGCCATGGGCATTGTGCTGGGGCTGTTCAGTATTGTTACCTTTTTGCTGTACCTGGTATTCATCATGTTGTTTTACAATGATTTTGCGGACAACTGGGAAGCGGTAATTCCACCCACCTACCGGGAGCCGGTCGTGATGCTGGTGCACGATGTGGAGGACGGTATGCAGATTTATTTCCGGGGGCAGGCGCTGATCGTCTTCTGGGTCTGCATTCTTTTTTCAATTGGCTTCAATTTGATCGGGCTGCCCCTGGGCATACTGCTGGGTATCTTTGTCGGGCTGCTCAACTTCGTGCCCTACTTACAGACTTTAGGATTGGTGCCGGCGCTGCTCCTGGCAGGCGTACAGGCGGTTGAAACCGGAAACACTTACTGGATATGCGCGGGTGGTGTGCTTCTGGTTTTTGTAATCGTTCAGGCCATTCAGGAAATTGTGCTTACACCGCGCATCATGGGCAATGCCACTGGCCTAAACCCGGCGGTTATCCTGCTGGCCCTTTCCGTATGGGGCGGGCTTTTCGGAGTAATCGGGATGGTCATCGCGCTGCCGCTCACTACCTTGCTGATCAATTACTACAAGCGGTTTGTGCTGGAGGGGCAGGCGCTGGGGGAAGAGGAGTAGTCCATGTACACCTGCCTGTTTTTGTCAATTGCTATGATAAACACCCATACCCCTATCATAGGTAAAACTTAATAGTTGCCTGAAACAGCTGACGGTTAGTTCCATGCACTGATTTGATTGATATTAGCCACTTTTCATCAGTACCCGGAAAGACAGGCAGCCCCCTACACTCTGCGGCTCTGACTAATTGGCCCGCTCCTTGCCAAGAGCAGCAGCAATCGGCCGGAACTGCCACCACATAGACAAGGCAAAAGCTGAAATCAGGTGCCACACCCCCCAAAACGCAGCCACCAACGCCATTCCTCCCAACCCGTCGAAGAAATTGAAAATCAGGATAAGGGCCAGCCCGGAGTTCTGAATGCCGGTTTCGATGGAAATCGCCCGAGCATCTGCCTGTGGCAGCCCATTTCGGTAAGCCCATTGATAGCCTGTAAAAAGTGCCATCGCGTTGTGGATGACCACGAGGTAAAAAACGATATGCAGGTAATTGACGATATTGCTGTAATTGGCATACAGCGCGAAAATCACGAAGCCGATGAAGATTGCCATCGACAGCATGCGGACCGGCTTCTTCAGCATTGCTGTGGTTTTAGGAAAGCGGGCATGAAGCCCCATGCCGATCAGCAGAGGCACCAAAATCAGTTGCACAATGGTCGAAACCATGCTCATTGGGGAAACGTAGATGTCGCCCTGCAACCCTTCAGACCCGGGCACGACCGGTGCCAGCACGGTGAAGTACAGGGGTGTTATCACCACCGCCGCCAGCGTAGATACGCTTGTCATTAAGACCGATAAAGCAGTGTTTGCTTTTGACAAATGCACGGCGAAATTGGATACATTGCCACCCGGGCAGGCAGATACCAGCAACATGCCCAGTGCGATGCTCGGCGCCGGGCGGAAAAGATAGATCAGCCCTATTGTCAGCAATGGCAGCAGCAGCAATTGTGAGCTTAATCCAATGAGCGGAGCCTTGGGCCTGCGCAGCAATTCCCGGAAATTGTCCACCCGCAAGTCCAGCGCAACGCCAAACATGATAAAGGCCAGGCAAATATTCAGCAGTGTGAGCTGTTCGGGGTTAAAGTTGATCTTTATGGCATCGATAGCATTCATTTCTGCAACTTTAGACAACCAAAAGTAATAAGACTATTTTGGGATTTCACCCTTTGGGCTGCATTTGCCCAATTTCACCCTGTACTTCGTTGCTCTCCCGCCTGCCAAAGTCTTGTACGGCGGGCAGGTCAGTCGCTTAGCTCAGGCTAGGCTCCTTCATCACGCCTCGTCCAGAATGAAATTTGACTGCATTCGCTCCAAAAGCGAATTCCCAAAATAGTCTAAGAAAACAAGAAAGGCAGGAGAACACCTCCAATTGCCCTATGGTTTTGCTTATATTTCTCACCACATGAATACCACAACAATGAAACACCTGCTTCTGACCACCTTCCTGTTCGGCTGCGCCATAGCGTTGCCTGCACAGGGCGCATTGGACGCTCTGAAACAAGAGGTCCGCGAAGACCACACTTTTTTGTCCGGAACGGATGACACCTACGCCGGGCTCAAAGCCTCCGTCCGGAAAGATTATGCTTACCTGGAAGACCTGTACCGCCATTACCACCTCCATCCGGAACTCTCCTTTAAGGAAGCGGCAACCTCCAAGCGCATGGCGGAGGAGCTACGGCAGTTGGGGTTTGAAGTCACCGAGGGTGTTGGAGGCTATGGGGTTGTGGGGGTCCTGCGCAATGGGGAGGGGCCAACGGTGCTGGTCCGCGCAGATATGGATGCCCTGCCGATTGTTGAGGATACCGGCCTGCCCTATGCCAGCACTGTCACCACAAAGGACGATGCCGGAAATGAGGTTGGCGTTATGCATGCCTGCGGGCACGATGTGCACATGACGGTCTGGACCGGGGCCGCCCGGCAGTTAGCGGAGCGGAAGGGTCAATGGAAAGGCACGCTTGTCTTCATTGGCCAACCGGCAGAAGAACGGGGCGGAGGCGCTAAAGCGATGCTGGCAGATGGGCTTTACGAGCGGTTTCCCACACCGGACTACGCCATCGCACTGCATGTCAGCGCGGGCATGGAAGCTGGCAAAGTAGGCTGCCGGAGCGGATACAGCCTGGCCAATGTGGATATGATGGACATTACCGTGTACGGACAGGGGGGGCACGGAGCTTACCCCCACACCACCAAAGACCCGGTTCTTCTGGCCTCCCGTATCGTGGTAGCCCTGCAAACGGTTGTCAGCCGGGAGCTCTCTCCCCTTGAGCCTGCAGTGGTTACAGTGGGGTCTATTCATGGCGGCACCAAAGGCAATGTCATCCCCGATCAGGTGCAACTTGAACTGACGCTGCGTTCCTACACCGATGAAGTCCGGGAAGCCATTATCGAGAAAATCAAACGTATTTGCCAGGGCGTGGCGATGTCTGCCGGGCTGGCGGAAGATCAATACCCCAAAGTTGAAATCCGGGATGAGTTCACCCCGGCTACCTATAATGACCCTGAACTGGCACAGCGCGTACAGCAAGTATTTACGGAAGCGTTGGGCAAAGACCGCACCCTTGACGTAGACCCGGTGATGGGCGGTGAAGACTTCGGCCGCTACGGACGTACCGAAGAAAAAGTTCCCATCTTCATGTTTTGGCTGGGCGCTGTAGCTAAGGAACAAATGGCGGCCGCTGAGCGGGGGGAGCTACAGTTGCCATCGCTGCACAACTCTGGCTTTGCTCCTGATCCTGAGCCGACCATTACGACAGGTGTTGTGGCGATGACTGCGGCAGTACTTGACCTGCTGAAATAGAAAATGCCCCGCCCGGAGCTTTTACTTCAGGCGGGGCATTCATTTTATGCCAATTTGGGCTATTCCTCGAATTCTATTGCTTTCATGTTGTAGGCATCTTCGTCAATGCGAAGGTCATTATACAGCACCATTTCAAAGGAGCCATCGTCTTCCTGCAGGTAAACGATATCGTTTTTGACCAGGGTTTCTTCATCATCCGCTTCTATCCTGCGGAATTTGGTCAGGATGTCGAGGTCGGTATCACCATCCAGGTCTGTGATAAAGCTGTCCTGCTGATAGCAGAAGTCTCCCTTGCAGTAGGCGTAGGCTAAAACCTGCACCGGCTCCATCACTTCCCCGTTCAGGTCAAATAAAACAATGGTATTGGGCCCTTTATCGGAGGGTGTCCGGATGAGGTAGTGCTCCGCTCTGTTGCCTTTGATGCTGTAAATACTGTAAGCGGAAGCTGCGTCATCCTCCAGCAAATCCCGGTGCGTGCCGGCAAACATCTCGTAGTACGATTCCGGTATCTCGTCACCTTCGAATGGGTATTCGTAGGGCAGTTCATCATCGTAGTGCGAATAGACCCGCAGGTTACCGACATTGCTTTCCTCAAAAAGGGCAATAAAGGAAGCCGCTTCCGGGCTAACGGGTACGTTGGTGGCCGGGTACGGGCGTACGTCATAATCCCCGTAGGAAGTATCTGGCTCCTGCCCGAAAGCAGAAAGTGTCAAACAAACAGAAAAGATCAGCAGACTAAGAACTCGCATATTTTACAGTATTGATTTTTTATTCATCTGTAAAACAGTGGCTTAAATGGCATGTTCGATCCGCTTACCCTTCCCGCATCTCTTCCTGATACTCCTGCAACAGCGCCCACTCCCCTTCTACAGCAAGGCGGGCCTGCGCCGGCCAGGTGGCAGGGTCATGCATGTTGTAATTGGGCCCGGAGGCTTCCAGTATCTCTCGCAGGCGGTCTGTATCCGAAGCAGCGAGCTCGCCCCAGCTGCCAATTCCGGCGGTCTTGAGGGCATCAGCCACCATAGGCCCTATGCCTTCAAAGATGGTCAGGTCGGTGGGGTCCTCAGAAAACGGGGCCACCTTAGTCCTGAAGTCCTCCGGGTTTTCCTGTTTTTGAAGGGCGAGCTGAGCGGCTTGTTCCACCCATTTGTCTCGTTCAATCCGGCCTTCAAAGTAGCCAATCGATTCAGTCACCTGTTTGGTGCGCTCAGAATCCCAACTGCTTATTTCCTCGTAGGTAAAGACGCCGATATCATTGAGTTGCTTTTCCAGGAAACTGCCAATCCCTTCAATCCGGGTCAGGTCATCGCGCTCTGCAGCCTGCTCCCGGATTTTATCCATGAAAGGCTTGGGGGAGGTAAACCGCAGCTCCGGCTCTTCCTCCACCACCGTAGCATCAGGCAGTCCCGGCATAGGATGGACTTCGGGGTGGGCAGTTGCTTCCGGAGTAGTGATTCCACGGGAGACGGCTCCACCTACTAAGGTTTTTATTTCGGAACGGAGTTCGGCATTATCATGGGAGAGGTTATCCATTTTGCGCTCAAGGGCATCCAACCGCTCCGGGCTTATCACCGCGGCGGAAGGCATTTGCCCACCGTTGCCCGAAGCCGCTTCGAGGGCATTGGCCAACTCCTGATTTCTGGAACGCAGCGCTGCTGCCTCATCATTGAGGTCATCAATGATTTGCTGGTAAGCGTCCCCGCTGTGCCCGCCTTCCTCCAACTGCCGCCTGAGCATAAACACCTCTTTATTGAGCTGTTCCTTCTCTTCTTCCAAACGTTGTTGCCCGGCTTCTGCTTCCTGCAGGGAGAAGCCCAGCTTTTTAAGGTCTGCATCCTTCAGGGACAATTGCTCCCGCAGCGTTTCTATTTCTGCCCGCGCATCAGCTAGTTCTTTTTTTTTAGCGTTCAGCTCGCGCCGCAACTCGCGCACCCGGCGGTTCCGCAACAGGTAGCCTACCAGCAGCCCGAATAAAAAGGCGGTCAACATGACGATGAGGATAAAGATGCTTTCGCGGGCGGTAAACTGACTAAATAAATTGCTCAGGTCCATGGTTCATTGGTATTGATACGGGCGGATGCCCAAGGTTATTAATGGGTTGCCTTACTGTACAGCGGTGGAGTCCGCCGCAGTGCTTAAGACGAAGTTGACCCGCCGGTTCTTTTGGCGGCCTTCCGGATTATCGCCACCGCTGGGCAGCGAATTGGGGGCGACAGGGCGGCTCTCCCCTTCGGAATCGATCCGGATACTGGCCGTCACGCCCAGGGAGTCCTGAAAGTAAAAACGGGCATTTTCGGCCCGGCGCATCCCTAAATCCAGATTGTAGGCATCTGAGCCGATACTGTCAGTATGCCCAATGATGGCCATGCTGGCCTCCGGGTTGAGGTCAAGGTAGGTCTTCACCGAATCCGCATACAGCTGCAGGGACTGCCCCGGCTTGAAAACGGCTGAATTGTACTCGAAGTTGGCGTCTGAGAAAGTCATGTTCTTAAAGGTAAACAGCACTTTCTCAAAGCCTCCTTCCACCGCCGAGGGGTCATAAAGGTCAAACAGCACCGGTTCACGCAGCTGGCGGTCTTCGCTTATTCCATAGTCGAGGGTGAAGCGGTTTTGGTCAATGCCCCGGCGCATCATCAGCTTCCGGATTTGGTCGGCGCGTGCCAGGCCCAGGTTTTCGAAGAAGCCGGGAGCCACAGCACTTTCGCTTTCGCGATAAAGAGCCGTAAGGGTCACATTCCGGTCGGTACGCACTTTAAGGATAGCCGCCAGGGTATCCAAAAAAAGCTGATTGTTGCCATTTAAACGGGGCTGCAGGGCTGCCGAATCAAAGGCAAATTGGTCATACCCCCTTAGCAAAACGCTATCGCTTTCCGTGAGCTGAAGGGTCTGCAGGCGGGCATCCACCAACTCGCCGGGGCCACACTGCTGCCGGAGCTCACAAATGAAGTACCAGCGTGCCAGCAGGGCGAAGGCCAGAAAGCCCAGAAAAACCAGAAAGGCCAAAAAACGCATAGTGTTGAAATTGGTTATTCGTTAGTACAAAAGGAAATCCTTCCTTTGCTTATTGCCAAAGTAATGCTTTTCTTTTGAAAATGCCCGAACCGGTTGGATAAATTAGCAGGAAGACAAGTCAGAGAAAGCTGAGGCCCGGGCATTGTACAAAACGCTGATTGGCACCTCTTCTGTCAGTACTTGCTGTTAATCCTGAAAAAGCAGGGGAAACCTGACCGCGCTATCTTTTCATTTGTTCCCCGATAAAATCGTTGAGCTCTCCGGTGGTTTCCAACCCCAGTTTCTTGCTTAGCCGGTGGCGGTTGCGCCAGACGCTTTGCGGGGATATGCCAAGGGTACCGGCAATTTCCTTGTTGCTAAAGTCAAGTTTGAGCAGCAAGATGAGGCGGGTTTCGCCAGAAGTGAGGTCGGGAAATTTGATTTTCAGATAATCCATGAATCCGGGGAAGTGTTCATCATAACGTTTTTTGAAAACCGACCAGTCCTCTTCCGTGAGGATTTTCATATTCTTTAAGGCAGAAGGTCCGCTGCCGGGGTCGGAAGGTTTCCTGGCAGATGCACTGACCTGGCTAAGCTCCATATGAAGCTCTTGTATCAACTGGCTTTTCAGCTCCAGCAGCCTGGCTTTTTCATCCAATTCTTTCTGAGTAGCCTGCAAGGCTGTTTTTGAAAGTTCCAGGGCTTGCACGTGCAGCTGTTCCCGGGCCAGCACGAGGGCTTTGTCCTTTGCCAGCAGCTGGTTTTGTTGTTGGAGAATAAGGTGCCGGTTGCGTTGGCGGAAGTATAGGGAAGCCAGGACAACCAGGGCCAGCGACAAAGCCAGCCCCCCAATGAGCATCTTTAAATTTAAGGCCTGCCGCTCCTGCTCCAGTTCGGTAATCCGATGCTCCTTTTGAGCCGTTTTGAAGCGCGCGTCCAGGTGGGCGATCGCCTCGGCTTTATCTGCTGTAAATTTGGCTTCGAACAACTGCCGGCTTTTCAGGGCTTCGCTCAACGCCTCCTGGTACAGCCCCTTTTGTTCGTAGATTTCCTGCAGCATCCCATGTGCCACAGAAAGGTTACCTGTATCCGGAGAAGCCAGAGACTCCCGCACGTACCACTCTGCGGAGTCCAGCTGCCCCAGGCAGAGATAGCACTCTCCCAGTGCCATAGGGACCTGATAGTACACCATGCGGTTGCCGCTGTAAGGGTTGGCACGATAGGCTTGCAAAAACAGGGGGAGGGCTTCGCGGCATCGCCCGCTTTCAAAGTAAGCCCGGCCCAGTTTGTACTGCATGCTCACGGGCACCGGTTTCCCAGGGTTGGCTTCCCGGTAAATCTCTTGCATTTTTCTGGCCCAGTAAATGCTGGAATCCGGATCGTGCTTAAGAAAGTATACGCTAAACTGCCTTGCTACGCGGGCCCGGAACAGCCAGGGTGCCGACAGGCTACCGGTATCCGTCTGCCAGCATTTTTCCAGCCACTCCTTATACTGTTCGCGATTATTGCTGCGCTCATAGGCCACACTGATGTCATGGTACAGGTTGGCATGGCGGTCAGAAAAGACAGGGGACTGCTCATTCAGGTAGCTCAGTAACCCGAAGTAGGTCTCCAGTGCTTCCGGAAACCGGTTTTGGTACAGATAGCTCCGGGCCAGCAGGTATTGGGCGTCACTTGCATCCAGCGGGCGGCCCAAAGCCATATAGCGCTGATAGGCATCCTCCAGGCAGATTTTGGCAGAGTCGAACTTGGCGAGGTCTACATAAAACTCCGCCCGCATCATCTGGCAAAAAGCAAAAACAGTATCGTGGGGGTAGTTTTGCTCATACAGATCCAGCAGCCGGAAATTAACTGCCGGGCTGTCCCGGGACATATGGTACCATATGGAAAGGCAGCCCCAGGGCTGGAGTTCGGGCGGTACTTCTTCTTTGAGCCGGGCGATGCAGGCATCGGGGTCTGAAAGCGGGTAAGTGGCAATATAGCCTCCGTCATGAGCTGCATTCTGCCGTTCAAAAAAATCCAAATCAGTCCCGGCACCAGCGCCTCCCGGATTGCCGCAGCCGGACATCAATAAGGCGGCCAGCCCACAACTCCATACCATCATAGTGGTTAGCGCTTGTTTGGGCCCCCAACAGAATAACAGCTGGCATGCCCTGTTCCCTACTTTGGCTTGGCTCATCGTCTTCATTGCTCACAGTGTTTCGTCATCGGCTTATCGTAAATCCTGCACCGGTCGTAAAAATAGGACGACATCCGCGCTTCACCCACTCCAAAAGCTGCGATTCCACGTGTTCAGGGCATTTGTCCGGTTAGTTGTCCGGTTAAGAAAGATAAAATTCAGAGAATTCAGTGCTTGATTTGCATTCAGATTTTTGGGATAAAGACACACAAAGAGGCACAGACTTACCTGCATACCACAATATCTTTTCTCAATTCCTTCAGACCGATTATTAAGTGAGCATCATGCTTAGCGTTGCCGGCTATAGGCCATGCACCGCCGGGCAGGATGATTTTCAAATTCAACGATTTGTCAAACACTAGACCTAATGAACAAAAGTTTACTTCCTCTATCGGGAAAAAAGGAAAAAGTACTCCCTCCTGTTTACGGCAGCTACACAAAGCCGACGGACAGTACATACGTTAAGGATCAGCAGCCTGCGAAACGGGGAATGCTCCGGGATACACTTTGGAAGCAGTTAGAACACCTCCTTCCCCCAGACAAATTTGCACAAATTCCGCCCGGTCTTGTTTCGGGCATGCTGTTAGTATTGTTACTGATGGGTAGCGTCAATGCCACTGCGCGGTTTTCCCTGGAATCAGGTACGCCCATTGATGCGATGACGCCCCATCCCTCTTTTGCCTTTTCCACCCTGGCTGGCGATAACGCTACCCCAACAACTGACCACGCCTGCACAGACTATGCGCTGGCTGATGGCGATGTGGTCACTTGTGAAATGACCAGTAGCGATCCGTACGCCGCCCCGGCGACTACGAACAGCAATGTCATAATGATGACTGTAGAAACGGTGCCTACGTACGAAGTAATCGTGACCACTACCAACGGCTGCTTGTTGGATGGGATATATGCGTTTACTGGAGTCGAGAACGGCAAGCCAAAGTATGTCCACTCATCAGAAAACTTTTTCAGCATCTTCTGGGACGGTGCTCAATGGGTCGTAGATGATTTTGGGTCTCCCTTGTATATAAACACAGCGGATACCCCTTTGCCTCCGTGTGAAGGTTGGGACCTACAAGGTTTTTGCTCTTCTACATTTAGCCTGGTGAGTGGCTGTTTAGCGCCCGCCTGCCCGCCTGCCTTCATAGAAGCCTCGGCAAACCCCTTCGAGCAGGTCACGGAAAGTACCGTCACCTTTGCAGACGTGGATGGCGACATGGATATGGATGTGCTGATTACCGGGGACAACAGTTCCTTTGGTGGGCTCAGGCCAGGCGAAGCCAGAAGTTTAATGACTGGCCCTTTGACCAAGTTGTACACCAATGACGGCAACGGTATTTTCACCGAAGCCATGGGCACATCCTTCGATGGGGCTTCCCGTGGTTCTACCGCTTTTGCAGACGTGGACGGCGACATGGATTTGGATGTCCTGATTACAGGAAGCAATACCAGCTTTACCCCGATTGCCAAGCTGTACACCAACAACGGCGGCACCTTCACCGAGGTCACGGGCACCCCGTTCACTGGCGTTGAAAGCGGCTCTATTGCCTTTGCGGATGTGGACGGCGACTTGGACATGGATATCCTGATCACAGGAAGCAATGCCAGCTTTACCCCGATTGCCAAGCTGTACACCAACAACGGCGGCACCTTCACCGAGGTCACGGGCACCCCATTCACTGGCGTCGCCAACAGCTCCATTGCCTTTGCCGATGTGGACGGCGACTTGGACCAAGATGTCCTGGTTACCGGACGGGATGGAAACAATAATAGGATTACCAAGCTGTACACCAACAGCGGTAACGGTACTTTCACCGAGGTCTCTGGTACTCCGTTCCCAGGGGTTGCCAACAGTTCCATCGCCTTTGCCGATGTGAACGGCGACACCTACCCTGACGTGCTGATAACGGGCCGGGACAACAGCAATACAAGGATTGCCAAACTGTACACCAACGACGGAAACGGCACTTTCACCGAGGTTCCAGCCACCACCTTTGAGGGGGTTATCAATGGCGATGTTGCCTTTGCTGACCTAGACGGGGACTCCGACTTAGATGTGTTGATTTCAGGGCAGGACGTGAACTTTGAAAATATTACCAAGCTCTACATCAACGATGGCAGCGGCATCTTTGCCGAGGCCACAGGCAGTTCCTTGGAAGGGATTGCCAGGGGCGGCGGCGCCTTTGCAGACGTGGACGGCGACATGGACATGGACTTGATGTTGACTGGGGAAAATGCAATGGGCAACCCGTTCACCCAACTGTACCTGAACGATAACTCAGCTGCCGTCTCCATCGCCGCCGACCCCGGCAACAACATCGCCCCGGGCACCAGCGTAACCTTCACCGCCACGCCCACCAACGGCGGCACCACGCCGAGCTACCAATGGAAGGTGAACGGCAACCCCGTCGGTACCGACCAGGACACCTACACCAGCACCACCCTGGCAGATGGCGATGTGGTGACCTGTGAAATGACGAGCAGCGATCCGTGCGCCGACCCGTCGATGGCGACGAGCAACGAAATCACGATGGAGGTGTTTGACCCTTGCGCGGGCATCACCAACCGCATCTACGTGACCCCTACCGGCACAGGCAACGGCTCTTCCTGGGCCAATGCGACCAGCGACCTGCAGGCGGCCATTGACAATCCCTGTGGCGTGACCGAAATCTGGATGGCAGCGGGCACTTATAAACCTGCCGCATATCCAACAGGCTGTACCACTTGCACTTCCCCCCGTGATTACGCTTTCATGCTCAAGGACAACATCAAGATTTACGGTGGCTTTGCCGGTACGGAAACGATGCTTTCCGAACGGACACCAGGCAACGAGACCATCCTCTCCGGCGACGTGGACAACAACGATAGTTGGGATGACGGCAATGCCTACCACATCTTTATATCGGTCAACGATAATGGTATTCTGCTGGATGGCCTGACCATCCAACATGCCTACAGCGCAGAAAACAATGACCGCCACACCTTGGAAGGTGAAAATATTTTTAAACGGCAAGGGGCGCTCTACCTAAGGGCCGTTACTGCTTTCACCATCAACGATGTGAATTTTGTGGAAAACTTTGGCTACTATTATGCTGCGGGCATTTACATCGAAGAGACAGGTGGCGTTTGTAACATCACCAACTGCGAGTTCACCGATAACTTCAGCAACTTCTCTGCAGCCGGTATCTACTTAGAATATTCAGGCGAAAACGGCGGCTACACCAACATTGACAATTGCCAGTTCACGAACAATGAAGCCACCAGATATGCCGGCGCCATCTATGCTTATTCGGAAGCCAACGATACCATCAGCAACTGCACTTTTACCGGGAATACCAGTGGAGAGGGAGGTGCTATCTACTTCTATGGCCAAGAGAACGGAACCGCTACCATTATTGAGAACTGTACGTTCGAAGACAACAATGCAGACGACGGCGGGGCTGTTTATATTGAAGAACCAGAAGGCAACTACATTTTTGAGGACTGCCAGTTCACCAAAGATACCTGCACGGGGTACGGCGGGGCAGTTTACCTCATTTATTCAGGATATAACGAAGATAACTATACCGGTTTTAAAAGGTGCAGTTTTACCGAAAACGGAGCGGAATATGGCGGCGCCATCTATTCGGAATACTCTTATGGCAATGATGTGATAGACAGTTGCCAGTTCAACAGCAATGGGGCAACCGAATATGGTGGAGCCATCTACCTGGTATATTCGGGCTACAACGAAATCAACTACACCAGCATCACGAACAGCTCTTTCAACGGTAACAGCAGTTACTATGCTGGTGCCATCTACTCAGAATACTCCTACGGCAATGACACCATCAGCAACTGCCAGTTCATCGATAATTCCACTACGAACGACGGCGGGGCCATCTACCTGTATTATACGAGCGAAAATGACATCAACTTTACCACCATCATGGATTGCCAGTTCACTGGCAACACCAGTGGGGATGAGGGTGGAGCAATCCGCGCCAGGCGTGGAGAAGGCACCCAAATAATCCGCTCCTCTTTCCTCGATAACGAGGCAATATATGGTGGGGCCATCATTATATATGACGATGGTGCTCGGATTTCTGACTGTCTTTTTGCTAAAAATAAGGCAACCAGTGACGACATAGATTATGGTGCAGGTGGCGCCATCTTTTCGGATGCTGCAGACCTGTCGATCATCAACAGCACTTTTGCCGAAAATATCGCAACGCTACGGCCCGGCGGCGGGGTCACCTGCGATGATGAACTCACTTTGAGCAACTGCATTTTTTGGGGCAATGTCCAGCAGGGCGATGGCACCATTGGGCAGCAGCAGGTCTACAACAATGGGGGTACTATCAATATCGCCTACTCGCTTTTGCAGGACGGCTTTCCCACAGACGCTACCGATGATGGCAACAACATCTACCTTGACCCGCTCTTCACCGATGCGGCGAGCAATGACTACACCCTCACATCCTGCTCTCCTGCCATCAATGCTGGGGACAACACTGACGTGTCAGCTACCGACCTGGCAGGCAACACCCGCATCGAAAACGGCACCGTGGACATGGGAGCCTATGAAAAAGCGACCACCGCAGTCGGGGAAATCGAATGTATCACCTTTGGCGGCTTTACTACCTGCAATGGTGACATGACCTACGTCAATGAAGATGATTTTGCCTCTGGCAGTGTCACGGTTAAATTTTCCAGTATCCCGGCTTCGGGCACACTGGATTTGAGCAGCAGCGCCCTGGTGGGCACGGCTTCGGTGGATGTTTCCGCTTTGAGCGGCGACTCGTACACCTTTAATAGTGTAAAACTTTTGGCCACAGGGCAGGAAGCAGAAGTGACAGCATCCTTCTCGGACAACAGCGGCTCTGCCAGCGAGATGATTGCCACGCCCCTCCCCTGCAGCCGCTACGTGTTTACAGGTACCGGCAACTGGGATGTGCCTACCAACTGGCAGGACAACAACCAGCCCGCAACAAGCGGCAACAACCGCCATTTTACCTATTTGGGCGATGCGGTAATCCATCCCGGCATGAGCATTACCAGCATTGGGGATTCGGTATTGATTGAAATGGGCGGTTCGCTCGACATCCAGCAAAGCGTCACTTTCAGCAAATCCACTGCTAACACGGGTGGCTTTGAAAACAACGGGATGGTTACCCTCACGGGCAACGGCACGGCGACCTATTTTATCCCGCTCTACAACAACGGCGGCTTCACCATAGATGGAGGAGCAAACGGCCTTTCTATGAGTGGCCCTGATGCCAACTTGTTCAACGCTGGCACTATCACCAACCTGAAAAGGCTGACATCGTTTGCCAACATCACGAACCTCTCCACCGGAGTGATTGACAACCAGGCCGGAGTTTCCCTGAATACCGGGGTTTTCACCAATGAAGGTGAGTTTACCCACAACTGGCCGGGCAACACCGTCAGTTGGTTCATGGGGGTCAACAACAGCGGCATCTTTAACGTAGCGGCAGGGACTATTGAATTCAACCAGTCCACAAACGCTTTCTTCACCAATTCGGGCACAGTGACCAACAATGGAACTACTGTTTTCAATAGCAATCCTAACCTTACCAATGAGGCAGGCGGTACCTTCAACAACATGGGCACGATGACCATGAGAAAGGGGATGACCCAAAGCGGGATGTTCCTCAATGACGTGGATGGCACCCTGAAACTCGAATTTGGCAACGTTGGCATGGAAAACAATGGGACGTTGACCAACAACGGCACCATTGAGCAAAAAGATGCGGCGTTTTTCAGGAACAATAACCTGGTTTACCAAAACGGCACGCTGATTTGTTCTGCTTTTTCCCTGCTCGAAAACAACGACAGCTTGTTGGTTCCCGCAGGGGCTCTCATCGACATTACTGGTTCCGGATTCGTGTTTGACAATACGGCCACGGGCACGTTCATTCTGGATGGCACCATGGCAGCGAGCAACCAAAATTCCAGTCAATTTTCCAACAACGGCATCCTGAAAGGCAACGGCACCCTGGACAACAGCGCCGGGCGCATATTTGACAACAATGCCTCCGGGAGCATTCAGCCCGGTGCAAGCCCCGGTACGCTGACCATCCATAAGCTCAACAACATTGGCAACATTGATATTGAAATAGGCGGCACAACGCCTTACATGGAACACGATATGCTCGATTTGCCGACCAGCTCTACCCTTGGAGGCACGCTCAACGTGACGCTTGTGGACGGCTTTGAGCCTGCATGTGCGGATGCTTTCGACATCATCCTCCATGCATCGAATACGGGGACTTTCTCGACACTGAATTTGCCGGAAGGCTTCTCCATTGAGTATCTGACCGATAAAGTAGTCCTCAGCTATGGCCAGATTGGCATCTCCATTGACAATATCAGTGAGGCAGACTGTGGCAATACCACCTGCACCACCGACGATACCTTCACTGCCGATGTGACGGTGACCTACGGCTACCTGCCTGGCAGCGGTACGCTTACACTAACCGGGCCTACCCTTGCCGGATCGGCCCCTGCAGTCAATGTGGCCGACCTCACTGCGAACGCATACACCTTTACCGGCGTGACCCTGGCCGCTGACGGCAGCGACATTGACCTGACGGCTACTTTTTCTGATGGCTGCGACTACAATGATAGCTCGCTGGGCACAGCGCCCGAATGTGGCGGCACTTTTACCCCTGCTGACATCACCGTGTCCGGTTTCGGCTGCTTTGGGCCAAACGGAACTTACACCTTTGTTGGCTATGAGGGGGGGGCGCCCGTCTGGCAGTCCCAGAACGATTTTTTCATCGGTTATGTAGAAGGCGAATGGGCTATTTTGTCCTCTGATTTTTCAGAAGAAGTCACCCTTTGGTCCACCAATCCGAACGGTTCCATTGACAACCTGCCCTGCAATAATGGCTGGACAGACCCCTTCGAGTGCGCATTATCCCCGGGAGCGATTGCCCTGAGCGGAGGTTGTGGAAACCTCAGTGGCGGCAGTGGGCCAGACTGCGAGTTAACGAATATTGCACTGTCCAATACCAGTGCTTGTGATGACAACGGCACCATCAGCAGTACAGATGACTACTTCACAGCCGATGTGACGGTGACTTTCGCCTATGCGCCTTCGGGAGCAACGCTGACGCTCCAACAGGGGAATACGGTTTTGGAATCCACTTCTGAAGACCTTACCTGTACCACGTCATACACGTTTATGAATGTGCAGCTGCCTGCCAACGGGCAAGAAGTAGTGCTCTCTGCAGCATTTTCTTCCAGCTGCACCTACACCAGCGAGGTGCTGATGACAGCGCCGGAAGATTGCTCCTGCCAACCTACCTCTGAGTTTACGGCCTGCCCTGACTATTTGCAGGTCAACGTGGATGCCGCTTCCTGTAGTGCAGTCGTCAGCTATGACGTCATCGCTGATGGTGTACCGGTACCAGATTACACCTATGCGTTCACAGGAGCGACCATAGGCAGCGGTGATGGAACAGGTACAGGCCAGACCTTCGAGGTGGGCCAGACCACCGTTGCCGTTACGGCTACCAATGCGTGCGGCGAGGCCACCTGCCAGTTCGATATCACCGTAACCGATAACTTGCCGCCCGATGCACACTGCCTGAATACGGAAGTCGACCTCGGTCCGGAAGGAGTATATCATTTGCAGCTTGAAGATGTCTTCGATGCCGGCATGAGCACTGACAATTGTTTGATTGCTGAAGTAGATTTCACCGATGCTGTCTTCACCTGCGACGAGGAAGGGTTTACGTTCCCCATTCCGGTGAGTGTATCGGATCTAAGTGGAAACAGCGATAATTGCACCGCTCAAGTAACGGTAGTGTCGTCCGGCAAGCTCCCTGCTCCATGGCAGAATGCTGACATTGGAGATCATGGAGAAGGATCTGATTATGCCTACGACCCTTGCACGCCCCCAACCGGTGTCTTTAACATACAGACGGAAGCTTACAACCTAATCCCTCTCAACGAGGACAATGTAGCTTTCATTGGCCAGGAACTGTGCAATGATGGTGGTATTCAGGTGCGAATAGATGCGGTCGAAGGTGGCTACGCAGGTATCATGATCAGAGAGAGTGATGCACCTGGCGCAAAAATGGTAGCCATGTATTCCAACCTTACCAATCTGCTGCGATGGGAGACCCGGTATACCACTAATGGTATGCGGAACAGTGGCAATTTTTACCAGGCATTTCCAATCCATCTGCGGCTTCGCAGAGATGGAGACCTTATCCGGGGCTTTTTCAAAAATAGCAACACAGGAGGATGGATACTGGTGCATCAGGTTTACCTGCCCATGAATGAATGTGTTGAGATGGGGATGGCTGTTTTTACGACCGATCCGAATGGGCAGGCCAGTGCCACCTTTAGCAGAGTGAGATACCGGTCCAACCTAAATAATGAGGCCCTGGTGATGCCCGATGATATCCAACATTCCTTCCTGCAGGAACGGGAAACCATGCGGGCAACTGTTTTCCCGAACCCCAACCATGGCATGTTTACAATCGCCTTTGACCAGCCATTGGAAACAGCTGGTGTAGCCATACTACGCAATGGGCTGGGCCAGGAAGTTAGCCGGATGAAACTAAAGGCAGGGCACGTACAAACCGAGTGGGAAAGCAATCAGCTTCTCTCAGGCCTTTACTTTCTGGATATCGTTCTGGAAAACGGGTACAGAGAAGTGCTAAAAGTAATTTGCGAGCAGCGGTAACCCACTGCTGACAAAACTATTTTATGGGGAATTTTAAGGCGCTGCGGCATTTGCTGTGGCGCTTTTTTTTTAGCAAGCTCTTTAGCTCAACAAACAGTCAATGCATAGCATAGTCAGGGCATTGCCACAGCCAAACGATCATTCCAACGAATTTATACGCAATATGAAGTGGTTTGCAACATCGGCCCATGACGAAGCATAGCTTGTCAGGGCAGGCGCAAGCCACTTCCCAGCGTAAATGCTGACCTGTCTGCCGAAGTATCGATACGAAGGCAGGCATTAAGTAGGTTTGCTGCTCCGATCTTTATCGGAGACCACTTAATCGTCAGTATACAATAAAAAAAAGAGCGGAAAGTTTTCCGGTGTGGATAACAAATTGCACAAAACAGAAAGGTACCCCTCTGCATTTAAGCGCTATGGCTGCTGGGGCAGAGCTTTCTGCTCTGCTCCAGCTTATCCAGGAAAGGCAAACAGCAAATGCTGCCAAGCTATTCAAAAAGTGCAATTTGTTGTTTTCCGGGGCACGTCAGAAAGGCGCGGACGTACCCCGGAAACCAGGCATTTAATTGGCCAGTAGCCCTAAACGGCCTGCTGCCCATTCGAGCTTCTGACGGGTCTTGAAGAACTTACCGCGCAGCTCAATAAGCTTCAACTGCGCTTCGATAAGCTTCTGCTCACGGGAATTCACGAGGAAAATGGAGCTTTCTCCCAGGTCAAACTTGATGTATTCGGCCTCGAGGAGGGTGTTGTAGTTTTGAACAGCACCTTCGTAAAGCGCAATCTGAGCAATGAAGTTGTCCTGTTCATTGTAGTAGTTGTTGATCTTGTTCTCCACCTCCAGCTGTTTGCGCTGCAGGGTGTACTCCGCATCCTGTATTTTGATGCGCGTGAGTTGTAATTTACCCCGCTCTTTGCGCAGGAAAACCGGGAAATCAAACCGTACGCCCCATTTGTAGTTTTGCGCGACCAGCTGGGAGATGCCATTGTCTGTTGTGCTGCCGGGCAGGAAGTTGGTGCCCTCACCGAGGAAGTTGTACTCCAGGTCGAGCCGGGGCTTCAGTTGCTCAAGCGCCAGGCGGCGGTCCACATCATACTGCTGTAGTTTGAAACGGTATTTCAACAGGTCAGGATGTATCCGCTGCGCATCCTCCCACAACTGCTGCCGGGTGTTGGGAACAGGGTCCGGCTCCAGTTCTTCCAGCAAAAGCGGACGCAGCTCGTCGGTTACTTCCAGCGGCTCTCCGGCTTCTGTCCAGAGGAAGTTGGAAAGTTTGAGGGTCGCGTTCCGGTATTCAATCAAGGCATTGTTGTAATCAAACTCCCGGACCTGTAACTGAATCATCGTTTCCAAGGTATCGATTGCCGGCAGGTCGCCTGCGAAGAAGCTCTCTCTTATCCCTTCGAATCTTTCGACTGTAATCACCAGTGCCCGGTCGAAAACAATCAGTTGATTGAAAGCCACGCTCCACTCCCAGTAAGCCTTCGCGGCTTCCAGCAATAAATCGTTGACCATCCCCTGCTGCTCTGCCCGGTTGGCATCCGCCATGATTTTAGCTTGCTCCAGGGCAGCCCGGCGCTCATCAATGATGAGGTTACGGCCGAGGGGTACCTTAATGCCTAATATCGCCTGCCCCACATCCGGCACGGTGCGCTCGGCGTTTTGGTAGAGGGCATCCACATCTGCGACGGCATAGGCCCCTTTCAGCTCAATGCCGTACCAGGTAGGGATTTTCACGCCAGCCTCCCCAAATGCGAAGTATTCGCTTTCCTTGAAGTTTTTCTGGTCCCAGTCGCCGTAAAGTTTGGGGTCGAACCCGCCCCGGGCCAGCCGTTCCAGAGCTTCCGCCTGTACATTCAGCAACCGCCCCTGCCGGGCCACCGGATGGTAACTCGCCACCCAGGACAGATACTGATCAGCGGTCAGCACTTGTGCCGTATCGGCCGGTTGCGCTACCGCCACCGGACTCAATAGTACCAGTATGAAAAGCGTCGGGATGAATCTCAATCTCATTTTATTTTATTGATTTAGCCGGAGCTTTCATTTTGACGTCCTCGCCGTCTCCCATATCCCCATCTTCCGCATCGTAGTAATCTGGCGGGAATCCATTCAGGCGCCGCCATATTTCGTACCAGAGCGGCACGTTGTTGAGCAGCGCAATACCCTGAGCGCCTGAGCCTACCCGGAGGGCTTCCGGCCAGGGCTTGCCGCCAGGGGCAGCGCCGACGAGAATGCGGTACTCGCCGTTTTTGCTGATCATATTATCGATAGCCACCACACTGCCGGAGTAGGTGCCGAAGGACTGCCCGGGCCAGCCGGAAAAGATGAACGCTGGCCAGCCGTCAAAGATGAAGCGGACTTCCTGCCCAAGTTCGATCAGCGGCAAGTCCATAGGCTTTACGAAGAGCTCCACAGCCAGCTCGTAATCGGCCGGCATGATGGTTACAATATCTCCTCCTTCCTTCACCGTTTCACCGATACCAGGAGTGATGGCTTTAGTGATGTAGCAATCCTGTGGAGCTAAAATATAGTAAAACTGGTTACGAGCGGAATAGTTGGAAGCTTCAATGCGCAGTTTGTTGACACTGCCTTCTGCGTCAAAAAGAGCAGACAGCGTACTGAATTTATCAGACTCTGCCTTTGCGATTTTCTGATTGTACTCGTACTGCACCGTATTGAGTGCCAACCTGGCATTCTCCAGCTCATTTTGAGCCTCCTGCACTTTGTTCTGAGCGGAAATAAGCTTGGCAGCGGTCTCCTGCACTTTCGACTGCTTGTCTTCCAGCTTAGTCCGGCTGTCGATACCTTTGTCAAACAGCTCCTGCGAACGGGAATACTGCCGGTTGGCAATCGAATCCTGCACAATAGCCTGTGCGTAATCGGCTTCTGCAGAATTAAGCTTGGCCTCTGTTTGGAGGATTTTATTCCTAAGCTGCCGCTGTTTGAATTCCAGCTCTGACTTCATGGCTTCGATCTGCTGTTCCAGCGCCACCACCTTATCTCCGTAGGAATTGATTGCCCCTTCTTTTGCCTTCACCTGTTGGTTGGTGCGTGGCACAAGATCGGGGTCGAAGTATTCAGCCTTAATTTCTGAAAGAAACACAATCGTGTCACCCTGCCTGACCAGGTCTCCCTCCCGGACATACCATTTCTCAATACGCCCTGCGATGGTCGACTGTATGGTCTGCGGCCGTTGCCCGGGCTGAAGCGTAGTGACCTTGCCCTTGGACTGCACGTTTTGCGTCCAGGGCAGGAATAAGAACACAATCACCAGGAAAAGCGTGAACAACAGCCAGCGGGTAAACATCCGGTTGGCATTGGATAGTACAGTCCGCTTAAAGGAATTGAACCGGCTGAACTCTACTTCCTGATTAACGGTATTGTCAGATATATTCAACATGTCGGTTAAGCGTTTGATTCAGCAGATTTGCGCGACTTCCCAACTCCATTGCCGTGAACCCGTGCTGCGTCTGTTCGTGTAAAAATATTGTAGAAGTGAGGGCCCGCCTCAATCTCTTCAAATGTACCAGACTGTACGATCTGCCCTTCTTTCATGACGATTACCCGGTCGCACCGGGAAGCCAGAACCGGGTCATCCGTTACGGTGACCATGGTCCAGTCGTGGTCTTTCGATGTGAGGTAGTCCGAAATCATCTCGCGGTCGCCCTGCTCAATGCCGTAGAAGAAGCCTTCCACAGCCAGCATGCGCGGGCTTGTGATGATACAGCGCGCCAGAATGATGCGGGTACGTATGCTTTGCGTGACGTTACTGCCCTCAGGCAAAAGCATGGTCTCATAACCTTTGGGGAGTTTGTCAATGTACGTACTCAATCCGATCTGATTCGCGACCTCCACTACCCGCTTCAAAGGCACATCCGGGCAACTAAAGGTGATGTTTTCCAAAATGGTACCCCGGAAAATGTCTTCCTGAGCCGAATAGTCGCCTATTTGTTGCCGCAGGCTATGTATGTTGATGTTCCGCACCGGAAAACCATTGTAGGAAATACTGCCTTTAAAATCAGTATACAAGCCCGCCATAATCTGAAGCAGGGTGGACTTGCCCGAACCGTTGTAGCCTGCAATGCAGATGCGTTCGTTGGCTTTGATCTTTAAGTTCAGGTTATCCAGTGTATTCTTGTCGGAATCCCGGAATTTAAAAGTCAGCTTCTCCAGGTTGAGCGCTATGCCCTTACCGGTGTCAATTTGCTCGAAAAGCCGGCCTTCTTCCTCTTCGATGGGCAGGTCCGTAACAGCGCCCAGTTTTTCCAGCCCCGTGAGTACATCATAGATCGTCTCCATACTCAGAATGAGCTTCTCCACAGAGTTCATGACCAGGATCACCACAATCTCCGCTGCAACGAACTGACCAATGTTGATCTGATTGTCAATCACCAGATAGGCTCCTAAAAACAAGAGCCCGGCAGTGATGATGGTTTTAAAGGCAACGATGTTCCCGTATTGGAAGACCAGAATTTTAAAGTGCTTTTTCCGGGCGTCCAGGTAATCGCAAACCAGGCCATCGGTTTTGTTCAGTGAGAAGGAATTGCCGCCTGCCAGCTTAAAGGTATTCATGGCGCGGGCGATTTCTTCCAGCCAGTAAGCTACTTCGTATTTGTATTTGGATTCTTTGAGGCTGGTCTTGAGCCCCCCGGGGCCGGTCACCCGCATGATGGCCAGCAGAATGACGATCAGCGCAAGCCCAAAGAAAACAAAGAAAGGATGGTAAAAAGAAATCAGGATCAGCCCGAAAAGGATTTGGAGGACGGCGGTGGAAAAGTCCATCAGGATTTTGGGCACCCCTTTTTGTACGGAGAGCGTATCAAAAAAGCGGTTGACCAGTTCCGGCGGATAAAACCGCACCACCTCATCCAGCTTGATGCGCGGTATACGATAGGCAAAATCAAAAGCCGAACGGGCAAAGATTCTCCGCTGAATGGTCTCCGTGACCGTCAGCTGCATCACTTTGAGAATACCGGAGAGTGCGGTTGCCAGGGTGACCACTGCCACGAGAATCACCAGAGATGCGGACAGCGCGCCCCCGGCGATCAGTCCAATGATGGCCTGTACCCCAAGCGGCAGGCTAAGCGTAATCAGCCCGGCAAAGATCGCGTAGACATATATATAGTAAATGTCTTTCTTGTCGAGTTCCAGCAAACGGAAAAACCGCTGCAAAGGTTTCGAAGAACCATAATCTGCCATTCCAAGAGTATTTTGCGTTCAGCTGCTACCGGCAATTCGGGCACAACAGCTTCTCGTGAATATTACAAACCAATTATTTCAGCCCCAAAAAGCCACACTTCCGGCGAAAAGAAGCCTTCCCGCTTATCACAGAGGGCAACCTCCTGAGAGATACGGCTTGCCAGGAGTAAAAGCCTTGCAGGGCGTACTGCTCCTGATATTCAAAAGTGTGGTTAGGGATACTTAGTTTAAAGCAATAAGGGAGCAAAACCAACTGAGGTGAACGCCCTATCGTTTCTCGCAGAGGCCAGACACCCTGAATGATGCGCTATTTTTCAGAATATTGCAACCCATTCGTTGTGACATCCATGCTCCAGCGCTCAGGTTGTAGCACCTTATGACTGGCTTGTTGATAAGCCTTATTATGCTGAACGGTTGGCGGGAAGATAAGTTTCCAGATATAGTACAACATCAACTCCTCCACCTGTGCGAGAATATCACCGTTGGCTTTGACCTCGGTAAGGCTGGGCAGGTGTTCAGCAAAGTAAATGTGGTTATTGGTCATTTCCAGAATATTGGAAGCCATAGCCCTTGGGTAGGGAAAATCAGGATTGTTTTCCAGAATTACACTTGCTACTTTCTTTGAGAGTTCCTTATAGGAAGAAAAGAAACCATCCTGATTCTGCGCATCCACCGCCTTGTTGTGGTAAGCTTTGGTCCCTTCAGCCACTACGATACGGTGAAGGATGTCCTCATCAATGAACGCTACCGTTGTATTCCGCTTCGCCGTATCCACTATACAACTAACAACCGCCCGCAGCCTCCTGATAGGGTCATCAATTTCCATCGTTTTGAGATCAATCCTAAAGCGCATCCACTCCCAGTACCAGTTGACGAGATAGATGAGCAAGAGGTATTTATTCTCAAAGTAGCGATAGATGGACGCCTCTGTAGACCCTATCCGTTGAGCCAGCTTTTTAAAATTGAAACGCTCCAGCCCAAGCTCATCAATCATGATGACGCTATACTGCAGGATTTTACGCCCAAGGTCTGTACGCTGAGGGTCGTTTTTGTAAAGCTTCTCGTTGATTTTTAACTCGATAGATAACAGAGCCATTTGGATTCCCGGTTGATGAAGGTTTTGGTAGTAATGACCTGGCTGCAGCCATTTTAGTTCAATAGTTCGTTCAGGTTTTGAGAGTGATACATCCCTTTCAGCCCTTCCTGCAGTTTCTTGCGTGCGAAGAAGATCCGGCTTTTGACCGTACCAAGGGGAATGTCGAGCTCCTGAGCGATTTCTTCGTATTTGAACCCCTGATAGTGCATCAGGAAGGGCACTTTTAGCCAGTCCTCCAACCCATCCACAAGACGGGAGAGCTCGTTCATCGTCACGGTGGACTCCCCGCCATTAAGTACGGTGCGCCCCCCGCTGTTCAGAAAGTAGTTGTTGGGGGTTTTGTCGTTCAGGGTTTGACGGCGCTTCTTTTGGCGGTAATTATTGATAAAGGTATTCCGCATGATGGTCATCAGCCAGGCCCGAAGGTTGGTGTGTGGCTTGTACATGCTGCGGTACTTAAAGGCTTTGTAGGCCGTATCCTGTAAAAGGTCCTGAGCTTCTTCCTCATTCTTGGTGAGGTGGAAGGCGAAAGAGGAAAGCATGGGGCGAAACTGGCAGAATGACTCGGTAAACTCGATCTGTGACATAGGGCTACGATTTTTTAAACAAGTTTAACTCCATTACACAATAGTAAAACTATTACAGATGCAAATATAACACTCCTACCCAGAGTTGGTTGCAATCTGGAAACTTTTTTTTAGACAAATTACAAATAGTGGAAAATGGGACAAACGCTAGCATTAGCGCACATACAGCAGCCCTGCAAGCAAAACCGCCCCGCGTGCTTTCCTGGCACACGGGGCGGTCTGACTATTCCTTGCGATAGCAAAGCTCTAATCCAGCTTTAAAAGACGATGGGACCACACTTGCCCGCTGCTGCTCAGGCGGAGGAAATACAGCCCACTGGAGGGCAACAGCTGCTCATTCAGCAACCACTCCTGCCAACCGGCAGCGGACGGCACCTGCCATCCTTCCCATATCAGCCGCCCTTGCTGATCAAGGATAGACAAATGGGCAGGGTCTGTTGCAGAGGCGTAGTAACGGACCGTGGCTTGCTGTACGAAAGGGTTCGGGAAAACGTCCAGCCCGTAGACCGCTGATGCGGTATCCATGTACTGCAGCAAAACAGGGCCTTTGGCCAGGGATGGGGTATAACACTCGGGCTGCATGCCCTGAGCATCCAGGAATACGGCTTCTGACAACCGTACCGAACGCTTGGCCCTCAGGGTCAAATAGAGCAAAGGTTTGCCGTCTTCCGGTGGCGTATCGCCATTCCAGCTCATGGCTAAACGGCCGGATGCATGATGGAAGAATGGTTCCCTCAGCGTACCCGGCGCCACGCTTTCCAGCACTACCGCCTCCTGATCAAAAGTTAACAGTGCCTGAAAACCAGCTAAGCCGGACCAGTCGCTGTTCAGGGGCACTTCCACCGAAGCCCCTGCCGGCAGGGCCACATCTTCAAGGCGAAGCAGGGCTGCCGGGCCACTGTGGCTATTTCTTGTTTCTGTTACCGGGCCAGCACTGGCAACAGCACTCAAATCAATATCCCCTATTTTGATAGCAACGTAGTCTTCATCAAGGCGGGAAGTGACCAGGTCGTTATAGGTTACCGAGTAAGGTATCGGTTCTGCCCAGGGGTTCGTTGGGTCTTCAAAATGATGGCTTTTCGGAACGAAGCGCCAACTGGGCCCATTCGGTATTTCCAACAGGATGCTCAGGATAACCTGGCGCAGCAGGATCATATCGAGCGTACTGACGGAGCCTGAGTTATTCACATCGGCCGCAATCAGCTGGTAGGGAGAATCCAGATGATCAATACCCAGAATGTGCCGGCTGATTAAAACAACATCGTAGGTAGTCAGCCCATTCTGGTCGTCTCCATCGAGGTACGGTGTGACGGTATAATCAAACGCTGGTTCCAACCCTTCGAGTGCGTAGCCCCCCGTGCTATCGGTAAGCACAGACTGGCTGATAAAACCGCTAAGGTCAGTTGATACACCCGATACCGGAGATGCATCCTCCCGCTCTATAGCACCGGCAATGGTGGGCAGCGGTGCGTTGCAGTCGGCCAGGTTGTTGGTGACCAACACGTAAGTCTCACAATAATCATAATTGGGACCGCCGGTACTTCCGTCAGGCTGTACCTGGAAGGGGTTCTCCGCACTGTCCCAGGCATATACTTCAAGCAGGGCCACGCCGAGGTCTTCGCAGGTCAGGATGACAGAGGTTTTGTCGCGGGCGGGCTGCTCTCCTACCCTGTTGACACTGTACGTAACCGGGCCGCTACAGTCTGTATAGGGCGAGACAATCAGGTCCGTAGCAAATATGGTTGCAGCACCGCGGTCGAAATCTCCATCGCCATCCACATCCGTTTGCGGAGGGACGGGCATGAGCGGGGTCGATAAGCCATTAATACAGGTAGGCACCGGTGCCAGGCAGTCTACAATTCGGAATGGCATAGTAGCAGCCGCCTCATTGCCACACCCATCCTCTACCCGGATTTCAAATTCATGCGATCCTATCGGCCAGTCTCCGCCAAGCTTCCACTTGGGATAAGTCCCAAAAATATCGGTAAAGACAGAATCGACGGTGCCATCAGAATATTCATCGTAATAAACCTCAATAGTCAGGTCCGATGGCGTGCAGTTGTCAAGTACGCTAAAGAGGTACTCTGCGGAAGCCCGGCAGGTTTCGTTGTTGATGCTGCAGACATCCAATGGTGGAATGAAGAGTATTTCCGGCGCTTCATCGTCAAAGACCTTTACATGTTGCTGGTATTGCCAGTATCCATTCGATACGACCGTCCGCCAAAAACCTTCAGGGTTGGATTGCCCATTGCACACCGTGCCCTTTGTACCGGCAGCCGGTATGCTGTTGCTGTGGTTGTTGTCCCGGTCTACAAAGGCATGCTCCGAACGGCGAAGCACCCAAACATCTTCATCCCCTGGTATTTCATCGCAGTCTTCGTCACGGCGGATCAGGACAGGCGGGCTTTCGCCATCGTACTCGCACCAGTTGATCACCTTGTACGTGCGGAAAAGCTTGTAGCATTCATCTCCGGAGGCCGCAAAAACCGTATCCGTCACACTCACAGCCAGCAGGTCGCAGGCCATCTCAAAGACTTCAATGGTATCCGGGTTGGGAATGCCGCAGTTAGACATGCCATCCCGGGGGAATTTTATTTCATAGTTGTGGTCGGGCTCAATGGTAATGAGCTGTTCACAGGCGGTATTGGACACATTCCCTGCTGCATCTACAGCTCTGAAGCGCCGGACGATCGTCCCTACCCCACACTCGTCAATCAAAGATTCGGACTCCAGCTCTTCCCATGTCGCCGAGCAGTTATCTGTTACAGAAGGCTGGCCAAACAGCGACTGAAGCCCTCCGAGGCTATCTGGTTCGAACCCGTTGGGCAGGCTGTCGCAAGATAGGACCCGGTCGCTGGGGGGGCTGCAATTGGGCCGGATTTTGTCCTCAACCAGCACTTCCGCCCAGCAGGTGTTTTCATTGCCGGCTGTATCGGCCACCAACAGTTCTATGAGCACCAGGGAATCAATATCGCAACAGGTGAAATCCACATACGGTGCCCAATCAGAATAGGTGGAATCCGCAGGTGTACAGCCTGGCCCGTTGGTGATCAGCCGGCGGACCTCCATTTGCTCAATGGCGCAGTTGTCCCAGCTGCCCTCGTCAACGCTTGACGACAGGAGGCGGACGAACCCGTCATGAGTCAGGGAAACATTGAGCTGTTCATTGCAATCTGCAACCGGCTCGGTGCGGTCTTCCACACAGAAGGTGCAGTACTGTTCGATTTGATTATCGCAGGCATCCGTCACTACGTAGCGGAAAGCATGGCAACCGGTGGGGATTCCGGAGACGAAACGGTTGGGCGCATCATTGGGAATGGTAGCCAGCACCTCCTCAACCTCCAATGTGTCTACAGGCAAGCCGGAAGCATTATGCACAATGCTGTCGCGGAAGGTTACGACCTGCGTGAACACCTCCCAGGCGGAGCAGTTATCGGTTACTTCCGGCAGGGGCACCGCAAAGGCCCCTGTGCATTCAAAAGGCTGGGTCGGGAATACCAGTGCGTCCTCCTCGCCATCCCCATCAGTGTCCTGAGCCGGGCAATTCAACAAAGGTGCGGTGAAGTCCCCGACCTTAATGATTTGCCCGAAAGTAAAGGAGCCGGCCGGGTCGCACCAGTCAATGATATCCCAGGTTCTCAAAAACTGGAAAGAGGCTTCACAGACCGGGATAGGCGGGCTATCACTGTAAGTTGCACCGAGGTTGCAGTACACCTGGTCCAGATCACGGGCGCCCTGCACCGTCAGCAAAAAAGGATATCCGGTAAGGCTGGGGGAGGGATTGCCCATACCATTTACCGGATAATTCAGATTGCAATCAATAGGGAACGTCTGAGGAGGTAGTGATATATCGTCCACACCGGGGCGGCGCAAGTCAATTTCCTGTGTACATGAATTGGAATTCCCGGCGCCATCCACAACGGTGAAGGTCCGCAGGATAGTCAACGCCCCACAGTCGCCTGACTGCTCCAGGCCATCCTCAAAGGTCAGGTTGACCGGCCCGCAATTGTCCGAGACTTCAGGTACGCCTGTCCATTGCAGGCTATCGGTTTGCTGAATAAAGAACAGGTCTTCGCAAAACAGCGTTTGCGTAAAGGGCAGCACCACCTCGGTTGCGCCACTGATCAGGCCATTGCCGTCCGGCAAAATCGTGTAGGTGTACGCTCCGGTAGCACCGGGTGTATCTGTAGTTGTAAAAAGGTAGTACAGCTGATTGGCTTCCAGCGGAAGCGACAGTCTTACATACGGGTCGTTGCTTCCGTTGAAAGGGTTTGGAGAGGCCGGGAAATCGTGCTGCGCCAGGATGCTGCTGCAAGGGCTCAGCGGACTGAAACCTCCCTGAAAGAGGGCCATGTGCCCGCCACCATCAGAGAAACCGGTGTTGAGAAAAAACGTAAAGACGCCCGGTTGGTCCACTTCAAAGGCGATCACATCGTAGAAACGGTCCCCGCTCACCGGCAAATCCCCGGAAAGGCACGAATGGACATTCACGTTAATGGTTGGGCTTTGAGCGGTAATGGCACCATTTAGTTGCTGGGCCGGCTGCAAAATCGTTGCCGCATCGGTATCGGGAGGGCAAATTATAGAGGGGGGCATCTGATCCCGGGCCACGACCATTCCCCAACAGGGAAAAGCAGCACTCAGGTCAAGGTCATCTAAAGTTACACTCCAATTGGTGACAGAGGCGCTGAAGGCAGGGATAGGCGCTGCCACACCCGAGGAAACCAAATTCAGAACCAGAACCTGCCCCTGAGTGACCGGGCTTTCAAAGCTGCCCGCATCAGAATTGCTGTAAAGGCTTTCACCTGCGATCGTGCCATCGGCATTTCGTAACTGAATACTGAAAGTAGCGGAGTCTGCCCATTCAATGGACGTTGCCCAGTCAAAATGAAGCAGCCCTCCAAAATCAATTGGCAGGACCGCTGCCGACCAACCACCGGAAGCACTTACAGACTGAAAAAGCGTATCTGCCGAAAAGCCGGTGGCTGCACTCCCCCGATTGGATAATTGCCAAAAGCTGTGGTCAGCAGACAGCGTAAACCCTGAAACAGCGTCTACCTGCTGAGGGTTGAGCGCTACCGGATAAGTGCCTGTTCCGTCTACTACCGGCCCGTTGCCCGGCACTTCATCCTCCACTTGAATATCGAAGTACGCTGCCGGGAGACAGCCAATATCCCCTTCCAGAATCATATCCGGCGTGATTAACCGCTGACAAGCCTCGTCGAGCGTAACGATAATGGTGTCATTGCAGCCGTAGTTTGTGCCAGGCTCCGGCTCCTGCCCTACTTCTACAGCAAAGGTTTCCGCCCGGGCATTACCGGTGGCATCAGAAGCTGTAACGGTAATTTCGTAGCTGCCTGGCAGAGCCGTAAGCAAAAAGTGGTTTTCGTAAGGATTGCTGAGGGAAAGGCTGCCGGCGTCTCCGGATGAAAGTTCTACCTCGTAGGCAGGATTAGGGTCACAATCGTCCGCTACGGTAATGGAAAAGAAGAAAACCGCAGGTTGCCCGGCGTCACAGCCTTCTGTGGTAGCCTGCAATCCGGCAGCCGGGTAAACGATGGCCGGGGCGATCGTATCTGATTCACAATTAGACAGCATAGATGCTGACCAGGATGCTTCAACCAGGGTGGCTGATTCCGCCGGCGCTCCGTGAGTCGGGACTGACCAAGCCGTTGTGCAGAGGAGCATAACGAGCCCCAATGCATAACAAAACACGCTAAAAACCGTGGTGCCGGACGTCTTCATAGTTTCACGAGATGCGAATCATCAGTTCGATTGTAAAGATATACGTCTTACAATCCCCTGCAATACTGGTTTAGTAATTTATAACATATATGACAAATTCCTTTCCATTTTCAGCAAGCGGTTTTGCGTGCTTACTACTCTTTAGACCACTCCAACAGCTAAGAGGCTGCCTGTGGTCACCATTCTTTTAGTGTCTGAATTTGTCCAAGTGTGTGCTTACTGTCTGGGTACAAACAATACCATATTATGGGGGGAAGAAAGGTATTGTTTAACCACCTAAATGTGTTTGAGGCCGTCTATTGCTGTTTAGGCAGATGTGACAAAGGGATTAATCACCTGGTTTTGCACGCTTTCTATGGGGAAACAGGGATAATTCGTCTTATTCCTGATATGACAAAAATGCTAAAATCATCTTAATTATTCAACAGATCGTTCTTTTATCTGAAATACTGTAACCCAGGACTGAATTAAAAGAGGCCTGCCAGTACGCTGTTGGAGCGCCCTGGCAGGCCATTAGCTTTGATTAATCCTGAATAATCATCTTTCTGGTTGCTACCTGTCCATTCACCTGCAAACGGTAGTAGAACACTCCGGCAGCAGGCAGTTCATCCCGCTCTAATCGAATCTCGTTGTAGCCGGCTGCGTAGTCCCCTTCGTAGGTCTTCAGCAAGCGGCCATTCAGATCGAATATATGCAGGGCGGCTTCCCCAGCTTCGGGCAGGTCAAACCCAATGATGGTCCCCTGCCGGAATGGGTTAGGACGGTTTTGGTAGAGCTGGAACGGAGCCTTGGAGCTTGTGCCTTGTGCAAAGTTCAGGCTTACGTCCAGCAGTCTTCCGTCCCGGCTGTAGGCCTCCGCCAGCGTCACACTGGAATTGACCTCAAGCACTTCGCTGAGCGTGGTGTTCGCCCTGCCTGTCACATCAAAGACCAGGGTAAACAATACCGGGCCGCCGGTTGTACCACCATCTGCCATCAACTCCTCGTCGTACCAGCTGACGGTAATCAGGCCGCGGTCTGCATCGTACAAGCCAAGGCTGTTTTCCTGAGCCAGTCCGTACTCTACCTCTGCCAGTTCCAGCATATCGGCATCAAAGTTCATGGAGAACTGATAGCCGTACACGGGCTCATCCTTAGGCGCGCGCACCGGCACCCGGATTTGTGTGCCCTGCCTGAGCTGCTGCTCCCCGGTTTCCAGTTGGAATGCTCCACGGAAACTCCGCTCATCGATGCCGGTGAACAGGGTCGTAGTCGCGCTATTGTTTACATCTCCAATTTTGATGGCTACGAAGTCATTGGACATCACATCATCGTCCAGGTTGTTTACGGAGATGCTTTCGGGGAACAGGGAGAACCAGGGGTTCGTCGGTACCGGGAATACAAAATCCCGGTCTACAAACCTCCAGCTCGTATTGCCGGCAAACTCCTGAATTTCACCCAGTATCAGCTTCTGAATCTGAATCATATCCAGGGTCGTAATAGAATTGGTCTTGTTGACATCCGCTGCGATCATCTTGTACGGGCTGTTTAGCGCCGCTATGCCCAGCAAGTGTTGCTGAATGATGATCAAATCGAAGGTCGACACACCGTTGCGGTGCTCATCATTCCTGAGTGGCGTAATCGTGTAGTCGTATCCCATTGGAAGGTCAACGAATTCGTAAGTACCGGTAGCGTTAGTCATCATAGAGGTACTCATCTGTCCGCTCAGCGAAACTTCCACGGCTTCTACCGCATCGTCGTTCTCTCTGGAAATGAGGCCTGCCATCATCGGATCGGCTTGTGTGGTCGTACAGAAGCCTTCCGGATCCGTGATCAGCACATAGGTTTCGCAGAAGTCCCAGTTCGGGCCGCCCACGCTGCCATCCGGTTGTACGGCATTCGGATTGAATGCACTGTCGTAGAAGTAGACTTCAATAGGCACGTTACCGACATCATCACAGGTGAAGTAGATCGAGGTTTGGTTGAAGTTGGGCGTCTCCCCTACCAGGTTCACGGAGAAGGCGATGGTATCATCGCTGCAATCCGATTCAGCAATGTGGAAGTCGTTCGCCCAAATCCCTGCGCCATAGGCATCGATCTCGCCGTCGCCGTCAATATCAGTGTTTGGCGGCAGTTCCTGCAGGCTGAAGGTGATGCCATTCAGACAGGTCAGCGTTGGTGGTGCACAGTCGATCACTTCAAAAGGCAGTACCGCAAAGTCTGTATTGCCGCCACAGCCGTCTGAGACCGTTACACGGAATTCGTGCGTACCAATCGGATACTCCCCGCCAATCACATAGTTTGGATAGGAGCCGGTGAGCTGATTGGTCACGTTGAAGTCAATCGTGCCATTGGCACCTGCATCCAGCTGCACCGTAATATCAAGGTTGTCCGGATCACAGTTTTCTACAATCGTGAATGGGAACTGCACCGTTGCGTTACAGGTTGCCTGATTGATACTGCAGAATTCCTGAGGGCCGGCAAAGCTGATCTCCGGCGCTTCCTCATCCTTCACCTCAATAATCTGAGTGTATTGCCAGTAGCCAACGGAAGCAACCGTACGCCAGTAGCCTGCAGGGTTGGTCTGTCCATCACAGGAGGTCCCTTTCACGCCAAAGGCAGGGTTGCTGTTGTTTGGATTGTTGTCGCGGTCAATGTATGTTGTACCGGGGGTGCGGACCACCCATACATCTTCATCTCCCGGCGTGGCATCGCAGTCTTCATTGCGGCCAACCACAAACGGTCCGGAAATGCCGTCCCACTCGCACATATTCTGTACCCGGTAGCGGCGGAAGATTTTGTAGCACGAAGCATCATTGCCACCTGCATTCGGGTAGAAGTATTCATCAAAGACGCTTACCGAGAGCATATCGCAGCCCTGCCCGTTGACCAGGATCGTGTCCGGTGAGGGTACCCCACAGTTGGATATCTCGTCTTTCGGGAACTTAATCGTATAGTTGTATTCTTCTGTTACGGTGATGACCTGCTGACAGGTATTGGTAGACTGATTCCCGGCATTATCAAATGCGGTGAACGTACGTGTAATGGTACCAAAGCCACAGGCATCAAGGGTAGATTCCGGTGTAAACTCGCTCACTGTAGCGACGCCGCAATCATCCATTGCCGTAGCGACGCCAAACAGTGCCTCCAGCGCCTGAGGGCTTTCCGGCTCAAAACCGGCCGGGATGTCCGCACAGCTGATGGTGGTATTGGCAGGCGCCACGCAGAATGGATTGATCTTATCCTCAATCATCACTTCCAGCCAGCAAATATTCTGGTTACCGTAGATGTCCGTCACACGGAGCTCGATGGTGACCATGCTTCCGGCATCGCAGCAGGAGAAGTCGACATAATTGCCCCAATCGGAATAATAGTCCGTTACATCACTGCAATCATCAGGGTCGAGCTCGTACAAGCGGCGCACCTCAAGCGTGGCGATCTCGCAGTTGTCACTGCTGCCCTCATCGATATCCGTAGCGAATACCCGGGCTGCGCCATTCCCGCCCAGCGAGATGTTCAGGTCATCATCGCAGACCGCTGAAGGTGCAATATTGTCTTCGATGCAGAATGGTGCATCAATGATGGTGAAGTTGTTACAATCGTCTGTCACTTTGTACCGGAAGGTGTGGCAGCCGATAGGAATGCCTGAGATGAAACGGTTGTCATCCGGCCCGATAGAGGCAAATACCGTTTGTACCGTGTCATAACCGATCAACTGACCGTACTGATTGTAATTGGGCACAATCTCCTCTACGAGGATGTCTGTATCAATCTCGAAGCTGGAGCAGTTGTCCACCACGTCAGGCTCCGGCACAACAATTGCGGCGGTGCAGTCAAAGGTGCCTGTAGAGTACACCAATGGGTCAAGCTCGCCATCGCCATCGCTGTCTACGTTAGGCGCAGTAACCGTTGGCCCTTCCTCGTCACCAATTTTAATCAGCTGCGTGAAGGTCGTAACGTTGTCGCCACCATCGGGGCACCAGTCTATAATCGTCCACTCCCGCACGAATTTGATCGTACCGTCGCACACCTGAATTGGCGGGCCATCCTCAAAGGTGGCCCCCAGGTCGCAGAGCGCTCCGTCAAAGAGATAGTCATTGTAATAGCCATCAATCATTGGGGAGCCCGTGACATCTGCGGTTGGGTTACCCGTGACGGGGTCGGCCGCAAATGGCTGATCACAGGAGACCACCGGTGCCGGGTCTGGCTGCATGATATCGCTGAAGGACAGGTTACGGAAATTGATTTCCTGCACACAGGTCGTGGAGTTGCCTGCCGGGTCAGTCACCGTAAAGGTCCGGTTGATGCGCTGCCCTTCGCAACTTGGAAGCCCCATTACCATCTCATCGGTGAAGGTAATGGTGTTGTAATCTACACAGTTGTCCAGGACAATCGGCTGCCCAAGGTCGGCCAGGCTGGATTCAGCATCCATCACGAAGTCAAAATCGTTGCAAACCAGGTCTACTTCCTGCGTGGGGCAGACAATCGTTGGTGCGGTCACGTCCGTCACCCAAATATTACCCCAGCACAACAGGCCACAGTAGGGATCAATCACTTCTGCTATCAGCAACTGGCCCACCTCATCTCCGGTAATGGTATTGCCAATGGACACCCCGTTCTCATTGATCAGGTTCACCTGCAGGGAGCCCATGCAATCCGGCGTACCCTCCAGGACCATATCTGGTGTGACCAATATTTCGCAGCTGGTGCCAAAGGTTACGTTGACCTGATCATTGCAGCCATAAGAAGTAATATCTGTGAGCTCAATGGTCACCGTAGCAGATGTTGCCGGGCACATGCCCATCCCTCCTACGGTATAGACAAAGTCATAGCTGCCTTCGGGCACTCCGGCAAAGTCGACGTTCGTTGGATCGAGCAGGTTGACACCGGCGCCATCCACATCCTGCCAGAAACCGCCCGGGCTTGGTGTGCCCGACAGTGCTCCAAACAGGTCGTAGTTGATCTCATCCGGCGTACAGGACAGGCACAACTGCTGCATCGTACCGATACCTGCTGACAGGTCATTGCAGTTGTTCAGCGTAATCATTGCAGGGTCGTGGTCATCCTCATCGGTTGCGGCAATACCGCTGCCCGGCGCACCGGTCCCGTTTCCATTGATGGCATCATCAGCAGCGGTATTAGGTGCACCACCCGCATCGTTTGACGGGTTGTTGTCGTAGAAGGAATCCGCATCCGTTGGCGGTGTATTCGTGGGATCATTATCATCATCCGCAGCGCTGATCTCAGCGTAGTTGGTAATAGCGGCTCCCATATAGTCATCCGCTATCTCAAAGTCGATGGTAACCGTTTCTGTACCGCCGAGTGCGGCGATTGGGCCGGGTATGGTGTAGGTGGCCTGATTACCGTTTTGTACCCAGTCCGCGTCCGTCAGATTCAATCCGGTTGGGATGTAATCGGTGATTTCGACGTTGTAAGCCGGGAAGTCTCCCTGATTGGTGATGGTGATGCTGTAAGTAACGGCATCGCCCAGTCCGAACGGCCCTACCGAACTGACGACTTTGGTCAGCGCCAGGTCGAAGGCAGCTTCCGGGGTCTGATCTACCACCAGTGAAGCGCCATCGTAGTCATCTTCATTAGCGCCGGCAGCACCGTTATTCGGTGTGGAGTCTCCGTCGCCCAGGCCAATTGGGTTGACTGCGCTCAGGATTTCTGCGAAGTTCTCGATACTTGTCCCGTCGAACTCCGGATCAATCACAAAGTCGATGGAGACCATAGTGGACTGCCCCGAAGAAAGGGTGAATATAGGCGTGTTCAGCGTCGCAATGCCGTTGTCTTCGGACCAGTCCGGGTCAATCAGCGTCAACCCGTTTGGAATGAAGTCCTGAACCTCTACAAACTGAGCCGCAATACTGCCCTGATTGCTGATGTTGATGTTGAAGGTCACGTTGTCGCCCGGCTCAAATGGCCCGACAGTAGCCAGGGTCTTGATCAGTGCCAGGTCGAAGTTTTGCTGTGTGACGGTCAGGGTAGCGCTGTCGATATCATCTTCGGCTGAACCTACTAATCCGTTATTTGGCGTGGAATCAATATCCTGAATGCCCTGAGCGTTGGTCGCTGAGTGAATCTCGGCGTAATTCACAATGCTCGCCCCCTGGAAGTTCTGGTTGACCACGAAATCCACGGTTACCGAAGCAGAGTTGCCAGGTGCCAGGGACGCGATGGGTGTATTCAGCACCACGGTGCCCCCTTGCTGAGACCAATCCATATCTGCCGAAATCAGACCGGCAGGCACGTAGTCTTTAATGACAATATTCTGAGCCGTAATGTCGCCCTCATTTGTCACCGTGATAATGAACCTCACGAGGTTGCCAGGCTGATAAGGGCCAGGCGTGGCATTCACATCAATTGCCTTTTCCAGCGACAGGTCAAATACGGGGTCATCTTCCTGAGAGACATTAATGTAAGCCCCGTCGAAGTCGTCCTCGTTATTGCCCGAGCTGCCGTTGCCCGGTGTGGAGTCAACATCCGTGAAGCCTTGGGTATTGGTCGCCGAGCCTATCTCAGCGAAGTTGGTAATGCCAGTTCCATTGAAGCTTCCGGAAACGGTAAAGGTAATGTCTCTGGTAGCTGAAGCACCGGCAGGCAGGCTGGCGATAGGCACATCGAGTTGTGCATAGGAACCAATCTGTGACCAGTCGCTGTCAGCCAGCACAAGACCAAGTGGAATGTAATCCCGGATCTGTACGTTCTGGGCGTTAATATCCCCTTCGTTCGTCACCGTTATGCTAAAGGTTACCGTACTGCCCGGCAGGAATGGCCCGGGTGTAAGGCTGGAATTGAGGTCTTTCGTTAATGCCAGGTCAAACTCCTGAACGCTGCTGATGACCGTTATGATGGCATTGTCGTAATCATCCTCACCTGAGCCGGCCGCGCCGTTGGCAGGTGTGGAGTCGGCGTCACCGATGCCAAGGTCGTTGGTGAAGGCACCGATTTCTGCATTATTATTAATGATGGAACCGGTGAAGGCAGTAGACACCGTAAAGGAGATGTCTACAGAAGCAGACTGCCCCGGAGCAAGGTTGGTAATGGCGTTGTTGAAAATAGCCGTGGAACCGTTCTGTGTCCAGTTGTTATCTGCCAGGACCAGCCCCAGCGGCATGTAGTCACGCAATTGAATGGTCTGCGCGGTCATGCTGCCCTGATTGGTCACGGTAATCGTGAAGGTAACCGGGCTGCCGGGCATGAACGGGCCAGGGGTCAGGCTGGTATTTACCGACTTGGAAAGGGCCAGGTCGAAGTTCTGCTGCAGGACGGAGATGGTCGCGCCATCGTAATCGTCCTCATTGCTTCCCATGCTGCCATTACCCGGTGTGGAATCCTGATCATCAATGCCCAGGGTATTGAAGGCACTGCCCACTTCCGCAAAGTTGGTCAGCGAAGTACCTGCAAAGGAGTTATTGATTTGGAAATCCACGCTTAGTGTGGTGGTCGCGCCCGGCGCAATGCTGGCAACAGGCACATTCAGCTCTGCCACTGAGCCCACTGCGGTCCAGTCCGGGTCAATAAGGGTAAGCCCGGCTGGGATGTACTCCCGCAACTGAATGTTCTGAGCGGTAATGCTGCCCTGATTGGTCACAGAGATATTGAAGGTAACGGCGTCACCCGGCTCAAACGGGCCAGGGGTTGCACTACTGTTCAGGGATTTGCTGAGCGCCAGGTCAAAGGTCTGTTGCTGCAGGCTGATGACCGCGCCATCGTAATCGTCTTCGTTGGGCGCATTGGCACCGTTGCCGGGGGTGGAGTCAGCGTCCTGTGCACCGGCATTATTGGTGGCACCGGCAATCTCCGCATAGTTGGTGATCGTCGCACCCGTAAATGAAGCAATAATCGCCATATCAATGTCCACCGTTACCGAAGCACCGGGGGCAAGGCTGGAAATGTTATTATTGAGGGCCGCAACGCCGCCGTTGTTGGTCCAGTCCGGGTCGATGACCACCAGCCCCTGAGGAACGTAGTCCACGACTTCGATATTCTGAGCGGTCAGGTCGCCTTCGTTCGTAATTTCGATACGGAATGTTACCGGCGATCCCGGCGACAGGTTGCTGCTGCCCAGGACTGTTTTCTCCAGAGCCAGGTCAAAGTTTTGCAAACAGCTGACGGTGATATCCACTGCGTCATCGTCATCCTGATCGTGGCTGCCATCCGCAGGGTGAGAGTCCACATCAGGCTGCGGGGTACTGTCACCGGCAATTTCCGCACAGTTGGTGAGCACCTCGCCGCAGTCTACGTGGGCATCAATCTGGAAAGTAATAGGTACGGAGACCGAAGCGCCCGGTGCCAGGCTGGCGATGGGCGTTTTCAGGCGCAGGATATTGCCCTGTACTGGCTCCCAGTCATTATCCGCCAGCGTCATGTGGTTGAACGGATAGTAGTCATACAGCTGGATATCCGTACCCGTGATATTCCCCTGGTTGATTACATTAAGGTTATAGGTTACATACTGTCCGGCTTCATAAGGCCCTGCGGTCACTACTGTTTTAGTCAGCGCCAGATCGTAGTTCTGAACTACTGTAATCAGGGCGTTATCCTGATCGTCTTCTGCACTGATGCCGTTATTAGGTGTGGAGTCATCATCCGGTAACTGTGAAGCATTGGACGCACTTTGTATCTCTGCGATATTATTGATGGAGGTCCCTGTGAAGTAGTCACCGATAGTAAAGGTGATATTCACGCTAACGCTGCCGTCTACCGGAATGCTCGAAATCGGATTGTTCAGCGTAGCAATGCCGTTGTTGAACGTCCAGTTGGCATCGTTTGGCACCAGGCTCGATGGATAGGTATCTCTAATCTGTACGCCTGTTGCTTCCAGAGAACCGGTATTGTCCAGGGTAATGGTGAACGTCACCTGATCGCCAGGCTCATAAGGGCCGGGCGTTAAGGAGGCGTTGACAGATTTGTCAAGTTCGAGGTCGAAGTTTTCCGCTTCTCCGCCAACTTCCAATGCAGCACTGTCAGTGTCGTCTTCGCCGTTGCCTATTCCATTGAATGGAGTGGAATCTGTATCTCCCATGCCCATGACATTAGAGGCAGCAGCGATTTCAGCATTATTGATAATGGCGCCTTCCGGTGCTTCCGCATCTATCATAAAGGTGATCGTTCGGGTCACGGATTGCCCCGGTGCAATCGTTGGGATAGGCTGTGCCAGCATAGCTGAGTTCATCATTGGGGCCCAGGTATTGCTGGTCACGGTCAGGAAGTTGGGCACATAATCGATAATCTGAACGCCAGAAGCGGTCAGGTTGCCCTCATTCGTAACCGTAATATCAAAGGCTACGGTCTGTCCCGGCAGGAATGGCCCCGGGTTTACTTCCTCATTGATTTGCTTGGTCAGAGAAAGGTCGAATACCGGCATGGGCTGTTCCACAGGAACGACCGCCGTATCATCATCGTCTTCCTGCGTACTGCCATTTGCGGGTGTGGAATCGCCATCAGGATAGACGTTCATGTCGTCATAGGAGGCAATTTCACCGTAGTTGATGATGCTTACGCCGCTGAAGTTGTTATTAATCCGGAAGGTCACCTCTACGGTTTCTGTAGCGCCCGGCATTACAAGCGGGATGGGGGCAACCAGATTGGCACGTGTCGGCGTCACCATTTCCCAATCCGAATCTTCCAGTGTCAGGCCATTGGGGACCTGCTCGTTGATTTGGACGCTCGTCGCCATAATGGAGCCCTGATTGGCCACCTCAAATTCAAAAGTTACCAGATCACCGGGCTCGTAGGGGCCATAGCTGATTACATTCTTATGGAGCGCAAGGTCAAACGAGGGCTGCACGACAAGCAGCACTTCGTCCTGATCATCCTCTTCCGGGTTGTTATTATCCGGAGTGGAATCCTGATCATCGGTCCAGGGAAAGTTGTAAAAACTCAGTACTTCTGCTGAATTCACGATAGAATTGCCGGTGAAGAACGGGGCAATGGTAAACGTGACCTGCACTGTTGCCGATTGTCCGGGCTCTATTTCCTCTATTTCGTCTTTCAGGACGGCCAGGCCGTTATCCATTTCCCAGTCGGTATCATTCAGGATAAGCCCATTGGGAACGTAGTCCTGCACGACCACATTTTCTGCCAGAAGAATACCCTCATTCTTTACTGTGATTTCAAAAGTTACATCCTGGCCGGGCTCGAAAGGACCGTTACCCACTACTCTTTTGTTCAGACTGAGGTCAAAAATCAATGCCGGATTTACGGTGATTTCTGCGGTACTGTAGTCATCCTCGTTGTTGTCATTGCCGTTGATAAAGTCAGGTGTAGAGTCTGCATCGGTATAATTCATGGCGTTGTTGACCTGAGCAATCTCGGCAGCGTTGACAATGGTTGTTCCGGTAAAGGCATTATCAATGCGATAAGTGACGCTCATGGTCAGTGAGTCTCCGGGTGCAAGTTGTGGCAGCTCAAAAAGGTTTCCAGACACATGATATTGTCCTCCATCCTCCATATTCAGCCCGGCGGGCGCATAGTCAACGACCCTGAGGAAGGTCGTGCTAAGCATGCCTTCGTTGTAAACCGTAATGTTATATTTTACCAACTGCCCCGGCGTGAATGGAGGGGGCGTCAGCACGGTATCCAGTTCTTTCTTCAAAGACAAGTCAAAGAGCACTTCCTGGAAGCCTGCGTCCAGTGAAGCATTCATGATGCCGGCTTCGCCTGTGGAGTACGCGATATAGGGCAGCCCATCGGGTATGTTTCCTGGCATATTGTCAGATAAAGCTTCCGGGTCTGGATTGGAATCATGCAAGGAAGAACCGCCCAGCTTGCCTGTTGCTGCGTAGGTTTTCCCGCTGGCTACGACAAACTGGTTCTCCGGATTGTTGGCATCACTTCCGAATACGATGTAGTACTGGGTTTGAGGCAGGACCTGCGTTTCCAGCAACCAGTTTTCGCCCTGTGTACCATGCTTTGTGAAATGATAATGCCCATCCGCACCGGAAGTGGTGGTGGCCAGCAGGGTGCCACTGCCATCATACAGGCTGATTGGCATAGCTTTGACGGGCACTTCGCAGGCATCCTGCACGCCATTGGCATTCTTATCAGCCCAGACATAATCGCCAAGCTGAATGGGTGCCGGTCGGCAAATGCAGAACATAAAGTCGCTCACGCCTACCATCTGAGGGGCAGGGTTCTGTGGGCTTTGTACCCCTGTTTCCAGGCGAACGACCACAGAGTCTACTTTCTCTGCAAAATGTACCCATAGGTTGCCACTAGGGTCCGATGCGCTCAGCATCATGCCCTGTGACTCATATTCGTTGGCGTTCAACAGGGCGACCTGATTATTGTACATGCCGGAATATGGCGTGATATCGTTTAGAGAAAGTGGCACCTCTGCGCCATGCAGGAAGCCATGAACACTTACCTTATCCTGATAAGCTCCTTCCAATTGGTCAATGCCCAGTACAGAAAAGCTCAAATCATCTACCGGAATACCGAATGTAAAACTGCTCTGTACATACTGTCCGGCAGCTTCGGCATCCATCCCCAGTGCCCAGAACCCGCGGGTGCCTCCCAACGGGGACAGGTCACTGTCCACCATAAATCCGGCCGGGGTCGCCACACCTGCAGGGTCTTCGCTGACAACATCCAGTATAGACCCTCCGATCGTGTAAGGCATCGGGTTGGCGTTGTTATCCCCGAACTGATGCCAGTCCATAATACGGGCACACTGCGGCTCAATGGGCACAGGGTCTTCGCACCACTGTATTTTGCCCAGTCCGATCATTTGCCGCCCCGGGTTATCCACAGCAGCCCCCATCGCAGAGAAGTTAATCGCCACCTGATCAACAGGATCAGTGAAGTGTACGGTAACGTTGCCTGAGGTCGAGGCATCATTCACGGTGGTTGTACCCTCGAAAATGCCATCGCCAAGCTGATTGACATGAACACCTACGAAGGTGTCGTCCATATCCATAGCAACGGGGACGCCAGACAGGGACCCCTGAATCGCGACCCGGTCAATGGCATTACCAGTGATATCAATATCCAACACCTGAAACACCAGGCGCTGTACGGGGCGGTCGAAGGAAAAGACAACGCCTACATCTCTGGGGTCATTGCCATCATGGCTGTCAGCATCCATTTCCAGGGAGTAAAAGACTTCCTCCCCACCCAGCATTTCATGAATAACCCGATGCGTGTAGGGGGTGCCATCTGCCGAAGCGACTGCACAGGATATTTCATCTCCGCCTATGATTTTGGAGTAAGGCGGCAGCGGGAAAGGATTTGCCCCATCGGCATAGTCTGCCCAGTCCAGAATATTAAAGTTTTCGATGCATGTATTGCCGTAATTTTCCGGATTTTCACAATCCTCTTCGATAACCTGCGGGGTAAAACCTGCCAAAATGGTGCAGTCCCCGGGTTGGGCAAAGCGCACATCCGAGACATTATCTTCTCCGGTCATTGAGAAACCGACTCCCTGAAGGTTCTGAGCAGTGAACTCAATGCGGTAATCCTCCTCTGTATTCAGATTAGGAATCGCCCAAACCCCGTCCGCATTGGAAAAGGCAGTGCCTGCCAGTTCACCATTACAATCGTAGGCTTCTACTTTGACGTTAGGCAGGCCCGGCTCGGCACCGAAAGCGCCGTTGTAGTCCAGATCTTCCCACACCAGGCCACCGATTTCATCCGGTTCGCCGGTACAGGGCGGCGTACAGGCAATCGCCTCTGCTTCATCAAGCACCTGACAATCAGTGCCTGCCTTCAGCAGTACCGGGTAACCGGCACCGGGGGCAGACAGTGTGAACCCGGTAAGCTCACCGCTGCCACTGCTTGCGTTAATGGCATACGTTTGAGCCTGGCCAGCTACGGTAATTTCCAATTCGCTGGCACTGACGCCCTCCCAGGAGAAAAGCACCGTCACGTCAAAAGTACTGCCCCCGTCCTGAAACGAGCAGTCTACTTCAACTTCGTCGATTGAAAGGTCACACTGGTTTTGGGCCAGAGCGGAAAAAGAAAGGAAGGAACTCAGTAGCAACAGCAGGACCTTGGAGTTCGTAACGTTGGTTAATCGATTCACTACATTGAAGTTGGTGTAGCTATGTCTCATGTGATTAAAATTTGAATACTCTGATAATGAAGCTGGCTGAAGCATTCAACCACCTTGTCCGGGCTTAGATGTCGCGAAAGCAGTTACTCAGCGCCGTGAAGGTGCATTTGGCTACATCCATGTGCATAGTCACAGTGCTTGTACAAGTCTTTACATCAAAATCTGCGCCAATTTTTTTTGAGACGCAAATTTGAGCAAAGGAGTACATAAAAAAATAATTGCTCATCGCACTGCGATAACCACCCACTGGAAACTTAATTGAGATTTGTAAAGGGGGTTAGGTGTGAACCGGAGCTCACAGCTAAAGTTTTGTTTGAATGAGAATATCCTGCTTTGTGCAGGGGGGTATTCTATCCGATTGTAGGTTACGGAACCGGCACAGGACTTACCGGTTTAGTTGTCACAAAAATAGGCAAATATTTAAAACCCTGCCACTTTTGACAGCCTAAATGTGCAGTCTGTTGTGCATTCATCGAAGATCTATTCACATTGTTTTTTATTGAATATCAAAAACTTAGATAAAAACCGGGCAAACCCAAGCTCTATTGGGCTGCCCGGCGAAGGTGAAATTGTTCACCAAAAACCGTTTCTTCAGGAGCTTAGTGAGGCGGTTGCCTTTCAAACACTCTGGCGCACGCTTCCCCGGCCAGGCTTGCTTCGCTACACTTTCTCCTTCACTTCAGACCTGTTTGAGGCAGGTTTCGCTTCTTACCGAAGTGAGATTTATTCATTTTGCCCCAAATTATACTGACGATTAAGTGGTCTCCGATAAAGATCGGAGCAGCAAACCCACTTAATGCCTGCCTTCGTATCGATACTTCGGCAGACAGGTCAGCATTTACGCTGGTAAGTGGCTTGCGCCTGCCCTGACAAGCTATGCTTCGTCATGGGCCGATGTCGCAAATCCAAGATCCCAGACGATGAATGTCTGGATCGTCAACCCGACATTTATCGTCGGTGACCACTTCGTGTTGCGTATACACCAATTCGGGTATCGGGTTTGGGTCCGTTTGCCAATAAGTTTTTGGGAAGAGCCGGCAGGTTGGTCTGTTACAAAGCGGGGCCGGTTTGGGAAAAGCCGCCCGGGAATTGTTCCTGCAAGGGCAAAAGCAGAATGAATCCATCTGACTTTTACCTGACCGGCACAGGCAGTGAGAATTGCACTGATTGCTGAGCACAGAACACATTAATATCAGTAAATATACTTTATTTTGTGATACTTTGATCCGCTTAATCAGACTTTACCTGCCTTTTTTTTGAATTTTCCTAAATTTGTGACACCTGAAAAGGGGTTTATTAGGATTTATCGCTATCTTTAAATCTTGGAATTCTCGTTTTTTCAGAGCATTCAAAACACAAAAACAACACTTGCCCGGAGGTAAGCCTAAATAAACTTACAATCCATTAGCCTCCACCTAATTCGCTACAGCCCAGGCACCTGCCTTTCGGTGCGGTCACTCGCGCTTCCGGCAACGCCCTGTAGCAGCCCGTTTTATCTGGTGCGAGATGTTATTTTCAGTTTTCACAGGCTTATTACGATAAACAATCCACTAATTTTTTTCTCCCAGACCGTTTGTTGAGCCTTTCCTTGCAAGGACAAGGCATAAAAGAGAACCTTTTATTCATTTAACCAACTACCAACTTTCGGAATACCATGAAAAAAATCCTTGTGGTGGATGATAAATCATCAATCAGCGACCTCATCGTACAATTACTTAAGCAAAGCTATGACGTGGAGTCCAGGTCCAATGGCGTGGAAGCCATGGCCTACCTGCAGGATGGCAACCTGCCTGACCTTATCATCTCCGACCTTGAAATGCCCCAAATGTCAGGCTTTGAGCTGATCAAAGCCGTACGGGAAAGCGGCTTTTTCTCCGATATTCCTATTATCATCCTCAGCAGCCTGGACAGCTCGGAAGACCGCATCAAGTGCCTCAAACTGGGCGCAGATGATTATATGATGAAGCCCTTCAACCCGGAAGAGTTGCTGATCCGAATCGAGAAGGCACTCAAATAGCAACAAAGCCCGGATGATACCTGACACTTTAGTAACCCAAATGAAAAATGATGCACCTCCTTTACATAGGCGATGACCTTCAACTTACTGAGTCGATGCTCCGGCAGGAAGCCGGGCTTGAAATTCATCAGGAACCCAACCCGCTCCGGGCCAGTGCATGGCTGCAAAGCCGCCCGCCCCTTGACGGCATTATAGCCGAGTACCAACTGCCCGGGCGTACCGGGCCGGGGTATTACAAGTACTTTGTCCAGAACTTCGACCCGCAACGCAAAACCCCTTACATTGTGGTTGCCCCGGAGCGGTCCGGGGAGCTCATCAAAGAAGCCATGGATGCTAAAGTTGATGACTTCTATCCCAAACCCGTTAACCCCGAACAGTTGCTCGGCCGGCTACGGCGGCTTGCCCAACTTAAGCAGGTCATGGGCTCAGCAACTTCAGGGCAGCCGGCCGCCAGTTCCCAACTGGAAGAGTACAAAATTGGCTTCCTCAAACGGTCCTTCGATATTTTTGTAGCCCTGACTGCGCTGATCGTCCTTTCTCCCCTGCTTTTGATTACCATCCTGGCCATCCGGCTGGAGTCCAAAGGGAAGGTGTATTACATCTCCAAGCGGGTAGGCACCGGCTACAAAATTTTCAACTTCCTGAAGCTGCGGTCCATGTACCCCGATGCAGACAAACGCCTGAAGGAATTCCAGCACCTCAACCAATACAACAGCGAAGAGGAGGAGGAGGAAGGAGTGATCGCTGAGCCACAGGAGCAACAGCTTGCAGCCACAGGAGGCGCTACCCTTTACGGAGATGATATAAGCGTGGATGAGCAAGCCCATCTGCGGAGTAAAAAACAGGAGCAGGCCCGCGCCTTTGTTAAGTTTGATAATGACCCCAGGATTACCAAAGTGGGGCACATCATCCGCAAGCTGAGCATTGACGAGCTCCCGCAACTGATCAATGTACTGAAAGGCGATATGTCCATCGTTGGCAACCGCCCCCTGCCCCTTTACGAAGCCGAGCTCCTGACCACAGACGACTGGATCAAACGCTTTAACGGCCCGGCAGGCATTACGGGGCTCTGGCAGGTGGAAGCCAGGGGCCGTACTTCAAAAATGTCCCCGGAAGAACGAAAGGAACTGGACAACAAATACGTGGAAATTGCCAACAGCAAGTATGCGTTTTGGAAGGACATGTGGATTATCCTCCGTACGGTACCTGCTGTGTTTCAAAAAGAAAATGTATGATCCGACTCCCTGCAATACTCTTTTTTATTGCCTGTTTAACATGGCCGGCGGCCTTGCTTGCCCAAAGTCAGCAAGCCTTTATTGAGCGAAGCCTGGCCAGTAACGACATCACTGAGCGGCTCCCTCCCCTTGACACGCTACTGCAGGCCGCAGAGCAGTATTCCCCCCTGCTTAAGGAGCAGGATGCCAACCTGGTCCTGGCCAAACTGGAAGAGCAGTCGCAGCGGCGCGACTGGATGCGGCACCTTGGGGTCAACCTGGGCTGGAGCTACGGGCAGTTCGATGCCCTCACCGTCAACCCGGATGCACCGGTAGGGGTGGCCACGACCACCTCCTCTCAAAACCGGTACACCGTTGGCGCTTTTTTCAAAATGCCCCTGTTCACCCCCATCAACCGGAGCAACGCGATTCAGGCCACCAAGATAGAACAGGAGCAGGTCCGCTACCGGCGGCAGTTTCAGACTATCGAGCTGCGCAAACTTGTTATCGCGCAGTACCAGGCCGTCGTACAGGCCCACCGGCTCATGCTGATCTCCAACAACCGGCTGCAAACCATCAGCTTACAAGCGAAACGCACCGAGCGGGAGTTTACCGATGGGCTGATCACCGTGGGAGACTATACCCGCGTACAGGATATGCTGATCAATGCGCTGGAAGCACTGGAAACCCGAAAAATTGAATTTGTAACCACTTATTTACTGCTGGAAGAAACCACAGGCGTAAAATTAAACCTGTAAAGCCTTGAAATTTAACCTGCTATATTTCGTACGGCTTTTTTTAAGGCACCTGCACCTGCTGATCATTGTACCGGTGCTGCTGGCGGGCCTCGTCTTTTACTTAACTCAGGATGAGGCTAAATCCTATTATTCCACGGTCAAAATTTACACAGGTATTGCCTCTGGCGCTTCGATCGAACTGGATAATCAGCGCTTCGATTACCGGGCTGCCAATACCGCTTTCGACAACCTCATCAATATTGTGGAGTCCAAACGCACCCTGTCCGAGGTAGGGCTCCGGCTATTCGCGCAGCATATGACCCTCACGGAGCCTGACCCCATGATTATCGGGCGGGAGAAATACTATGCGCTGCTGAGGATTGTGCCGGAGGATGTAAAAGCACTGGCTAAGCCCGGTGACTATGCCGGAAATCTGCAACGGTTCCGGGATTACATGAACCAAGGTACGGAAAACTTCCTGCACGAACTGATCAACCTCCGGCACCCCGATTACAGCTATGAAAAAATCGGTGCTAAAATATGGGTCAAGCGGCTCTCCAACAGCGATTTTATTGAACTGGGGTACGAAACCGAAGACCCCGGCATTTGCCAGAATACCCTGCGCATCCTGGTGGAGGTCTTTACTGTCTTCAATACAGAGATCAAAGTCAATAACTCTGATGAGGTCGTCAAGTACTTTCAGGCCCAGCTCCAGCACGCAGCGGAGGAACTGCGCATAGCTGAAGGCAATATGCAGGCGTTCAACAAGACCCACAACATCATCAACTATTACGAACAGACGAAGCACATCGCTTCCCAGCGGGAACATACGGAACTGGAGTACCAAAACGTCCTGACCAACTACCACGGCGCCAAGGCCATTCTCAAAAACCTGGAAGGCCGTATGGAGCTGCGCCAAAAGCAACGGTTGACCAGTCAGGCGGTCCTGGCAACCCGGGACGAAATTGCCGAAACAAACTTCCAGATTGCCATGCTGGAAATCACGCCGCCTGAAGACTCCCTGAAACGGGAAGCCAATGCCCAAAGGATTTATCAGCTTCAATTGAGAGCCGATTCCCTGGAACGGAAGCTGGGCGCGGTCATCGACACCCTCTACCGTGCCGATATTGACAAAAACGGGCTGCCTTCAACTTCTATCCTCGACAACTGGCTCAACACCGTCATGGAGGTCGAGCGCAAGGAAGCCCAGATCAAGGTGTTTGAAGAAAAACGGGAGGAATTTGAAGAACTCTACGCCACCTTTTCCCCGCTCGGGGCCGAAATGAAGCGGCTGGAGCGCAAAATCGACGTAGCCGAACGCGAATACCTCAGCATCCTGCACAGCCTGGGGCTGGCCAAGCTCAAGCAGCAGAGCATCGAGATGAAGTCCAACTATACCATTGCAGAGCCGCCCTACTATCCGCTCATCCCCAAAGCCAGTAAACGTAAAATCCTGATCGCGGCCGCGGGAGTCATGGGCTTTGCGCTTACGGCTTTCACGATCCTGCTTTTGGAGTTTCTGGATACCAATATCAAGGATGCCCGCCGGGCAGAAAAGAAAATCGGGCTGCCGGTCACCGCTATATACCCCAAACTGGTGCGCCGCAGCCGCCGCATTGATGTGGACTACCTGAAAGACCGGGCTACAGATGCGATCCTGCTCAATGTGGCTTTCGCTGACCGGGAAAAGGAGGCCAATCCCGAAGCCCCTTCCGTCAACTTTTTCATCTCCACCCAGAAAAATGACGGCAAGACATTCATTGGGCACCGCTTGCTCAACAAACTGGCCGGCATGGGCTACCGCACCCTCTTCCTCACCCCTGAAAACGAAGACGGCCCCATGGAGGAAGGCGCCTACGACCATCGGGTGTTCCCTTCTGACAGTAAGCTGTACGCTAAAGAACGGCTTTCCGAGCTCAATCCGGGCCTCAGCCCCGAACAGCTGAGCACCTATGACTTCATTTTTGTGGAAGCCCCGCCGATCATCTCAAAGGCCTTCCCGGTGAAGCTCTTTCATGAGGCAGACCATATCTATCTGGTGGTCCGCGCCAACCGCCCCTGGAGCGAAGCCGACAGGAATGCCATGAAGGTATTCCGGGAAATTGCGCCGCAGCCGGAGCCCAGTGTCATTCTCAATGGTGTGGAACTCCTGGAAATGGAGTCTGTTCTGGGCGACCTGCCTCGCCGGCGGACCTGGGTACGGCGGTTTATTAAAAATGTACTTCGGCTTAGGTTCTTCTCAAAACGAAAATTATGAGGCTCGTTTCCATCATAAAAAAAGTGCTTTTTGAGAAGAATATGTCTTCTCTGCTCAGCAATGTCTCCGTAGCGGCAGCTGGCCTGGCGAGCTTTATGCTGCTGGCCCGTCAGTTGGACAAAGCTGCGTTTGGAGACTGGGTGCTTTATGTAGCCCTGGCTTCCTTTATCGACCTGCTGCGGTTTGGGCTGACCAAGACTTCAGCTGTTCGGCTGTTGTCTGGAGCGTCGGCAGAGCAGCAATGGGCAATCATGGGCACGAGCTTCCGGATTAACCTCTGGCTGCTGGGTGCCGTAGCGGTCGTTTGCTGGCCGCTCGCCCTTTGGGCGTATTGGTCGGGCACGAACATCAGTCAGGGCTACCTGCTGTTTTTGCAGTGGTACCCTATACTGGCGCTGCTCAACATGAACTGGAACAACGCCACGTCCCTTTTCCAGGCCGAGCAGCAGTTCCGCCGCATGATGTACGTACGCCTGGCGGCAACGGGCAGTTTTGTCATTTTCCTGGCTGCCAATGGTTTGTATTTCAAGTGGGGTTTGATGGAAATCCTCTATGCCCATCTCGCATGCAACCTGCTGGCCAGCCTGTGGACGGCTTTCGCCAAATGGGATGGGATGGCTTACCTGGGCAAAGCCACGCGACCGATCCAAAAAGAACTCATCGACTTTGGCAAATACTCTATGGGGACACTCGTAGGCTCCAGCCTCCTCAAAAGTGCAGACACCTTTATCATTGGCTTGAGCCCGATAATGGGTTCTACCGCGGTAGCCCTCTACGCCATTCCGCTCAAACTGACCGACCTGCTTGGCATCCCCCTGCGCAGCTTCACCATGACCGCTTACCCGCGAATGGCCAAACGGTATCACGAGGAGGATATGGAAGGGGTGCGCAAAACCTTCTACGGCTATACCGGTGCAGTAACCTTGCTCTTTATACCGGTAGCGATCCTCTGCTTTTTGCTGGCTGAGCCATTGGTGCTCTTCCTGGGCGGCAGCAATTACGCGGACAGCCTCCCACAGGTCACTTTGATTTTCCGGATTTTTACGCTTTATACACTACTGTTGCCCATTGACCGCTTCTCTGGCGTTGCCCTGGATAGCATCAACCGCCCCAGAGTAAACCTGCACAAGGTGGTGGTCATGACGGTCGCCAACGTCATGATTGACCTCATTGGCGTTTTTGTCTTCCAGTCCCTGGAGGTGGTAGCGGTCGGGACCATCGTGTTCACCATCATTGGTATTGCCATCGGCATGCGGGAGTTGAAGAGGGAGCTGCAGGTACAATCCAGGCACATCTGGACCGAAGGGCTCGCCTTTTTTAAGAACCTCAAAAGCTTTTTGGCCGTATGAGCAGCGAGGTCTACAAAAAAGCGAGTGGCGCCGGGTGGCTGCAAAAGCCTGTCCCGGTGCTGATCATGTTGGGGGTACAACTGGTCATGGCCTATGGGCTCGCCACTAAAGGGTTATCGATTGGGATTCTGGGCATTGCTCTGCCGATTGTCATCTCGTTTGTCCTTGCGGTCATGCTTTACCCCCAAATTGGGTTTTACACCCTTTTCTTCCAGGCATTTGTCATTCTGGGAGCCAGCCGGTATGTGCCCGCTCAGTGGGGGCTGACGATTGACGGGGTGCTTTTCCTCATGTACGGCTCGCTGTTCTTCAAAACCTTTCATAAGGACGTGCCCTGGGAAAAAGCTAAAAGCGACATCACCCTGGTCGCCTTCATCTGGTATGGGTATTTGTTATTCCAAATTGTCAATCCGGAAGCAGCCAGCCGGGCCGCCTGGTTTTACGCCATGCGCGGGCTGGGGCTTTACATGCTGCTGATCATCCCGCTCATCCTGATCATCTTTGATAAGCAGAAGCACATGCATGGCTTCTTCATCATTTGGGGGATTATGTCTTTTTTGGGGACTTTGAAAGGTGCCCAACAACTGATTTTAGGCCCCGACCCCTTTGAGCAGGCCTGGCTGGACAAAGGCGCGGCCGAGACCCACATCCTGTTTGGCAAGCTAAGGGTCTTCTCCTTTTATTCTGATGCGGGCCAGTTTGGAGGCGCTCAGGCACACGCAGGGGTGGTATTCGGCATACTCGCGCTGGCCCAAAACCGGAATTTCTGGCTCCGGGTCTTCTACATCGTAGTGGCGCTCGGCGGCATTTACGGCATGTTCATTTCCGGTACGCGCGGCGCGATTGCGGTACCGATTATGGGAGGCGCCCTCTACTTTGTCCTCAAAAAGAACATTTATGTGATGGTCATCGGCGCGATTTTGGGGATTGCCTTCATTGGCTTCTTCAAGTACACGACGATTGGCAATAATGTGGATCAGATCAGGCGTATGCGCACGGCCTTCGACCCGGAGGACAAATCCCTTCAGGTACGGCTGGAAAACCAACGGAAGCTCAAAAGCTATCTGGCTTCCCGGCCCATAGGAGGGGGCATCGGCTCCTCGGGCAACTGGGGCCGCCGGTTTAGCCCTAATACCTTCCTGGCCAATACCCCTACCGACAGCTGGTATGTGATGATTTGGGCGGAGCTGGGCATAGTAGGCCTGTTTTTGCACCTCGGCGTGCTGTTTTATATCCTGGGCAAGGCCTGTTACCTGGCGATGTTCAAAATCAGGGACGACTGGATACGCGGGACCACCACGGCGATGGCTTGCGGCATGTTTGGCGTCATGGTCGCTTCCTATGGCAATGGCGTGCTGGGGCAATTCCCCACCGGGCCCATGATTTACGCCAGCATGGCCTTCATGTTCCTTTCCACCAGAATGGATGAAGAAGCCCAGGCCGAAAATGCAACACAAACAGCAGATCCTTAAAACCCCAACGAGACATGTATGCACAACCACTAGTTTCCATTATCACGATCAACTACAACGAGTCCGGCGTCACGCTCGAGTTGCTGGAGTCCCTGCGTGCCCTCACCTACCCTTCAGTGGAGGTCATCGTGGTGGACAACGCATCGCCCAATGACAACCCTGACTGCATTAAAAAAGCCTTCCCGGAGGTACGTCTCATCAAGAGCCCTGAAAATCTGGGCTTCGCCGGTGGCAACAACCTGGGCATTGATGCGGCAAAGGGGGAGTTCCTGTTCTTTATCAATAACGACACCGAAGTCCCGCCCGGCATTCTGGAGCCGCTCGTAACGACCCTGCAGCAGCACCCGAATATCGGCATCATCAGCCCTAAGATTAAATTTCACTGGGACCCCAGCCTGATTCAGTATGCGGGCTACACACCGATGAACCCGTGGACCATCCGCAACAACAGTATTGGCTACCGGCAACCCGATGGGCCGGATTACGATACCGCCGGGCCAACGGAGTCTATTCACGGCGCAGCCATGATGGTGCCCCGGCGGATTGTCGATGAAATTGGCAAGATGCCTGAGGGCTACTTCCTGTACTACGAGGAGCACGATTGGGCAGCGATGATCCGCCGGGCAGGGTACGAGGCGTATTACCAACCGGCTTCCTACATTTTGCACAAGGAATCAATTTCCACCGGCAAGAACAGCCCGCTCAAGACCTACTACCTGACCCGCAACCGGGTGCTCTATGCCCGGCGCAACTTCAGCCGCCTGCATTTGCTCTTTAGCGTACTGTACCTCTGCCTGATCTCTATTCCGAAAAACACCCTTACTTTTTTGCTGCAACGGCAGTGGGAGCACTTGTCGGCCTATTGGCGGGGCATCACCTGGAATCTTCATCACCCGGCAACAGCCCGAACTTAAACACAACGAACCATGGACTACTTATTTTACCTTACATCGGCCCTGGAATGGGCACTCCTGATTTACTTTGGGTTTGCGGCCGCCTATGTTTTCCTGTTTGCGCTGGCCAGCCTCCTGCCCTATCGCCCTAAGCCGGCTGCGACGTCCACCCCCCGAAAAATAGCCGTGCTCATCCCGGGTTACAAAGAAGATGCCGTCATTGTGGAAGTAGCGAAAGATGCATTGGAACAGGACTACCCCACCGGGCAGTACGACGTGGTCGTCATTGCCGATTCCTTTCAGCCACAGACGCTTGCCGCCCTCCGCGAGCTCCCCATACGGTTGGTGGAAGTCTCTTTCGAGAAAAGCACCAAGTCCAAAGCCCTCAACCGTGCTATGGCGACCATCGGCGATGGCTATGACATTGCGCTGGTGCTGGATGCCGACAACCTCATGGAGCGCAGCTTCCTGACCAAAGTCAACGACGCCTTTGACCGGGGCTACTGGATTGTACAGGGGCACCGGGCGGCCAAAAACCTCAATACCCCTTTCGCTATTTTGGATGCGGTAAGCGAGGAGGTCAACAACCAGATTTTCCGCAAAGGGCACCGGGTGCTGGGATTGTCCTCTGCACTCATTGGCTCCGGCATGGCGTTCGACTATGCCTTTTTCAAGGAAACCATGGCGAATGTAAAGGCCGTGGGAGGCTTCGACAAAGAACTGGAGCTCAAACTGCTGCGCGACCGGCAGACCATAGAGTACCTGCCGGATGCCATCGTGCTGGATGAGAAAGTGCAAAAGTCAGAGGTATTTGCCAATCAGCGGCGGCGGTGGCTCTCGGCTCAGCTCATCTACTTCCGGCGTTATGCGGGGGCGGGCCTCGGCGGCCTCCTGCGGGGCAATATAGATTTTGCCGATAAGGTGTACCAGATGATTTCTCCGCCCCGGGTACTCCTCCTGGGCATGGTGACCATACTGGGAGGCGGTTACCTGCTCCTTAGCTGGTTGTTTCCGGAGGCTCCCTGGCTGGCATTATCCTTTCGGGAATGGCAGTGGCCGCTGCTGCTGACCTATGTGGGCATGGCCCTGGCAGTCCCCCGCAAATTCTACAACCTTGACACCCTCAAGGCATTGTTCACCCTTCCGCGTGCCTTCGCGCTGATGTTCCTGTCGCTCTTCAAACTCAGGGGCGCCAACAAAAAGTTCATCCACACTCAGCATGGCACCATTGAAGACAAAACTCCAAAGGCATGAGAATCGGTATAGAAGGCCAACGGCTGTTCCGCCCCAAAAAACATGGGATGGACATGGTGGCTCTGGAACTTATCAAAAACCTTCAGGAGATCGACCAGGCAAACGAATACATCATCTTCGTCAAACCGGATGAAGACAATACTTGTATCCCTGAAGCCCCCAATTTTAAGATCGTGGAACTATCTGCCCCCGGGGGGTATCCGGTTTGGGAACAATGGGCGCTGCCCCGGGCTGCCAGAAAGGCTGGCTGCGACCTGCTGCACTGCACCAGCAACACAGCCCCGCTCCGCTCCCGGGTGCCCCTGATGATCACCCTTCACGATATCATCTACATGGAAAAGCTCAGCCTCTTCGAAACAGGCAGCACCTGGTATCAGCGGCTGGGCAATGTGTACCGCCGTTTTGTGGTGCCCCCGGTCCTGCGGCGCAGCCAATGCGTCATTACCGTCTCCAACTTTGAAAAAGACCGGATCAATGCGTTTTTCGGGCTCCAACCCGGTAAGCTGACCGCAGTATACAACGGCGTGAGCCCGCATTTCCGGAAAGTTACCGATCCTGACCAGCTCCTGAATGCGCGGGAAAAGTACCGTCTGCCGGAGCGTTTCCTCTTTTTCCTGGGCAATACCGCCCCGAAAAAGAACACCCCCGGCGTGCTCAGGGCATTTGCCGACTTTAACGCCCGGCAGGAGGCGCCCTACTACCTGGTCATGCTCGATTACGAAGAAGCTAAACTACAGCAGATCCTGCGGGATATCGGGCACCCCGGGCTCCGGGCGTATATCCACCTGACGGGTTATGTCCCAAATCCGGAACTCCCAGCGATCATTAGTCAGGCGGAGCTATTCCTGTACCCGTCTCTTCGGGAGAGTTTCGGCATACCAATTCTGGAAGGCATGGCTTGTGGCGTGCCGGTCATCACCTCCAACACTTCATCGATGCCGGAGGTAGCAGGGGGGGACGCCTTATTGGTTGACCCTTTCCAACCCGCTGAAATCACCGCAGCGATAGAACAGTTGCTGAGTGACGAAGCCCTTTATCAATCGCTTAGCGAACGGGGCCCAAAGCGGGCCGCACAGTTTTCCTGGCGCGCTATGGCCGAACAAGTGCTGGAATTGTACCAGGGTATCCATCAAAAAACCACCGTGGCATGAAGAAGGCACCCATTGTTTGCATATCGAACACCACCTGGCACGGAGCCTATACCAAATCTACGGTACAGCTCATGTCGCTGCTCGCAAGGGAACGGGAGGTCCTCTTTGTGGAGTACCCCTTTACAGTGAAGGACGTGGTCATGACCTGGCTGGGGCGGCAGCAGGCGCCTGTAAAGCGTATGCTGGGCCTGGAGCCGCGGATACAAGCGATCGAAACCGCTTATGGCACGAGGGTCCACCACCTGGTGGTGCCTCCGGTCTTGCCGGTGGATTTCATCCCTGTCGATGCCATCTTTGAAGTTCTTTTCCAGCGCAATGCCCGCCGCTACCGGCAGACCGTCCGGCGGGCGATGCGGCAGCTGGGGTTTGAAAACGCCATCGTGGTCACGGCCTACAACCCTTTCTATGGCCTGCCCATGATTGGAAAGCTGGACGAGCAGCTCAACGTTTACTACTGCTACGATGGCATTGGCACCCGCCGGCACGGGCAACGCATTTTTGCCAGAGACCGGCGTTTTTCTGAAGCGGTGGATGCCATTATCGCCAGTTCTGATTTTATACGGCAGGAGAAACAGCCCCGCAACCCGGCTACCTACACCGTCAAAAACGGCGTAGACTATGCCCTCTTCCAGCCCTTCGCCAGGCAGGCGCTGCGAGACTACGGCAACCGCCCGAAAGTCGGCTACCTTGGCAGTATGGACCACCGGTTCGATATTGACACCGTAGAGCATGCCGTCAAAGCACTGCCGGATTTCGAATTTGAATTTGTGGGCAGCCTGCGCAATGAGGCCGTCCGCGACCGTTTGGAGCCTTACCCCAACACGGCCTTCCGCCCGCCTGTACGCCCCGATGAGGTCCCGGCACTGATGTCCAATTGCGAGGTCGGCATTATTCCCTATCTGGTCAATGACATCAACCGCAGCATTTACCCACTAAAGATCAATGAATACCTGGCGGTGGGCGTGCCGGTGGTCATGACCGCCTTTGCAGGCCTGCCGGAGTTTAAAGGCTATGCTTCGCAAACGGATTCCCCTGAAGCCTTTACGGCTGCGCTTCGGGAAGCCATTGCCTACGACAGCACTGAGCAAATTAAAGAGCGGACTGCCTTTGCCCAAAAAAACAGCTGGCCAGCCAAAGCAACGGAGTTTGATCAATTGCTGACCGAGCTATGCCGGGAAAAGGCAGCCGCGACCACAACTTAGACCAATACAATATGCACATTCGGGCTCAAGACATCAGGAGGACAGGTATTTGCCCCACGGTTTGGGCAATGATAGCAACTCGGTTGTCTCTGTTGCAAAATTCAGGAAAAACGACCTCGCCCTGCTCCGTCTACCCGAATGATCTGTAACCCCTTCAGCAAACAAAACGGCCATGAGTTTCATTTCCAAAATCAAATCCAACCCCAAAACCAAAGCGTTTGCCCTTTGGCTCATCACGCCCAACCGCAACCCCCGTCCGCGGTGGTGGGTGCGCAACATTCTGAACCGCTTTTTCCACAAACGCGGCAAAGGCTCTACCATACGCCGGCGTTCCCGCATAGACGTATTCCCCTGGAACCGCTTCGAGATTGGCGACCTTACCACCATTGAGGATTTCACGACCGTCAACAACGGCTCCGGCGATGTCCTCATGGGCAATCGGGTGCGTATTGGGATCGGAAGCGTGGTCATCGGCCCGGTTACGATGGGCAATGGCTCAGGATTGGGTCAGCATGTCTTCATCTCGGGCTTCAACCATGGCTACCAGGATGGTTCCAAAAACTCCAGCGTGCAACCTTTGGACATCAAACCGGTGATCATTGAGGAGGAGGCCCACATTGGCGCCAACTCCGTGGTAGTGGCTGGTGTGCGCATCGGCAAGCGCGTACAGGTAGGTGCGGGCAGTGTGGTTACCAAAGACATCCCCCCCTTCTCCGTAGCGGTGGGCAACCCGGCCCGGGTCATCAAACGCTTTAATCAGGAGACAGGGCAGTGGGAGCGGGTGTAAGCAGGCTTTGTTCCTGCTCTTTTGGGAATGGCGTCCTCAGCGGCTTGGCTACAATAACCGGGCGTTCCCCTTTGCGTGTGGCTTTCAACAGCACCCTGAAGTTATCCATCTGCTCCGGCACTTCGATCCCTGCCCAGAGACCAGACCCCATTTTGGCAAACCGGTACTCTGATGGTGTTCCTCCCAATCTCAAAAGGAACCAATCGAGACGGTCGTAGTGCGTTGTGTCTGCCAGGGCCCAGCGATCTCCTTTGGGCTCAACAGCTGAAAACACGGCAATATCACCAGGATAAAGCACCTGAGCCGTTCTCAGGATGCTCAGTTGTGCAGCATCTGCCGGACGCGTATCCAATTCTGATCTCGGCTGAAGTACAGGATTATGCTGGTATTCCTCCCGAACCCATTGCTGTACCGCTTTGTCCTTGATGAGCTGAAAACGATACGTCGGCCAGTCCTGCAAAAGCCACACCGCACCAATAGAAATGAGGGCCACCAACGGGAAAGCAGTCTTCCGGATCAGGGCGAATATCCGGTGGTTGAAAAGCCATACCGCCCGCCGAACCTGCCGGATGCGATGATCCAGCAAACGGAGCGACCGGCGGCTGTCAATGACCCGGCGCCAGCTGGCCTGCCGGCTTGCCAGAACTGTAAAGCTTAGAATGCTGATATTGAGCAGAGCCAGGCTGCTCATCATAGCGTAGTAGATATTGGGATGCGTATTCAGCCCGTAGACCACCGCTGCCAGGGATACCCCAATGGCGATAAGATTGGGGATATTCAGGGGCCAGTTGTTGGCTTCCTGATTGTCTTTTGGAGTAGGGTCATAGGGCACCTTCCGGCGCAGGATAGCAAAAATCAGCCCCATGAGGTGAATCCACCAGGTCCCGATCAACAGTAAGCCCCCAACGGTGTGCAGCCCCCGCTCCCGCTCTTCCATCACCCAGTTTTGGGCATACTGCCGGATCGCCAGGCCGGAAACAAACAGGGGCAGCCCAATCAGCACGAACTCCACCAAGTCCATACGCATGGGCATATGACCTGAGAAAAGCGCAATGACCGGAATAAGCAAATTGAGGAAATAAGCCGTACTCAGGAAATAATATCCAGGCAGCACTCCGTAGTAAAACCGCTGTGGCCAGGTCAGCTTCCTGAATATCCGCGGATAAGTAGTAAACAACAATTCAAAGACCCCCCGCGACCACTTTAGCTGTTGTTTGTAATAGGCAGAAAGGGTGGACGGCACCAATCCCCGGGCAAGCACTCGTGGCACATAAACGGATTTCCACCCCCTGGCATGCAGTTGCATTGCCGTATGCATATCCTCTGCCAGGCCGGCAGCATGCCCGCCTATGGAGTCCAGTGCCTTTCGGCGAAAAGTGCAGTTGGCCCCAATCGCCTGTACGGTACCATAGGAATTCATGGTCATCATCATCGGCCCGTAGAACTGAAAGGTCTGCTGCGCTGCTCCTTTGGAAATCAGGGTCTCATGAATATTCTCGTAAGCCTGCACGGTCTGCACAAAACCGATCTGCTCATCGGCAAAGTGAGGGACAATATGGTCCAGAAAATCTGGCTGAGGCACATGGTCGGGGTCGAGCACCAGGCATATTTCTCCGGTGGCCTGCTGCAGCGCATTATTGATATTGCCTGCTTTGGCATTGACCTTGTGCTCGCGTGTCACATGGTGGATGCCCAACTGCTCACAGTACGCCTTAAGGCGGGGGTCGTCTGCTTCATCACACAGGTAGGTCTCATGAGGATAGCGGATGTTTTTGATCGCAGCCAGTGTTTCCTCGATCATTTCATAGGGCTCCCCTGCGACAAAGGTGGTCAGTACATCGACCGTGAACGCAGGCGGGTGCTCAGGCGTGTCCGGTACGCTGATGCTGAAGTAGTAAGTCCACTCGTGAAGGACCTTTCCACACAGCAGGGCAAGCGCAAAAAGCAGCAGCCAATAGAGCGGTGGATGTCCAATGTGCACCGGGCGGAGCAATTCATACCAGAGAAAAATCATGCTTGCCACCCCAGTCAGGATCAGGCTCCGCATGATTAAGGTCTGTAGTTTTGTAGGTGGGGTGACCATAGGGCTAAGTATTACTCAATAACGTAGAATGGGGTGTTGGCTGCGGTTGCAATACTGCCCGGGTAATGCAGCGTTGCATAAAGCCGGTACGGCCCTTCGCGTGCAGGTGCCCGGAACCGGACCATTTGCGTGCCGATGGTGTCCAGCAAATGGCCGTATTGAAGCACAGGAACTATGGTATCAAGCTCCAGTGAATACCAGTCTTCACTGAGCAGCCTCCACCGGGTTTGCAGTGCAGCATCGGGCGGGTGGTCAAAAACCAAACGAGCCGTGTAGAGCTGCCCCGGATGGAGCATAATATGATCTGAGCTGCCGGCGCTGTCGAGGAGCATATAATTCAGTTCGGGAGCAGTGGGGTAAGAAAGGGAGCAATCATTCAGTTGTTCGTAAGCTTCATAAAGGGCTGTTGGGGCCCCGTCGCGGGTAAAGGTATTGAACCAGGTCTCAGTCCGCTCCTGCTTATGCCCCCAGTAGAACAGGCAGCTCCCCAAAAAACGGGGATCGTTAAAGGGCATTTCCTGGTAAAAGCGCTGTATTAACTCCTCCCCTTTTTTCCAGCCGGCATCTTCAACAGGAGCCCCCCATGCGGTCATGGGCACTTCCCAGTAGCCATTGATGCTCCATTCACTGACAAAGTAGGGCCCGTCCCACATCCAGGCAAAATCCGCCATATCCTGCTCCAGGTCTTTGAGCAATCCGAAGGTATTGATCCCCAAGAGGTCCAGGTCGGGTATTTTGAGCCGGATATTGGCAATCGTGCGCCGCTGAAAGTTCGTGAGGGCTGTAGCGACCGGGTGCTGCCCATCCACCCGATGTATCATGGCGAGCAGATCATTGTAGGCGCGGTAAAAGGGGGTGTAGTTGGGCTTGTAGGGAAAGTCAAGCTCGTTGCCCAGCATCCACATCAGGAGCGCCGGATGATCTTTATGCCGGCGTACAAAGTCCTGGTAGGCATTAAACTGAGCTTTCACCTGCTGCTGATCCCTGTAAAACGAGAGGTGCCGGCTTTTAGGCAAAGGCAGATCGGCAATAATGGCTATGCCGTAATGTAGCGCGGTATCAAGCACCTCTGCCAGCCCTAAGGTGTCGTACACGCGTAGGCAGTTCCCCCCTGCTTCTGCCAGTTGCCGGATATAGCGAGGGTCACCTGATGCGCCGTGTATGCGAAAAGGCTGGTTGTCCTTGTAAAGCGTGAAGGTGCGGTCGGCCTTAGAAAGGTAAACTTTCTTATCTGGCGGCGGCGCTGATTTGGCAGGGCCTACCACCTGTAAGTCACAGCCCGTAAGGAGCCACAGTGACAACAGCCACCAGAAAAGTGCTAAGGGTTTCAATGTGCATTATTTGTTTAAAAGTATGCAATTAATTACGCCTGCTCATTCCACATTCCTCATAGATCAACTTAACCAGGCATTGTTTGCAGGCAAAGTATGATCAGGGCACCGGAAAGCAACAGGGCTTCGGAAAAAAAACTGTTTAGGGGAATCTCTTTGATTGTTTCAAAGATAATCAATTGCGGATTGATAATCAATTGTGATAAAGTATTAATCTATTTGGGCAAATACATTACAAATTTGCTTATTTTTAAGGGCGTTTTCAGCCGCTTGATTCCGGCATGTCACCGGGGCCGGCTGTCTAATCCAACGAATATGCCATGACACTTCTCGAGATTCTATTCTGGTTATTCCTCTTCATTGTATTTTATACCTACGTAGGCTATGGTATTCTGCTGTACCTCCTTGTAAAGGTGAGGCGGTTGCTGGGGCTGCACAAACCCTACGAAGGCAATGTTGATTATGAGCCGGAGGTGACCCTTTTCGTAGCCGCTTATAACGAAAAGGACTATGTGGATGCAAAAGTCCGGAACTCCAAATCCCTCAATTATCCACAGGAAAAGGTACGCCACATGTGGGTCACGGATGGTTCTGACGATGGCACGCCCGACCTCCTTCAGCAATACCAAGGGGTCGAAGTCCACCACAACCCGGCCCGCAACGGCAAAATTGCGGCCATGAACCGGGGCATGCAGTTTGTCAAAACCCCCATTGTCATTTTTTCGGATGCGAATACGGACCTCGGCGAGGACTCCATTCAGGAAATTGTCCGCCTGTTCCGCAATCCCCGGGTAGGGTGTGTCTCGGGCGAAAAGCGGATTCGCTCCAAGGATGCAGATGCTGCCGCCGGAGCCGGCGAGGGCATTTACTGGAAGTACGAATCTACGCTCAAAAAGTGGGATGCCGAGCTGTACTCCGTTGTCGGCGCGGCCGGAGAGCTCTTTGCCATTCGTACCGAACTCTGGCAGGAAGTGGAAAAAGACACCCTACTGGATGACTTTATTATTTCCCTGCGGGTGGCCATGCAGGGCTACACCATTCAGTACAACCCCAATGCCTACGCTATTGAGACGGCTTCTGCCAACGTTAAGGAAGAGCTCAAGCGCAAGGTCCGGATCTCAGCGGGCGGTATTCAGTCGGTCATCCGCTTGTGGCCGCTGCTGAATATTTTCAAATACGGAAGGTTGTCCTTCCAGTACATTTCTCACCGGGTCCTCCGGTGGACGCTTACGCCCCTGTTGCTGCTGCTGTTGATTCCGGTCAACCTGGCGCTGGCACTGCAGGAGGGGTTGTTCGGTTTTGGCATGTACAGCCTGCTCTTTTGGGGACAAGTCCTCTTTTACACAGCGGCGTTGCTGGGCTGGTTCCTGGAAAACCGGAAGCTCAAAGTGAAGGTCCTCTTTGTGCCCTACTACTTTTTCATCATGAACCTTTCGGTATTTCTCGGCCTGCGCCGGTACCTGAAAGGGCAGCAAAGTGTGAACTGGGAAAGGGCCGTGCGCGGCGCCTGATCAACTTTTCCCGTTGGTAAGCGTAATTGCAAAGGGTGGTTATTCGTTTCGGATTAGGTTGACCACCTCAAAAACTACGCGAATCCATGAATACGGCTTTTTTATACTTACTCTTGCTGTTTTCGAATGCGCCGGCATTGGAAGCACACGACTTCCATGTCAGCAAATGCCTGATGGAGTACGACGCAGAGGCACAGTCGCTGCAGATGAGCATGCACATTTTCCTGGATGACCTGGAGCTCGCGCTGGAGCAGCGGGGGCACGACAAACTTTTTCTATGTACCCCAAGAGAAGCCGTTGAAGCTGAGCAGCACCTCGAAGCCTACCTGCGCGAACACTTCAGGCTGGTTGTCAACGGTGAGCCGCGGGCGTTCAAATACTGGGGCAAGGAAATTTCCGATGACCTTTCGGCCGTTTGGTGCTATATGGAAGTGGAAAACCTGACCAAAGTAGAATCCCTTCAGCTTACCTACCGCGTACTCTTCGATACCTACCGGGACCAGAAGAACCTGGCCAGCCTTGTCCTGCCCGGACAGGAACCGGGCATGCTTTTCTTTCAGGTAGGAGATGAGACGAAGGGGATTTAATGGTCTGTGGCTAATCAGGTTACGGCTGCTTCAACCCGGATAAGTCCAGGGTAAACCCAGGCATTACGCCTTCACCAGATAAAGACTGGTTGAAACCGATTACCTGCTCAACCCGTCCATCCTCCCGGTAAATCCAGGCCTGTTCATTTTTAGGATCCAACAGCCATGCTAGCCGTACTCCATTGCTGATCCACTCCTCCATCTTCTCCTGAATGGTACTCAACGAATCCGTCGATGAGCGGATTTCAACAATAAAATCAGGGACAACGGGCGGGAATTTTTGTTTCTGTTGATCTGAAAGCACCGACCAGCGTTCTTCGCTTACCCAACAGGCATCAGGTGACCGCATCGCACCATTTGGCAAAAGAAAACCCGTGGAGGAACTAAAGGAAAAGCCTTTCTGTGTACGCCTCACCCAGGATTCTACTTCGAAGATGAGGTCCTTTTCAAAGAAACCGGAATGCCCGCCTACCGGTGCCATAATTATAATATTTTGGTCTTTATCCCGCTCAACATTCAATTCCCTATTGAGCACACAGAAGTCATAGAGTTCATCATCAGTAAACTCCTCCGGATTTTTATTGATATGGATTTTGTAGCCTTCTACGATGAGCATGAAGCTTTCATTTACTATAGCATGTGTTGCAATACAATATACAACTTTAGACTTAAAAAATCACGCCTCCACCGGACGAATCAGCCCCTCCTGAACGGTTGAGGCTACCAATACCCCCTCCTGATTGAAAATACTGCCCCGCGTGAAGCCTCTGGCATTAGACCCGCTCGGGCTGTCGATAGCGTAGAGCAGCCATTCATCCGCGCGGAAGGGGCGGTGGAACCACATGGCGTGGTCAAGGCTGGCCATTTGGATTTTGGTTTTTGATACCTGATCGCCGTGGGGCAACAAAGCGGTAGTCAGCAAATTATAATCAGAAGCATAAGCCAGGACCGCCTGATGTGCCGTAACCTGATCGGGCATCGCCCCCTTCGACTTCATCCATACATGTCGGATGGGCTGCTGCTTGCCACTGAGCATGGGGTGCACCCGCTCCACGGGTCGGAATTCGATGGGATGAGCGATTTCCAGGAATTTTCGAATCCCCTCCGGCAGCCGGTCGCCCATCTGCTCCAGAAGATCGTCCCAGTTCATGAGCGCGTCAGGCGGCTGTACATTGGGCATGCTGATTTGGTGATCGAATCCTTCCTGCTGCTTTTGGAAAGAGGCCGACATGTTAAAAATAGCCCGCCCTTTTTGAATGGCTTTGATACGGCGGGTGGTAAAGCTGCCCCCGTCGCGGATGCGGTCCACTTCAAAAATGATTGGCTGGGCTACATCGCCCGGCAGGATAAAGTACGCGTGGAGAGAATGCACAAACCGGTCTTCCGGCACCGTACGGATAGCCGACTGCAAAGCCTGCGCCAGTACCTGCCCGCCAAATACCCGCTTGCTGCCGATGCTGGCACTCTGCCCGCGGAAAATATGCTCTTCGATCGGTTCCAGGTCAAGTAGTTGGAGGAGGGCTTGGATGTCTTTCATAAAGTGGTTCCTTTTTGGTAAAGATAAGCACCTATTCGATATCGTCTTCACTGATGCTTCGCATTTCGTCCAGATCCCCTTCCCACTCTACCCGGCCTTCTAAACTCAACATATTCCGTCTCTGTAGATGCAGCAAATAGTGTTGAAGCGCCTGCTCTGCCAGTGATTCTATCGTTTCAGATGGACAAGCAGCCTTTAGCATAGACAGTAGACGATCATCAATTTCAACCTTCATTTGACCTCCATTTTTAAGCTGAAGCGGAAATTTATCCGGTTCCGAAAATGATGCTTACCCCAAATACGATACCTGCAATGAAAAGCCCGACCCTTTTGTAGCTTCCTAATACTGTGTGATTGAACTGATTCTTCCTCCGGATAATTCCTCACCTAACAAAAAAACTCTATTTTACCTCGGACAACAAACTGCAGATACCACTGACCATGGGAAAAAGGACGCCTGAGCGCCAAACCAAAAGCCAGCCTGCCACTGCCCCCAAAGGGTACCCGGCCTGGTTTACCAATTCAAAACTCCACCTCTGGGGCTTGTTTGCCCTGAGCTTTTTGCTGTATGCCAATACGCTGGGGCATGGTTATGCGCTGGATGATGCCATCGTGATTTACGATAATATGTTTGTAAAAGAAGGCATCAGCGGCATTCCCGGCATTCTGAGCAAGGATACCTTTTTTGGCTTCTTTAAGGAAGAAGGCAAGGCAGCGCTTGTGGCAGGCGGGCGTTACCGGCCCCTGTCGCTCCTCCTATTTGCCATTGAAGTGCAGTTTTTTGGGGAGAACCCCTTCGTGGGGCATCTGTTCAACGGGCTCTACTACGGTGCCACTACGGTACTATTGTACCTGGTGCTACTGCAGCTTTTCCGCCCGCAACAGGGGCAGGTGAAGGCTTATTTCATTGCCCTTTCTGCAAGCCTGTTATTTGCCGCCCACCCCATTCATACCGAGGTGGTAGCGAATGTCAAAGGCCGGGATGAAATCCTCACCCTGCTGGGCAGCCTTGGGGCGCTTTACCTCTCCCTTCGTGCCTTTCACGATAAGAAACCACTTTACAATATATTCGCCGGGCTGGTCTTCTTCCTGGCGCTGATGGCGAAGGAAAATGCCATCATGTTTTTATTTGTAGCGCCACTGGCGTACTACTTTTTCACTTCCGCAAAGACGGGCGATATTGTCAAGCAAGCTCTGCCTTTTGCCATTGCTGCCGGTGCCTTTCTGGCCATCCGCTTCTCGGTGCTGGGCTTTGGGCTGAGCGACCCGCCCATGGAGATGATGAACAATCCCTTCGTCAAAGTGCAGGGCAATAGCTATGTGGCCTTTACAGCGCAGGAGCGCTTTGCGACGGTGATGTACTCTCTGGGGAAATACCTGCAGTTGCTGTTTGTGCCTGTTACCCTCACGCACGACTACTACCCCCGGGCGATTGGCGTGATGACCTTTGGGGACTGGGAGGCCGTTCTCAGCCTGCTGCTCTACCTGGCGCTGGGTGCTTACGCCCTGTGGCGGCTCCCCAAACGCGACCCCATGAGCTTTGCCATCCTGTTTTACCTGATTACGCTGGCGATCGTCTCTAACCTCTTTTTCCCGGTAGGTACACACATGGCGGAGCGCCTGCTGTTCATGCCCTCCGTAGGGTTCAGCCTCGCGCTGGCACTGCTGGGTTACCGCTGGGCGGTAAAGGGAGCGCCTGCCGGCAAAATCCCAGCCTTCCGCCGATTCAAACCGGTGCTTGGCGTGGTAGCGGGCATTACGCTGCTGTTTGGGGTAAGAACGCTGCTCCGCAACCCGGTCTGGGCTGACAACTACACCCTTTTCACAACCGATATCCAATACTCCCCCAACAGCGCCAAACTCCGCAACGCCGTAGGCGGCGAGCTCGTCACCCAATCTGTCGAACCGGAGAACGCCACCCGAAAGGAAGCCATGCTGCGCGAAGCCATCGGGCACCTGGAAGAAGCGGTACGCATCCACCCCAATTACAAAAACGCCTACCTCCTCATGGGCAATGCCTACAATTACCTGCAGGCTTACGATCAATCCATTGCCGCCTACCAAAATGCCTTGTCGATTGACCCCAACTACCGGGATGCCAACCGCAATCTGGGCATCACCTACAAGGATGCCGGCAAATACTACGGTGAGCAGCTCGGGCAGGTGGACAAAGCCATCACCTATCTGAACAAAGCCTACGAACGGATGCCGGACGAATACGAAGTCATCCGCCTGCTGGGCGTGGCCCACGGCATACGCGGCAACACCCCCAAAGCCATTGAATACTTTACCAAAGCAACCGAAGTTGCGCCCCAAAACCCCAGTGCCTGGTTTGACCTGGGCACCGCCTATTACAATGCAGGCGATCAGCAAAGGGGGCAGCAGTACCGCAATAAAGCACTGGAACTCGACCCTGGTTTCCTTGAAAAAATGCAGTCAAACAATTAAAACAAGCGACCTGAAATGATCCGACCACTGATTTTATGCTGCCTGCTCCTGATGGGGTACGGGCTACAAGCGCAAACTGATCCGGCAACCGCATGGGCCGATTCCATGTACAATACCATGACCGAGACCGAGCGCCTCGGGCAGCTCTTTATGATCCGTGCCCATTCTGACCTTGGCCCGGAACACGTCCAATCCGTGGAAGCCCAAATCAAAAAGTATAAAGTCGGTGGACTGTGCTTTTTCCAGGGCACACCGGAGCGGCAGGTTGAGCTCATCAATCAGTACCAAAAACTTGCCGAACCAGTCCCGCTAATGATGGCCATTGACGGCGAATGGGGGCTGGGCATGCGCATGAAATCCAGCACCATCAGCTTCCCGCGGCAGCTTACCCTGGGTGCCATACAGGACAACAGCCTGGTTTATGAAATGGGGACCGAGATCGCCCGGCAGATGAAGCTGGCCGGCATCCACGTTAACTTCGCCCCAGTGGCCGATGTCAACAATAATGCTGCAAACCCGGTCATCAACAACCGTTCCTTCGGTGAAGACCGGATGAATGTAGCAGCCAAAAGCTGGCGGTATGCTCAGGGCATGCAGGACAACGGCGTTATGGCCTGCGCCAAGCACTTCCCGGGGCATGGCGACACGGATGTGGATTCTCACTACGACCTGCCGGTGATCCGGCACGACTATGACCGGCTCGACAGCATCGAGCTGTTCCCCTTCCGGCAACTGGCCAAACAGGGCATCGGCAGCATGATGGTAGCCCACCTCAATGTGCCGGCTTTGGACGAGCGGGAGAAACGCCCCACTACCCTATCCTACAACACCATCACCAACCTCCTTAAGGAAGGGCTG
>JANSXW010000041.1 GCA_024742755.1 bacterium | reverse complement strand
TGTTGGGATTTCACCCATTGGGCTGCATTTGCCAAATTTTATCCTGCACTTCGTTACTCTCCCGCCTGCCAAAGTCTTGTACGGCGGGCAGGTCAGTCACTTAGCTTAGGCTATGCTCCTTCATCGTGCCTCGTTCAGAATGAAATTTGACTAAATTCGCTCCAAAAGCGAATTCCCAACATAGTCTAAGCAATGCACCTGTACCTAACCCCTCAGCATTTTGCCAAAAGCTTACTTCAGGTTGATGGCCTCCTTTTCAACCTCTTTGCCGGTTGCTAAAAACTGAGCGGCTATGCCCATCGGGTCATTATCCCGGAACACTAAATTGCGGCTTTCAGCGCCCGATATCTCAAAAAGCGTAGCCGTGCCCGGCTGAGGCAGGGTGTTGGTGATGTAGGCGTTTTGCACATCCGTAAGCCGGATTGCGCTCCCTTTAGTCGCCTGTTTGCCCCGTACGCGGTCCATTTCCACGTTCATCACCTGTTGCAGGGCTACCGCTGCATCCCATTTGGGCTCCATTCCCTTGGTGTTGTCCCAGTTGATGGTAAAGTCAGAAAGGATCAGCCCATCCACATCGTGGGCTTCAAAGCCGTGGGTGGTGCGTTTGTCGGGTTTGTCCTCCGCTTCCAGGGTGAGCTGGACGTTGTATAGCCGGATGTTTTCCAGCATTTGCTCGCCGGGGTAGCCTTCAATTTTGCTGGTGCCCTGCCCGCGTGCCTGAATGTTTTGGAAGGTCACGTTCTGAATTTTGCCAAGCTTGGAATCCGGGAACCGCCGCTTGAGCACCAGCCAGATCGGATCGCCGTTGCCCCACCAGTTGAAGTGTTTGCGGTCGCACTCAATGGTGATGTTGGAAAACAGCACATCGCTAACCGTGGCCCCGTCCCGCACCACAATGCTCAGCCCCCGGTTGCTGTTGCGGATCACGCAGTTGGAAAAAGTGATGTGGCGGAAGTCGCCGTGGCTTTCGGTGCCCAATTTAAGCCCGGTGGAGGTGGACACCAAAGAACAGTTCGTTACCGTAATATTTTCACAAGCCCGGTAATCCTCACCAGTAATCGTGGACTTCAGCACAATGGAATCATCTCCGGTGATAATGGTGCAATTAGAGACCACCACATCTTTGCTGCCGTCAATATCAATCCCATCGGCATTGACGCCCTGCTCCAGGCTGGAGAAAATGTAGACCCCATCCACAAACGCCCGCTCACACCATTTAAAGTGCAGCGTCCAGTCGGTGGATTCGATCATGGAAACGTCCTGAACACGGATATCAGTGCAGTCCTCCAGGAATACCATGCAGGTATAAGGCTTCACCTTGTAGTACATTTTCATCTCCACGCCGGAATTCCTGGCGTTTTCCGTTTCTTCAGCTATGAAGCCATCCACGCTTTTCAGGGGCTCGTACGTCCGCCGGGCCTGCCCGTGAATGGTCCCCTTGCCGGTAATGCTGATGTGCTTTGCTCCTTTGGCATAGATGAGTACAGGCGTCCCTTCGCCCGGCAATTTACCCGAATCGTTCTTTTTGTAAACCACGAAGTCATTTTCATAGTCCTTTTCCTGCTGACTGGCGTAAAGGGTGGCGCCCGGTGCCAGGTGGAAATCCACCTTGTCCTTCAGAACGATCGTGCCGGTGGTGTAAGCCCCGGCAGGCAAGAGCACCTGTCCGCCGCCCGCCGCATGGCAGGCATCGATGGCTTTTTGCAGAAAAGGGCGTGCGTATTGAGCAGCATCCCCGCTTGCTCCAAAATCACGAACATTAAAAATAGTGGACTGAGCACCAAGTGAGAAGCCAGAGAAGATCAGAAACATCCATAATAAAAGCTGGCTATGGCCAATTAAGCAGTCTTTGCGCACCATCATCTTTTTTGGAAAAAAGAGCAATCCCGGGCCCGCCTGTAACCCCTGCCGGAGAATTGGATAGTCATCAGCAGCAAACTTCAGTCAGGCTTTGATTACAAGCCAGCAGACAAGCCCTCCTTTCCCAAAGGATTTCTCGAAAAAGAAAATACACAGCTGGTTTGTGCAACGTTGGGGCAAAAGCTTTTCGAAAGTGGTGTATTTTATTTTTGCCCGCTACAAAGGATTCCACTGACTTATGGAGTACGCTATTCAACCGCTTTTTGAGGTCCGCTGCCACCACGGCGAGGGACCGGTCTGGGACCCACAGGCAGCGCAGTTCTACTGGGTCGATCTGATGCAGGGGCTGTTCTTTATTGGCGACTGGAAAACCGGCCGGGTGGAAACCCACGTAGTCGGGCAGCCGCTCGGGGTATTGGCCCTGCGCGAACAGGGTGGGGTAGTCATGGCACTGCGTGACGGCTTCTTTACCTACGACACCCACACCCGGGCATTGCAACAGGTATCATCCACCGAAGCCGAGGTAGAGGCCACCCGTTTCAATGACGGAGCCGTAGACCCCAAGGGCCGCTTCTGGGCCGCTACCATGACCTACGATGGCACGGAACCGGTCGGCAACCTGTATTGCCTGAACGAATCCGGAGCGGTGCAACGCCACGAGCAAAACCTCATGCTGCCCAATGGCATGGGCTGGTCGGCAGACCGCAAAACCTACTTCTTTGCAGATACGGAACGGCATGTGGTCTACGCCTACGACTATGACCTTGAAACCGGCAACCTGAGCAATCGCCGTAATTTCATCGAGTTCGGCCCCCACGGCTTCCCCGATGGCCTCACCGTGGACACCAACGACCACCTCTGGGTCGCCATGTGGCAGGAAGGCAAGATCAGCCACTTCGACGAACGAGGCCAGAAGGTGGAAGATATCGAATTGCCCGTTTCTCACCCCACAAGCTGCTGCTTTGGCGGGCCTGAACTGCAACACCTGCTCATCACCACCTCACAGCGCCCCTTATCTCCCGAACAGAAAAAAGCCCAGCCCCTGGCAGGGGTGTGCCTGCAATTGCAGACCACCACGACCGGGCAACCGGAGCCCCGGTATCAGGGTTAATCTTTGTTAAAACTCAATCCATGAAATATTTTACGTTCTTTTTGATCCTTCTGCTTGCAGGCAGCTGTGCCGGACCGGCCGGGGAAGCAGATTCTCAGGTCTTGAAGCCATCATTCGACCCCGACAGCCTTACCGAATTTGCAGCTCAACAGTACGCCAAAACACTGGAGACCCTGCCGGACACCAACCGCATCCCCCGCAACGCCCATCCGGATGGCACCTGGAACCTCGTTAAAAAGGGCAGCTGGGTCAGTGGTTTTTATCCCGGCGTGCTTTGGCACCTGTACGCCCTTACCGGCGATGAGCAATGGAAAACCGCTGGCGAGGCGGCTCTGCTGAAGCTGGATTCTGTACAGTTTTTCGATTACGACCATGATATCGGCTTCCGGATTTTCAACTCCTTCGGCAGTGCCCTGCGCTTCACCAAAGACTCGAGCTACGTCCCGGTGATCACAGACGCCGGCAGGACGCTGAAAACCCGCTACCGCCCCGTCACCGGCGTTATCCGTTCCTGGGACTGGCACGATCAGTGGCAATACCCGGTCATCATCGACAATATGATGAACCTGGAATTGCTGTTTTGGGCAGCGAAGCATACCGGAGACGAAGAGATGCGAAAGATTGCCGTATCCCACGCCGAGCATACCATGGAGCACCACTTCCGGGACGATTACAGTACCTACCACGTTCTCGACTACGATACCCTTAGCGGCGCCGTGCGTGAAAAGGTCACCTTTCAGGGCTACGCCGACAGCTCCATGTGGGCAAGAGGACAAGCCTGGGCCATCTACGGATTCACCCTGACGGCCCGGGAAACCGGACGGGAGGATTTTCTGAAGCAGGCAATGGGCGCAGCAGATATTTTCCTGACAAAGCTGCCCGAAGATGGCGTGCCTTACTGGGACTTTGATGCGCCCGGCATCCCCAACGAGCCTAAGGATGCTTCCGCCGCGGCCATTGCCGCTTCCGCGCTGTTGGAACTGTCGCAGTTGGTAGAAGGGTCAGATGATCAAATCCGGTACCGCAACGCAGCCGTTGCCCTGCTCAATGCGCTGGCGACACCGGAATACCTGGCAAGATTGCCGCAACAGGGCATACTGCTGCACTCCACCGGGCACAAACCCGGCAATAGTGAAATCGACGAGCACATCATCTACGCGGATTATTACTTTCTGGAAGCCCTGCTGCGCCTGAAAGACCTTCAAAAACAAACAGAATGAGAAGCACCGTATTAAGCTTCGGCCTGATCTGCTGGGCACTTTGGCTGGGGGCACAAAGCGCGCCCTCCATAGGTGCGCAGGTCTATATCGAGCCCGGACAAACGGCAGAGGAGATTGAAGGTTGGTTTTCCATCATGGCTGAATATGACATGACTGTTTGCCGCATCCGAATGGATGAAACCCACATGGCGCAGGCAGATGGGACCTGGGACTTTGCGTTGTACGATGCCGCTTTCGAGGCAGCTGAGCGGCATGGTGTCCGGGTATTTGCCACCCTTTTTCCGGCGAATACGGACACTGGCGTAGGGGGCTTTAAATTTCCCAAAGATGCCGCTCACCTGGCTGCCATTGGACGCTACATTGGAGCTGTTGTGCCCCACTTCAGCAAGCATCCGGCCCTTTTTGCCTGGGTGCTGCAAAACGAGCCCGGCGTGGGTGGGATTTTGCCGAAAGGCGCGTATACAGAACAAGCCTGGTCGGAATGGAACGCCTCCAATCCGCTGCCTGCTGACCCCAATGGCTTCATGCGGGAAGACTTCCGCGAGCCCGAGTTCATCCGTCAGCATACCACCGCCTACCTAAGCTGGATAGCGGGTGAAATTGAAAAATACGACCCCGGCCGGCACCTCCACGTCAACAGCCACATGCTTTTTGTGACCTTGCCGGAGTATGAATTCCCGGCCTGGCGGAAGCTGCTTTCCTCCTTCGGGGCTTCCATGCACCCGAGCTGGCATTTTGGATACTTCGAGCGAGATCAATACCCGGTAGCGATGGGCGCGAACAATGACATCGTCCGGGCGGGAGCCGGAGACAAGCCCTTTTGGGTCACCGAACTGCAGGGCGGCAACAACAGTTACAGCGGTTTCAATCCTTTAACACCAAGTGCGGAGGAGATCGGGCAGTGGCTGTGGGGCAGCCTGTTCAGCGGAGCTCAGGGCATCATATTTTGGTGCCTGAACCCCCGGAAAGCCGGGCTTGAAGCCGGAGAATGGAGCCTGCTCGATTTTCTGGACAAGCCGACTGATCGAATGGAAGCGGCGGGAGCTATTGCAGAATGGCTGACTAAACACCCGGATTTTGCGAGCGCCCGTCCGCATACCGCCAACGTGCATGTCCTTTATAACCGGGAGTCCATGTACCTGCAGCGCAAGCGGGAGGTCCGCTCGGTGGAAGTGGGGCAGTACTTTGAGGGGCGGCTGCCCGGTGCTACCATCAAGTCGGTCCTGGCACAGTACGAGGCGTTGCTGGAACAAGGCATTACCCCGGAAATCGGCAGCATGGATGACTTTGACTGGAAAGCAAGGGGCAGAGCAGGAGCCGCGGTGGTCATCCCACATCAGATCGTACTGCCACGCCGGCACTGGGAAGGGCTGAAAACCTTTGTTGCTGAGGGGGGGCAACTGTTAATTACAGGTCTATCCGCTCATTTTGATGAGTACGGGCAAAATATGATGACGGGCGGCTTTCCGTTTCGGGAAATGCTGGGTGGGCAGGTACGGGAGTTCAGGGTAAGAGGCAATACTTTTTCGATGCCTATCCATGATCAGGAGTTGCCGGCTCACCTGTGGCAGGGCACCCTGGCGGTGGACGGAGGCGAGGTGGTTAGCCATGCACCGGACAGCCTGCCTGTCGCCTTGATGCATCAATATGGTAAAGGGCGTACCCTTTGGATTCCATCTCCAATTGGTTTGGGTGCCTGGCAACAGGATAACAGGCCGCTGGCTCAACTGCTGCAAAACTGGCTCAAAAATGCTGAAACGCCCCCCGTCCGTTTCAAGGAGCACCATCCCGGCGTCACTATGAAAACGATGATGGGTGAGACCGGGCTTTACACGCTAATGATCAATAAAAATGACAGTCCCAAAGAGGTCGTGCTGGATTTTGCCAAGCTTCGGACCGGTCAGATCCTCTATGACTCCGCAGGGGCTGAATGCAATGGAAATACTGTATTGTTACCACCGGATGCCTGTGTGGTATTATTTTGGGAGAAATAAAACTGATTGCAATGCAACGATTCCTCCATGTTTGGGTTCTTATTTGCCTGCTGCTTCCCCCGGCAATCGCTCAGGAACAGCCTAATCTGGTCGGGCAGGCCTGGCCGGCAGAATGGATTACCCATCCTACCGCTGATGCAGATGCGTTTGGCGTTTACCTGTTCCGGCAGGAAATCAATCTGGAGGTCGTTCCGGATGCTTTTCCCATCCGTATCTCGGCTGACAACCGCTACAAGCTGTTTGTAAACGGTGTGTATGTCGGCAAGGGGCCTGCCCGGGGCGATCTTTTGAACTGGCGTTTTGAAACGTATGATTTGAGCCCTTACCTGCAGTCTGGGGCGAACGCCATCGCCATACAGGTGTGGAACTTTGGAAAACACAAGCCCGTTGCGCAAATCTCGAGAGGTACTGCCCTGATTGTTCAGGGCGAGGACAAAACAAGTTCCCTACTCAATACCGGCACCGGGGAGTGGCGGGTGCATCAGGATACTGCCTATGCGCCCATTTCCATTGACTGGGAACAGGTAATGGGGTACTTTGTAGTCGGCCCCGGAGAATATATGGATGTGGAGGCTCACCCCTGGGGCTGGAAAGCAGTAGGTTTTGAAGAGGAAGGTTGGCATACACCCGAAGCATTATTTCCCGGAGTTCCTGCGGGCGGCACCTACGCACACGGAGGTGTACCGGCCTATCAGTTGGTTTCCCGCCGCATCCCAGCTATGGAAGAAAAGGTGGGGCCACTTGGGCGTGTCCGCCAGGCCAGCCTCAAGTTGCCTGATGAAGGGGGGGTATATGTGCCAGCGAATACCAAAGCAACGGTGCTCATGGATCATGGCACACTGACTACCGCATATCCGGAGCTGAAAATTACGAGTGGAGGAGAGGCTACCCTGCGCCTGTTTTACGCCGAGAGCCTGCGCGATTCCACCCGTAAGAAGGGGCACCGGGACAGCATCGGCCATAAAACCCTCTATGGCTTCCATGATGCCTGGAAACTTGCGGAAGGCAGGTATGATCTGACCACCCTTTGGTGGCGCACCTTCCGGTACATTCGGGTGGAAATTGAGACCAAGGATGCGCCGGTGGCTATTGATCAGGCTCAGAGCCGCTTCACGGCTTACCCCTTTGAGGAGCGGGCGGTTTTTGATAGTGGCCAGGAATTGCTTTCCGACATCTGGTCCGTGAGCTGGCGTACCCAACGCCTCTGCGCCGGGGAAAACTACTTCGACTGCCCTTACTACGAGCAGTTGCAGTACGTGGGCGATACCCGCATTCAGGCCCTGATTTCCTACTACGTTTCGGGCGATCACCGGCTGTTCCGCAAGGCCGTGTCGGATTTTTATCAGTCCCGCATGCCCTTTGGGCTCACGCAAAGCCGGTATCCCAGCCGCGATGAACAGATTATTCCTCCCTATTCCCTGTTTTGGATAGCGATGCTGCATGACTATTGGATGCATGTAGGGGAGCCCGAATGGATAGCAGGTATGCTGCCCGCCGTAGCCGATATTCTGCAGTGGTACGAAGACCGGATGGCTGAAAATGGCTTGCCCGGCCCAATGGAATGGTGGAACTTTGCAGATTGGGTGATTGGAGCGGATGGCTGGAAAAGTGGGGTGCCACCGGGCGCAGAATCGGGCGGTTCTGCCCTCATTGGCCTGCAACTGGCTTATAATCTTCAACTGGCGGCTGATTTATACGACGCCTTTGGCGAGCCGGAGCGGGCATCTACTTATCGTGCCAGGGCATTGGGCATCAACAAAAGCCTCCGCAAGCTTTGCTGGGACGAGGAACGTCAGCTATTTGCAGATACACCCGCTAAAACCACTTTCAGTCAGCACGTCAATACTATGGCGATACTAACTGATGCCCTGCCCGAAGCAGACCAGCCTGCACTGTTGGAGCGCTTGCTAAAAGATACCACTTTAGCCCCCTGTTCCTATTACTACGCCTTTTACATAACGGAGGCGCTATTGAAAACCGGGCTTGGGGACACCTACTTTGAGCACCTGGGGCCATGGGAGGAGCAACTGGATCTGGGCCTGACCACTTTCGTGGAAGCCCCGGGCAAGACACGCTCGGACTGTCATGCCTGGAGCGCTTCGCCAGCCTACCACTTTTTGTCGCTGGTGGCGGGCATCCGTCCGGCAGCACCCGGCTTTTCCAAAGTGCGCATTATGCCCCACCTGAACGGGCTAAAGGAACTCCGGGCGAACCTGCCGCATCCCAAAGGAGATATTGAGGTGGAATACAGGGAGGCCGAAGGGCGCCTGGAGGGCAATATCACGCTGCCTCCCGGACTGGAAGGCACCTTGAACTGGAACGGGCAAATGCAAGCCCTGAAAAGCGGCCCTCAAGCCATTAAACTTCGCTGATGATGCAAAACAAAACGACTGACGGCCAGATGACCCGCCTGGCCCTGATCATTTCTCTGGGCGGCTTTCTTTTTGGCTTCGATGCCTCGGTGATCTCCGGCGCCATCCGATTTCTGGTGCCGGAATTTGGGCTGTCTGACCTCGCTCTGGGATGGGTGGTCGCTTCTCTCACTTTTACGTCCACCCTGGCCATGATGGCCGCGGGCCCGCTAAGCGACCGGATTGGCCGGAAAAAGCTATTGATCATCATTATGCAATGTCGCATTCAATAGGGCAATGTATTGATTTACAGGCTGACGGGAGGGTGGAACTCAAGTTGCACTTCAATCGTGCCGAGCTTCAGTTTTTCTACCGGGAGGGAGAGGGCGACTGGCAAAAAGCCGGCCCGGTTTTGGATGGGAGCATTCTGTCAGACGACTACATTATGGAGCAGTGCGGCCGGTACCGCCCGGCATTTACCGGAGCTATGGTTGGCATCTGCTGTCAGGATTTGACGGGCAGCCGGAAGGCGGCTGATTTTGACTGGTTTGAGTACAAAGCGGTTTCAAAACGATAGAAGAGGCGATGTGCCCGGATTTTTTTAGCTTTAAGCACCTGAAAAAAAACAACTGATATGCCATTTCTTAATGCTTGCCGAAATTCAGCGATTGTATTGCTGCTTACCTTAAGCACTGCCTTTACCGCACAGGCCCAGCTTCAGCCCTGGGAAGACCCCGCCGTCAACGGCATCAATCGCATGCCGGCCCGGGCAACGTCCTATTCTTACCCGGATGAAGCCACAGCCCTCATGGTGGACCGCGAAGCCTCGGGGCGTTACCTCAGCCTGAATGGGAACTGGGCATTTGCCTTCGCCGAGGTGCCCGAAGCCGCTCCGAAAGATTTCCATCTGCCGGATTTTCAACCCAGGGGATGGGCGCAGATCCCGGTGCCATCCAACTGGGAATTGCAGGGCTACGGCACGGCGATTTACACCAATATTACCTACCCCTTCGTGCCGGTCGACCCGCCCTATGTGCCGGATGAAGACAACCCCACCGGCTGCTACCGCCACACTTTTGAAGTGCCTGCGGACTGGTCGGATCAGCAGGTAGTGCTGCACTTTGGCGGCGTGAGCTCTGCCTACTATGTGTGGGTGAATGGGGAGATGGCCGGCTATAGCGAAGACAGCAGGGTGGCTACGGAATTTGATATCACACCCTATGTGAAGTTTGGAGAAAAGAACCTGCTGGCGGTCAAGGTGCACCGCTGGTCGGATGGCAGCTATCTGGAGGATCAGGACCACTGGCGTCTGAGCGGCATCCACCGGGAAGTGATGCTGTTGGCGCAGCCTAAAACGCATATTCAGGACTTTTTTGTCAAAGCAGGCATGGACGAAGGCTACAGCTACGGCAATCTCACCGTCAAGCCCAGGCTCAACCACAGCCGGCTTTCAGGCCTCGAAGACTGGTCTTACGAAATTGATTTGTACGATGATTCGGGCCACCCGATGCTGGAGCAGCCCCTCAAAGCCCCGGTTAATGAGGTGATCAAGGAAGACCTGCGCGTCTATCCCAGGGAAAGTACGATGCTTTCAGCTACCGTTTTTAATGTGAAGCCCTGGACGGCGGAGACGCCTCAACGTTACACCCTGGTCATTGCCCTGAAGGATAAAAACGGGCAAACGGTGGAAGCCCGAAGCAGCCGCATCGGCTTCCGGAATATCCAAATCGGCCCGGAAGGCGAACTACTGATCAATGGGGAATCGGTGGAACTGTACGGGGCCAACCGCCACGACCATCATCCGGTTACCGGCAAGGTGGTCTCGGTGGCAGACATGGAGGAGGACATCCGCCTTATGAAGCAGCTGAATTTCAACGCCGTGCGGACTTCTCACTATCCCAACGACCCCCGTTTTTACGAACTCTGCGACCGCCACGGGCTGTATGTGATTTGCGAAGCCAATCTTGAGGTACACGGCATAGGCAGCCTGCTCACCAGGGACCCCCGCTGGTCGAATGGGTTTGTGGAACGCGCTGTGCGGATGGTGGAACGGCATAAAAACCATCCCTCCATTATCTTTTGGTCGTTAGGCAATGAGTCTGGTGCCGGGGCCAACCACGCTGCCATGACCGGTTTCATCCGGGAGTACGACGATACCCGACTCGTGCACTATGAGGGCAATCATGAATTTCCCCATACCAAAGCCAGCTACGTGGACATGTACAGCCGGATGTATTGGTCTATTCCTGAGATGGTCAACCTAAGCCGGCAGTCAGACCTGAAACTCCCCATTATGTGGTGCGAAATGGCGCATTCCATGGGCAATTCCACGGGCAATCTGTTCAAATTCAGGGATGTGATACAAGCGGAGCCGCAGATTGTCGGTGCTTTCGTCTGGGACTGGGTAGATCAGGGGCTGGTCAAGACCACCGAAACCGGAGAACGATACTTTGCCTACGGAGGCGATTTTGGGGACACCCTGATCAATGACGAGAACTTCTGCCTGAATGGCGTGGTAGACCCTGACCGCCGCATCAAGCCCGGCGCAAAAGAGTGGAAAAAAGTATTCCAACCGGTACGCCTGACGAGTCAGTCGCCACAGGAGGGCAAGCTCACGCTGACCAACCTGTATGATTTTACCAACCTGGGCGGCTACACCTTGTCCTGGCAGCTGATAGAAAACGGAGTTGCGCTGCGTTCCGGCTCTATGGCCCTTCCGGATTGTCCGGCAGGCACTACCGTGCCGCTGCAACTGGGAGCGCTGTCGCCCAAAGCACCAAAGCCCGGCGCCGTTTATACTATCGACCTGAGTGTTACGTTACCTGATGCGCAATCCTGGGCACCGGCAGGTCATGAGATTGCCGTGGCGCAGTTCGTGCTGCCTGAAGTAGCGGACAACCGAAGCTTTAGTGTGCCAAAGGGCAAGCTAACACTGGAGGAAAATGAGCAGCAAGCCAAAATTACAGGCAAAGATTTCGAAGCCACCGTGGATAAAACCACCGGTGCCCTTTCCAACTTCAAAACCGGCACCACCAACTGGCTGGAAGCCCCCCTGAAGCCCAACTACTGGCGCGCACCCACGGACAACGACCGCCGGGGCTGGAAAGTCTACCGGGAAGCTGCGGCGTGGAAAACGGCTGCAGAGGAAGCCAGGGTTCAGGGCGTGCGCGTACAGGAAGCTGTCGGCTACGTGCAGGTGGAAGTCCAAAGCGCCGTCCTGGAAGGCAAAGCCAGCCAAAAGACGGTCTACACCTTCTACGCGGACGGGCAGATCAAAGTCGATTACCATTTCAAAAAACAAGGCGATTATCCGGAGCTGCCCCGCATTGGCATGCAAATGGCGATCCCGGATGCTTATGATCAGATTGAGTTTTTTGGGCGCGGGCCGCATGAGAATTACATCGACCGGTTGTTGAGTGCGCAACTGGGCCGGTACAGCATGCCGGTGGACAGCTTCTTCGAAAGCTACATTATGCCGCAGGAATGCAGCAACCGAACCGGCGTGCATTGGATGGCGCTTTCCTCCGGGCGTGGCAATGGATTGCTGGTTCAGGCGCAAGACAGCCTAAGCATGAGCGTCTGGCCGTACAGCATGGCGGATTTGGAAGCCGCTACGCACACCCCGGAACTGCCCGAACGGGACTTCCTGACGGTAAATATTGACCATCAGCAGCTGGGCGTGGGCGGAGACAATACCTGGTCAAAGGAATCCAAAGCCCATCCGGAATTCCGGTTGAATGCGGCAGCGTACCGGTATGGTTTCGTATTGCGCCCTTTCCGTAACAAACAATCTTTGCAAGCGTGGCTAACAACGCCCGTACCAAAACCGAATTGACATGAATACCTTCCTTTTGCCCCTATTCTTTTTCCTGTTTGCTCCATCAGCTGAACTGCCTGCCCCCTCTGCCATGAAAGGCTGGAGTGATGAGTTTGACCGCCCGGTGATCGATACCAGGCTATGGAGTTTTGAAGAAGGCTTCATCCGCAATCACGAGGGGCAGTACTACACCAACCGCCCGGAAAATGCCTATATCGAAGACGGTTGCCTGGTGCTTGAAGCCCGCCGCGAGCCCTTCCCCAATGCCCGCTACAATCCCGATAGCGACAGATGGCAGGAACAGTGGGAAACCGCAGCCTACACCTCCGCCTCTTTGCATACGGCCGGCAAGCGGGAGTTCCTGTACGGCAGAATGGAAGTCCGCGCCAAGCTGCCCGCCGGGCGTGGGGTATGGCCAGCCATCTGGACACTGGGCAATAAAATGGGCGGGGACGTGCCCTGGCCCGACCGCGGGGAGATCGACATCATGGAATTCGTAGGGTACAATCCGGAGATGATCTATGCCAATGTCCACACCGGCGCTTACAACTGGGTGGCCGGCACCAACAAAGGCGATTCCATCCGGATTGAGAATGCCTCCACTGCCTTCCATGTCTATGCCATCGACTGGACACCGGAGCGGATTGACTTTTACGTTGATTCCACCCGTTACTTCTCCTTTGAGCGGGAGTCTGCCGCCGACTTTCAGCGCTGGCCTTTTGACCGGCCGCAGGCCCTCAAGCTCAATCTGGCCATCGGCGGCAACTGGGGCGGCCGGCAGGGTATTGATACGACGATTTTCCCTCAGCGGTACTATATTGATTATGTGAGGTATACGCCGTTTAGTCCTTGAAATGGGATCGATGCAGTTGTAGCAGGCTTTAATACTTCTGAGCGCAAATATTCAGAGCAACAGGCACCTGGTTTTAACTATGGCATGCTTGGTTTTTAGCATTTAATTTTTGAATATTCAGGGAGAAAAATTTAGGCGCTCTAATTTATAAGCCGATGAATTACGTAGTGTTCTCTGTACTGACAAATCTATCATTTCAGATTCCCATCAATGATGCGAAGGAGGGGTTTGCCTTCTCTTCTTCCGGGCTTTTCGTATTGAGAAATGGATGTATTGATATGCAAACAGCCTGGTCAAAGAAAATGATATCGTGCATGGGGGTCCTGCCGGGGCGCGGTATCCGGTCAGGGCTGGCGATCACCCTGCTCTGTTTTTCTTTTTCTGTTGGGTACGCTCAAAACTGCGCGTTACATGGGTACCTTACGGAGGCGGCTACCCGGGAGCCCCTGGTAGGCGCAAGCATTTATTCCCTGGAGACTGGAAGGGGCGTTTTCACCAATTATTCCGGGTATTACAGTCTAAGCCTACTCTGTGAAACCCCGCAGCGGGTCGTTTTTCACCAAATTGGCTTTTCGCCGGATACCCTTACCTTGACGATAGCACAGGATAGTAGCTGTAACGTGGCACTGCAAGTTTTGGAGTTAGCAACCGTGGAGGTAAATGCCCCAAGATTGCAAAGCAGGATGCCCGGCCAAATCAATATGCCGGTCAAAACTTTGGCGCGTATTCCGGTCATGTTGGGGGAGCCGGATTTGATCAAGTCATTAATGTTGCTGCCAGGTTTTGCCCCCACCACAGAAGGGACGGCAGGCCTGAGCGTGCGGGGAGGCAGCGTGGACCAAAACCTGATCACCCTTGACGGTAGCACCATCTACAACAGCGGTCATCTTTTTGGCTTTATTTCCACTTTTCACCCCGGAGTGACCAAGCAGGTGGATACGTACAAAAGTTTTTTCCCCGCTCGGCATGGTGGGCGTTTATCTTCTGTCATTGATGTAACCATGAAAGACGGAGATGCCACAACGCTGAGGCGGGAAGCCAATTTGGGCTTGATCAATTCCAGCTTACTGTTGGAAGGGCCGCTGAATGAAGATAAAGGCACTTTCCTGCTAGCGGGGCGGTTTGCCCACTCAGGGGTTCTTACTTTGGCCACCCTGCCCGGCTATTTGAATGGGCAAAATTTGCTTTTTGCAGGCTTATACGATTTCAACGTTAAGGTAACCTGGAAACTTAAACGGCAGGCTAAGTTGAGCCTTAGCGCTTTTGCTGGAGATGATTTTTGGGGAAGCCGCGCCAGGCAGAGCGGAGCATTTAACGATGCGCTGCTGAATTGGGGCAACCGGGCACTGGGGCTGCGCTACATGCGGCCACTGAGCAGCCGCGGTTTTGTGAATACGAGGGTCAATTTCAACAGCTTTGCCAGCAACCTGAATACTTCCCTGCGCAATGAAAGTACCAATAACTTATTGGCAAGGGTGAAAACCAAAGGGGTGATCAATGAGTTTGGAGCCCGTCATGAGTACAACTGGCAACTAACGCGGCACCGGATTACCCTGGGGCTGGAAGGGATTTACCAGTCCAATAACCCTATAAAGACGGAGATAACCGAATCCGGGGAACCCGTTCAAAGCTTTGACGGCGGGGCGGTCCGGTCGTTGCAGTCAGCCGCTTATGCTGAAGATACCTGGTCCGTAAGCAGAGCCCTGGATTTCACCCTGGGAGCGCGCTTTAGCACGTACCTTACTACCGGTCTGTTTTTCCCGGCAATGGAACCACGTACAGCAATTGCCTGGCAGCACAACAAGCAAACCTGGCAGCTGAGCTACAGCAGGATGGTACAGCCCCTGCACCGTGCTGGCGTTCAGGGGGGCAGCAGTGCGCTGTTCTACGAATACTGGCTGCCAGCCACTGCTTTTACCCGGCCGCAGATGGGTTCCACTTTTGCCCTGCGCCATGCCCGGCCATGGTCAGGCGGGCAATGGAGTGTGGAGGCTTTTTGGCGTCAAATGTCCAATCAGGTGGAACAAAGAAATAATACCACTTTGCTGGGCATCGGGAGTACGCCCAATGCCTGGGTGCAGGATGTATATGCCGGCGGGAATGGCAGGGTTTACGGTGTTGAGCTTTGGCTGGAAAAGCAGATCGGCATACTGAATGGCTGGGTCGCTTATACCTACAGCCGGAGTGAAAGGCAGTTCCCACAAATCAATGCCGGCAACTGGTTTCCTTTTGATTTTGACCGCCCCCATGACGTGGAACTAAGCTTGCAGTACGCCTGGCGCAAAAGCTGGCAGTTCACCGCAAATTTTGTGTACCAAACGGGTGTGCCCGCTAACTTCCCGGATAGTTATATACGTACGATTGAGAACCAGGTGCGCTTCGTTTTTTCGGAGCGGAATAATGGGCGCCTGCCAGACTATCACCGCTTAGATATAAATGCGGTCTATCATTTTACGACTAAGCGCAAGGGCCGCGACGCCAAGCTTGTCTTTGGATTTTATAATATCTACGGCAGAGCTAATGCCGTAGCATTGAATTTTGGTACGCAGGGCATAACCTCAAGGACATCAACTGATACGGCTTTGGAAGTTGAACGGCTTGCCATTTTTCAGTTTGTACCTGCACTTAACTATCACGTATCATGGTAAAGCCTGTTATTCCATACCTGACCTTCCCTATAGTGGGGCTACTACTCAGCTGCGAAGTGATAGAGCCCAACATAACACTGGATTACCCGGGCGATCAAATTGTGTTGAATGGTTTTATTGCCAGAGATAGGATTGAAGTCTTTGTGGGGCGTACACAGGATCCCAACGGAGTGCTGTCATTTACCGGAGGAGATACGCTGCACGAAGCAATGGTGGAATTGGTGGATGCCGCGGATAGCGTCTGGTATCAGGTTCCTTACGTGGAGAAAGGCAACTATGTGCTTGACCTTTCCGCTCCACTGCCATTAGACACAGCGTTCCGTTTAGTCGCAAATGCAGCGGGGTTCCCCGAAGCGCGTTCTGAACTGATGGCTATCCCGAATTTACAAATTGATATTGCAGCGGATTTGACAACAGTTGAAGAAGTTGATGAGGTATTTCAGCAAGAAACTGCATATTTAACAGTGACTCTGGCAGATAAGAATACTTCAGCTGATTTTTTCCATTTCTACTCTACAAATCGTTATCGAATACCATTTGACCCTTATGCACCTTTTTCAGACAGTCCTACTGATTTAGGTTTTTTTGTTTCTATCGATACCGAGGAATCGCTCGATCAACAATGCGGTGTACAGTTTTTGGACGGTGGATTTATCTTGCCGGACTTGTGCTTTGCCAACGAAAACTTCTCCTTCCCCATGATTATCCTGGTTCCGGAAGCAGAAGCAGGTTGGGATAGTATTGGTTTTACAATAGCGGCAGCCCATGAGTCTTTGTATGAAAGTGCCCGTACCTTAGACCAACCGGCAGATGCTTTAAATAAATTGCTATTTCGGCCGCAGTTGTACTTCTCGAATGTGGAAGGAGGCTACGGCGTAGTGGCAACGCGGCATGAGCAGTTGGTATGGGTAAAGCGTTGAATGAAACACAGCGATAGGAGTATCAGGCGCTGAGCAAGCGGCTTCCAGGCCTGTGTTATTTATTCCATGGTTGGGATTCTCGGATTGGTTACTCAGCCCGCCAAATAAATTCATTCACCACCACATTATCAATATTAATAATTCGATAGGTGACCTCAGGAGTAACTCCGGTGGTATCAAAAAGAAGCTGCCCAAACGAGCACTTTTCGTTGTAGCCGTATTCGCTGCCGGGCATGATTTTGTGCGTATGCATATTGGTCAGCTTGGAGCTTTCAAATTCGTATAGCGGATAATCATTTGGCCGTTCGATCTTCCAAATGTCGGAGCGGTGGCGATCAGCTGAAAGGAGGAAAACGCCTTTGATGCCGTTTTCTGTTAGGAAGTCAAAAATTTCCGTGCGTTCCTCTTTATAACCGCCCCAAGTATCGATACGGCCCTGCATTTCCGGCTTGGCATCAAATGCCCAGGGCACGGAGGAAATAAGGACTTTTACCTTGGCATTGGACTGTAGAAGAGCGGATTTCAGCCAGGCTTTCTGCGTCTCGCCCAGCATACTCAACGGTTCTTCGTGCACAGCGCCCACCTCACTGGGTTGGCGGTAGTAGCGGCAGTCCAGGAAGAAGAAGTCCACATCGGCTATAGTGTGCTTAAAAAATACGCCAGGTTTGCCGGTTCCATCCCCGTATCCGGGGTTCACCCACTGCCGCTTGAAAAGCTCAAGTACCGGCCGTTTCCAGGCAGGGGAATCAGGATCGGGCGTACCGTACTCGTCGTTGTCCCCGAAGTCGTGGTCGTCCCAAATAGCGTAAGTAGGCGTTTGGGCCACTAGCTTTCTCCAGTGCGACTCTGACTGACGGCGGTGGTAGCAGTACTGCTGCAAATAGGGCCGCTCCGGGTAATCGATGTACACATTATCGCCCAGCATGAAGAGCGCATCGGGCCGGTGCGACTGAATGGTGCTCCACATGTAATGCTGCCACGGAATATAGGCTGCTCCGCCTCCGAAAACCACAGAAAACTGCCCCGGTTTTCCGGGCTTAGGGTGGGTGGTAAACTGATACGTGCGGTTGTTAGGCTGTCCATCGACGGAGAGGCGGTAGAAGTAGCTCAGTCCGGGCCTTAACCCGCTGACCGTCAGCTCAGCCGTGTGCCCGTCTGCGGACCGGGTCTGCCCGGTAGCCGATTTGACTTTCCGGAAGGTCTTGTCCCGGCTGACCTCCACCTGTACTTTCCGGGGCTGATCTGTACGGCACCAGAAGGTCGCGCTCTTGCCAGAGACATTACCGATCATTGGACCATGCACCAGAGGCGTGGCGTGCTTTTCCACCAAGGCCTGGAAGCCCGGCAGCTCCACCAGCGGCTGCATGAGTTCCGAAGGGCCGGCCAGATAGCGGCCAATGGGCATTTCCTTTTCCAGAGAGGCTTTAACGTAGCTAAGTGACTTTTCGGTTTCACCAATGTAGGCATAGGCCAGCGCCCGGACAAAGTCGGCTTCCGCATCGCCCTCCCGGGCATCCGCCAGCGGTAAAACCTTCTCCGGTTCCCCCTCGTGAATATGCCGGAGGTAGGTGGTAATGGCTTTGCGGTTGTACCAGTCTTCGGCATCACGGCAGAAGTATTCGCCCTTGCGGGGGACTAATTCCTGGGCTTGCAGGGTGATAATGGTGCAAAACAATAAGCAGAAGGGTAAAAGTAGCAGGCGCATTTTTCGGATTTATTGAATAATGATTTTTTGTATTTGCTGGGTGTCGGAGCCAGCCCGCAGGTAGTAAAGGCCAGGTGGCAAATGCCCGATGTCTATACGCTGTACCGGTTGCTGCAGTTGCCCCTGCCAGACTGCCTGTCCAAAATTATTGAATAGCTGCAAAGGAGCTGCCGCTACACCGGGATGAGGCTGCTCTACGTAAAGTGCGGACCTTGCTGGATTCGGAAAAACCTTCAGCTGTGGGGACGGAGCAGGCGAACGGACAGCCACAGGCTCGCCTTCAAACCGATGATGGACTTCCAGGTTAGCCAGGTAAGCCTGGTCGACGCCCCGGAAATAGAGCCGAAGCGCTTCAATTTGTTCAAACCAGTGGTACAAGGCAGGGGGCTCGGTTATGGCAGTGCCATGCGCTTCATTCAGCTGATCAACGATGAGCCCTTCGAACTGATCAGAACGGGGCGTTTCCATAAACATCACCAGCTCGTTATCGCTTTCGGGCGCCAGCGCATCTCTCTGGTAGAAGGACAGGCGCTCGGGCGCAACGACCCAGGTATAATGCTTCCAATGCGTAGTGGAGGCCAGTGCCAGCCCTTCATTCTTTTGGGTGGGGCTAAGGGGATAAGGGGCGCCCTGCCCGGGCGTGCCCCCGCCGGCTTCACTGGAAAAACCAGGAAGCCAGTAACCAAAAGCCTGCTCAATCTCCCCTTCCAAATCCTCGCCGCCACCGTACAGCATCAGTCCGCCAGACTGGAAAGCGCCGGTGTTTTCGGTATTGCGGAGGCGCATATTGTAAGCGGGCCGACCAAACGGGGCTTCCGCCGACAGGTCGTCAATCGCCCCAAACGGAATGCCGGCTTCCGGATAATCATGCAGAAGTGTCACCACTATCCGACCGGACTCGCCCCAGCCGGGGCTGTTCAGCGCATCCCAAAGGGCATCAAATTCAATGATCAGGGTGTCTGCTTCACGGGAGATGGGCGTAGGAAAGCGAAAATCCACCGCCTGTGATGCCCGGATGGTATTGGGCTGGTACCCTGCGTATTCCATGGCCTTGGGCGTCATGTGTATGGCCTGGTAGGTCAGCCCCCGGCTATCCTCAATAGAATCGTACTGAAAGCCGCTTTCCACCTCGGTATTGTCGCCCCAAACCAGGAGGCGGGAGAGGTCGGTGAAGGCGGAGGTGTCGGAGAAGTTTTCATCAATCAAGAGCGTATCCTGATAGGATTGAGCGGTAAGCAGGCCGGGAATTAAGGTCAGTAACAGGTAAAACAGTCGTGCCATGGTAACAGCGCTTTGGTGAAGGTAGCTCAGTGTATAGCGCTGTAATGTAATTCTGCTGGCTCAAAATATTTTAATTTGAGCTTTAGGAAAATCACAGACGAGTAACCCAGATTAGGTATTGCCCGATACCTATAAAGTAAATGTCTTTTGGTTTACCTTAAAAAAGCCGCCGTATTTTATTTTAGCAGGTGAATATCACCAAAGAATAGCTTTTGTTCGCCATTAACCAACTCAAGTATGGCTTTATATGTAAAAACATCCGGATTCATCAGTTTCCCCCTAAATGTGCCATCCCATGTTGTTACCTGTCCAGCCTCAATAGTACGCTCTGTGTCTTCGGATTCGTAAACCATATTTCCCCATCGATCAAAGATTTGGAAGGAAAGGACCTCTTCAACCCCTAAAACCGGGAAGAACCGGTAACGGTCATTTACTCCATCGCCATTTGGGCTAAAGGCATTCGGGAAATAGACCCGTATTTCTTCATCCACAGTTATGGTTATGGTATCTGATGCTTCACAAAGCTCATTGTTGACAGAAAGCACATAGGTGGTAGTTTCGTGAGGCGTGGCCAGGGGCTGTAGGGTAATATTGTCCTCTAAATAGTCGGTAGGCGACCACTCAAAATCTAAATTAGAAGCATTTACCTGGCTGATTATGCGAACGGTCTGACCAAAAAGTATCGCGGTATCAGGCATTAGCGTAACCTGAAGCGGGAAAACAGGAGGTACACGGAATTGCAACGTTGTATCGCAGCCGTCCTGGCTTAAAACATGCAGTGTGTAGTCTCCAGGCTCGATAATTTCAAAACGGTTAATCCCTGCCTGAAAAAAGTTCTCACCGGCAACCGTAATTTCATTTGAGGAATCAGTGGCTACCTCCAATACGAATGCATCACTGGGCAGGCACCTTTCATCGATCGTAAGGGTGTCAAATCGTGGCGTGCCAGGCACATAAACAGGTTGCTGTATGGAATCAAAACAGATGCCTCCGATACTCACGAGGAGGCTAACATCGTAGGTGCCGCCAAAATCGTAGGTATGGCCAGGATCAGGTTGATCAGAAGCGGTGCCATCGCCAAAGCTCCAAGCCCAATTATCTGGTAGGAAAGGTTCATCGATGCTGTTGAACTGAATGAATGCCGGGGAACACTCACCACTGCCTGTATAATCAAACTGGGCGATGGGCGTAGGCCGGACGAAGACGGGGAATGCTAAACTATCCATACAGCCTGCGTTGGAGGTGACGACCAGCATATTGGACTTAAGGCCCGGAGTGGAGAAGCTATAACTGGAAACGCATTGATCCCTGGTACCTCCATCTGCCATTTTCCACAAACAAGATGAGGCTCCGCTACTTTGACTGCTCAGTGCGAAACCCTCCCCGGCACAAACAGAATCGATAGTTGCTACCAGGGGTATGGGTAAAGGGGCGATTTCAATCATGGCGCTTATGGAATCCTGGCAGCCTTCTATAGAACGCCCAAAGACGGTGATAGGGTAACTCCCGGGGGTACTGTATAAATATTCGCTATTGCTTAGCAAGGTGCTGTCTCCCGTACCGTAAAACAGCGTTTGCTCTTCTGCATTGCCGGTAACACTAAAAGATAAGGGTTCATTGGCACATCCGATTGTTTCGAAATCAAGACCTAACTCAGGGCGAGGCTGAACTTCAAAGAAATACCTCAGGCTGTCAAAGCCACATCCTTCTGCATAAATCGTTACCCATGCGGAATCGTTAGGTTCACTGAAAACATGGCTCACGGATTGAGCAAGGTAACTGTTTCCGTCGCTCGTTACCCAGGTAATGGGGGCTCCGGGGGTAGAAATACTGGTCAGCTCAAGACTGGCACCGGCGCAGAGAATTTCGTCGCTGTAGTTCATGCGGGCCCTGACATCTGTGGGCTGAATCTCGATCTCGTAGGTAGCTGTATCGCTATTGCAGGCATTGCTGCCAATGATGGTTACCCCTAAAACAGAGGGTAATGAATCTGTGAATACCTGGAAAGGAGGAGGTTCCGTGCCCGTGTAGGTTTGCCCATTGGAGAACAGCCACTCAGTAGGGCTGGAGGCAGTCCCGGTGGAAAGGTTATAAAAACTAACCGTCTCTCCGCTACAGGGCGTGTCAAAATCCGTGCCTACTCCAGCCTGGAAAGGTGCGCTTGCAATGAGTTCTAAAGAATCCGTTTGGGTATCACAGCCGTTACTGGTGGTCAGGGTTGCTATGTAGGTCGTATCTTCGGTGGTAGCCGGGAGGAGTACTTCTGCCAATGTGACGGATGTGCTGTCGGCTATGCTGCTTACCGACCAGGAATAAATGAACCGGTCGTCAACCTCAGAGGGTGAAAGGCTGACCAGGAAATCAGGGCACTCACTTGTACTGGATGGCAGGATGCTGACTGGCGGCAAGGCTCCTAAGATATCAACTGTTGTGGTGGTGGGCAAAGAAGCGCAATAGCTTTCATTCGTAATTGGATTGACCAGGAAGCCCGTTAAGGACACCGTGTAAAGTCCCGTATTATCGTAAATATGGCAAGGCGATTCATCACTGGCAGTGTTGCCATCGCCAAAATCCCATTCAAAGGCTTCCGGCCCACTCTGAGCGTTTACGGTAAACTGCAGGCAGTCTGTATCTTCGCAGGCCGTACTGTCGCTCATGATTTCTACAGATGGGCGAGGGCTGAAAAATACTTCTAAATCTGCGCTGTTGCAGGCTTCCGGCAGGCTTTCAACAATGAAAGAGAGGGCGAAGGTGTCGGGTTGTAAGTCATTCAATAATAAGGTATCTCCAATTACGTTTGGCCCACTCCATTCCCCGGTTGCGGGGGTACCTGTAGGCAGTACCAGAAAAGTGGCGGTATCGCAAAGGTAGACTTCATTAAATGGCAGGCTTACCCCTTCACCATTGGCAATTATTACGTTTACGGTATCCCGGTCTAGGCAGGAAGCGATAGCCTCATTCACCGTGTAAACGTAGGGGTAGGTCTGCCCGGCTGTGACTTGTGACAGGTCTACGATTCCTGTAATTGGGTCAACACCTGTTCCTGACCATGAACCCTGCCCGGGCGGTTCAGCCGACAGCTGCAGGACAGGCTCGCTATCGCAAAACACGAAGTCTTCTTCAGCAACGGCAAGCGTAAGGCTATCGATAGAAAGGATGATGGTGTCCTCAACTGCACAGCCCGGACCAATCTCGTACTGTAGGGTTACGGTGTCTGTTTCAGTGGAAACAGTGATGGGGTTATAGTCGCCAGAGGCTTCGTCAATTACGCCCGTTCCACTCCACATAATAGCTCCGTCGTCAGGGGAAAAAGACACGCCTGAAAGATCAGGCAAGGGCAGTATGGCATCAACCTGACAAACCGATAATTGATCTGGCAAATCGCTTATGGTGGGCAAAGCAACCACTTCTACGGAGCTGGAAACCGTAGTGGTACAGCCTGTATTTGCGCTATCGTCAAAAGTGTAGAAGACATCATAGGTCGTTCCCGGTAAAAGGTTATCCGGCGAAAAAATCCCATCCATACTCGTGATGCCCTCACCGCCCCAGGTACCGCCATCCTGTGTTGCTGTTAGCTGTATGGGCGAACCATCCTCACAAATAGACCATGGCCCATCGAGGCTCACATCAGGAGATTGTATGGTGATGGTGCGGGTAGCTATGCCCTCACAGGCACCAAAACCCTGCGAAAAGGTCACCACATAAACGCCATCACCCTGATCCTGATTGAAAAAAACTTGTCCATCCTGCTCAATCAGGCCAGAACCAGTATCGACTGACCAATTCATCCCCTGGCCATCCGTCTCCAACAAAAGCAGGTTGGTGTCCCGGCAAACCGTCAGGTCTTCAGCCGGTAGGGTAATAGCGGGATCAAACTCACCAAAAATAAAGAATGTATCCCGGAGTATTGCGGTGTCACAACGGCTGAAAGCAGTGGCCTCCAGTATATAGGGCTCCGTATTTTCTCCCAGCGTGATGGGGAAATCATCGCTTTCGTAGATGGTGCCGTTCAGGTCGTAGCGAACATCCGGAAGGAGAGGGGAGGGGGCATAAGTCATCGTCAGGCAGGAATCAGCTTGCGGCAGCAGGTCCAACGTTATTGCAGGTACTACTTCAACCACAGTTGTAGCTGTGGAAGGTATCATACAAGGATTATCCACCGTAAGCATGATTTCGTAGAAACTGCTCATATCAGAAGTGAATACCAAAGACATAGAGTCATTAGTAATGTCATCCAGAAGGCTAAATCCGTTATTTGGAGAAAAAGTCCATTCGTAGGAAGTCACATTTGAAGAACCTTCTGAGGTTAGGCTTACATTTCCGCCATCTGTTAAGCAAACGAGCAGAGAGTCTCCATTGATATCTTCAAAGCCGAGATCGGGGGTGATGTTAGCCGAAGCCAGTTCGTTAACCGTGATGTCTTGAGTAGACATAACCGTACCACACTCGTTTGAAGCGGTAAGAGAAATGGGGTAGTTGCCAGGCGCATCGAATTCATAGGTAGGTTCAGCCTCCGTGGAGGCAGAGCCATCCGGGAATGCCCAGGAATAAGTCATGGTGGGGTCATTGTCCGGGCAAGTAAAGTTGTTCAGGGTAAATGCTGTGCCCGGGCAGATATAGCCTACATCAGGGGTGAAAGCGGGGCGGGGTGGGAATTGGAAAGTTATAGTCTTGGAACTGTTTTCTGAATCTGCATCTACGTAGAATCCAATAACAGTAATTGAAAAGCAAAACCCATCCTCCACAAAACATTCGTCATCATATGAGCATACATCCAAAAATTGCGAAATCGGGAATTCGTGCTCCACTGTGAGGGGGTCGCCCGGATATATATATTGGCTCTGACCATCTCCCCAATTAATTAAGATCTCTGACAATTCTAAATTTGAGTTGGGTTCGATTCGAATTTGTTTAATACTGTCAGGATAGCAAAACACCTCAGTTGAGTCTAATAACGAAAATGATATAGTTTCCTGGGCCTGCAACGCAAAGCCCAAAAATAAAAAACAGGACAAAAACAAGCCTGTAGACTTTCGGTAGAGAAGGGTAAGCATAGTGTTTGTTATCAGTATAAACGAAATAGGGAAATGCCGCTCACAATAGTAAGAAGCATTTCCCTTTTTGCATTGTTTTAGGGGCTGTTTTTTAAATTGTATAGTGCGTAGCACACATTCTTACCGTTCCATTCTGTAAGCTAATCGTAAACCTACGTGTGACCAACTATTGTCAACTAGATTAAGGACTGGTCCAATGTCTATTGGTCCCAGCTGAATTCCCCCACTAAGCCCAAAACTGAAAAAAGTTCCACTGCCGGTTCCAAAAGTTGTAACCGCATTTACATAATGAGCTCCAATAACACCTTGGGCATAGAACTTATCGGTAAAGAAGTACTTAGCTCCGACTCTTGCAGGGATCATGAAAATTAAAGCGTCAATAATTAGATCATTAGGCACATAAGTAAACCCAGATTGTACTAACCCTGTAAATGATTCTGAGATTTCCTTCTCGTATTGGACATTAGCACCTACGGGATTACCATAAAACTCGTTCAACTCACCAATTAGCTGAGATGCATCGAGGCCAATGGAGAGATAATCTTGTGCAACTGAACTTGAGAAAAACAGGAAAAAGCTCAGAGGCAAAACAAAAAAGGTTTTAAGTTTCATGTTTAGAATCTTATTTGATTATGATTGTCCCTACTCGTATGGCTTTTCGGTTTCGCCCCGTTTTTTAAGTGGTTGCTGGACTCCACTTTATCGTCGTTAGGATTACACGGCAGTTTATAAGCCCACGAATTCCGATAAATGCAATAGAAGGATTATGTCGACCGCAATTATAAATTGCAGCCGACACACACACACACACACATTACATTAATAACAACTGAGTAAAAAAAGACCTTGGGCTCAATGCTTTGCAGTAGCATAGTAGCGGGAAAGCGTGGATATCCTGTCAGCAGCTTTATAAAGAATGGCTTTTACAGCAATTCCTCTTCGACTGCATATTTGTAAACATCGAACGTCCGGGACACATCTAGTTTTTTCCTCATTCTTTTGAGTATAGTTTGAACGGTATGCTCGGAAATATGCAATCTTTCGGCAGCGCTGGCAATCGTTGGGCTGTCTGCCCAGGACCTGAGGATGGCTAACTGCCGCTTTGTGAAATAGACGTTCTCTTTATTTCCGGGACCAGGTTGTTCTGGCTTACTCATCTTTCCCTCATTGTTGTACTCAAAATTAGGTACAGTCTTTTTAATGCTCACGGACGAATTATTTGTTTTCTACATTTTTGAAGACTTAAACTTCTTGTTTGTATTGATCTCAAATATTTTAAAGTCAATGTTTTGTGTTTGGTATTGAATGGTTTTGCCTGCACATTTCCTGTGATGAGAAATATGCAGGTAAAAAAGCAGTTGAAATGCTTCTGTACTGCATCCTATTCATAACCGGACAAATAGCAGTAGTGAACCAACAAATCACATTACACTCCTCCTGAATCACCCGGAGAAGTCGATTTTCCACTAAATGCCCAGCGATTCAAATTATGAATGACAACTTCACCGACCGGGATCAAAATAAAGGGCAGAAAAAACACAAGCAGGCCGTAATAAATGGTCATAAAATAATTGCCCACCAGGTTGTTACGCAAATTATTAGACACCCCTCCGAAGAAACCGGCGTTGAGCTGTTGCAGGTTCTCACCTTCTACCATTTGGGCAATGCCTGTTACATCATCCGAATACCCTAATTTATTTAATAAAAAGGAGATGATATTGCGGTTAAACCAATAGTAGAATTGCTGAGCCCAGGAGCCTTCTGCAAAGCCTGAACCCTCTACAATCTTCGAATACAGATCTTCCTGTGTCTGTTGGCCGCTTTCTATAAGCTGCCGGCCAATCTTCTCCACATGGGGAATATAGCCAACTGCATATTCCTCTATGGTGCCGGTTGATTGCGTTATCCAGTCACCTGTGGTTTTTTGTATGCTAAAGACGGAAGCAAAAACACCAAAAAGTAAACCAAGAAGGATGGGGACGTAGATTAAATGTGCCTTTGCAAGAATCGTCCATACCCGGTTGGGCCGATGAAAGGCCTTCCGTTTATTGGCAATGATTACCAAAGTGATTCCCAATGCAAATCCAAGTATCCCGAAGAAGAATCCTTTCGTGAAAAAATTCCAGATAGCGGATCCAAAAATACCTGTAATCTCTCCGATTAGCCATGTTGCCATTTCCATACTGATAGAGTTTTATTAATTATGGATTTTCGTGTTTTTCAAACTTAAAATGATACATCCCGCCCCGGCAACTGCTCTCTGAGAATCAGTTCGCCATCCAGGCCAGGACGGTTGACAGCGCCGATGCTTCCAAACCAGGCCCGGGAGGTAATGCCGATCCGAAAGTCAAGGAATTGCCCGAAGTTGATCATGTAGCCGATGCCAATGCCGGCACTATTGGATGTAATGTGCAGCCTTGCCCAGTAATAGCGGTCGCGCTCCAGTTTTAGATAGAACTGTGGGTAGAATTGCTGCGGAACGCTGTAGTCCACCCAAAGCACAGGCTCCAGAAACCAGTCGCCCTGCATCTTAAAGCTGCCGCCTGCCATGAAGCTGCCGTGGACTTCAGGCCGGTATCGTTGCAGATCGTTGCCCAGCCCGCCGGGGATTGCCGGATAAACGGCCAGCCCGGCAAAGTAGATGGTCTCGTCGTAGTAGTCATCGTCTGAAGCAAAGAAGAGGCCCGCCCCTGCATTCATGCGGCTGTAGACCTGACGGGCAGAGCCAATGAGCGGGTCACCAGGGTCATTCACTATTGGGTTATCGATGGACAGTTGCAACTGTTCCCAGCGGAAGGAAATGCCGATAGCGATCTGCCGTTTCCCCCGGTGTCCGAATCGCAGCTTGTAATTCATTGCTGCAGTCACATCCGTCCGGTCGTAAGTATTGGAAAGCTCCCTGCCAACAGCCAGCCCCGCACTCATCCTGAGTGGCTTGATTGGGGATTCTGCAAATACCTGAATATTCAGGGGGGCGTCTTCAAATTCGCTCCACGGCTGATTGTAGCTGCCACCCGCGCTCCGAAAATTGAACCGGCCTGCTAAAGCTGGATTCCATGCGAAAGCATTAGCGTCAATACCATAATGATAAGGCAATTGCTGCGCACCAACATTCAGGCTGAAGAGGAGTAGGCCACTAAATAGCAGGGTTCTTGTAATGCTCATTCCCGAATAATTGATAAGGTTTGCTGAATGCGTTCTCCATTGACCTCCAGCAGATAAAAATATTCTCCATCGGGCAACGGTTGCCCATTATGGGTGCCTTCCCATAATTCATCGTCTTGTTGATAGCCTGACTTTTGGTAAACAGGCTGCCCCCAACGGCTCCACACCGTCAGCTCATTGTCGGGAAACTTCATCAGATTTGGAAAAAAGAGCTGATCGTTCATGCCATCTCCATTAGGCGTGATCAGATTGATGGGGCGGATTGTGGCGAGTGGATTGGTCGCGACTTCCACGAAAACGCTATCGACAATCACACAACCTCCTTCTCCAGTAATTTCGACAACGAACCAGCTACTGTCAGCCGGCTGTACAACCGGATTGGGTATGTTGGCCGGCGTTACGGGGTATTCCCGTTCAATCCACCGGTAAGAGTCGCCGCCAGTGGCGTTCAGCTCTACGGAAGCGCCTTCCGCGATGCAGGTATCCTGTCCCGCGTTGCCTTCAAAGACAATTAATTCAATATCAATCACTGCCGTATCTGCTCCGCAGCCGTTTGTGCTAATCACACTGTAAGCTTGTGTGCTGTCGGGGCTGACCCGGATTGCAATAGAGTCGAAAGCAATAAGCCTCCCATTGGCATCCAGCCATTGGACCGTTTCCACACTTGCAGTATCCAATGTAAGCAAAGTGGAATCGCCCGGGCAGAGCGTTGGTGGATCTGCAAAAGGGATACCCATTGGTAAGTTTTCTGCATCAATAGCGGCTTCATCGGTAGCATTACAGCCGTTAATATTGGTAACGGTCACGGAATAGAGCCCCCCTGAAAAAGCGGTAATGCTTGCTGCTGTTTCCCCGGTTGACCAGGTATAGGCAGACAGAGTGTCTGGCAAAACGAACTGAATGCTGTCCTCCGGGCACAGTATAGTGTCGCGGAGTACTTCCAATTGGAAAGTATCTACATCCACGACCAGGGAATCCTGGAACAGACAGTCATTTTCGGATATAGCCGTGAGCGGGAAGATACCGGCAGTATCTATTTCGATGCTCGCGCCATCCCCGCCTGCTTCCCATGCAAACTCCACGCAGTCATCACAGCCTGCCGTGACAAACAGGCTGTTGCCCTCACAGATCAAGGTATCCTGAAAGGGGAGGATCTGAGGCGCACGCCAGGTCGTAAGGTTAGGCAAGGTATCTGGCGGGCCAAGGCTTAAATTGCCGTCGTCTACCACTCCGACTTCCCATGGGATGAATTCCTGTGTAAGCCCTACGCTTGCAGAATCGCCGGGACAGCCCCGGGTATCAAACAAGAGATTAGCAAAAGTGGCGCCATCTGGCAAGGAAAGCCCTCCGAACGGGCCCAGCCAGGAAATATTGATGTGGTGATCGAAAGTGTTGATAACCAAACCGCTTTCGAATGCCAAATCGAATTGAGCATCCTGCAGCGTGAGCGTGGAGTCCCAACCAATGGAAAACTGAAAGCTCACTACAGATTCAAAATTGTATACCTCAACGGGTATCACAGTTGGTGCGCCGCTAACTAAGAGAGTGTCCCTTAGTTCGAAACGGACCTCCTGCCCGATGACACCACCGATACTGCTGATCCCCAAAAGAAAAAGTATGATAATTCTCTGCATAAAAAGAGAAGTAGAGCAGCACAGGATATTCTGCGCTGCTCATAGGTTTATTAGTCCAACCCGCTTACCGGACGATCATCATGGTCTTCGCTTCCGTGTACGCTTCCGTACGGAGGCGGTACTGATACAAGCCCGATTGTAGCTGTTGCGTAGAGATATTGAGCTCGCTAAAGCCCTGAGGGAAGAGCTGTTCGTAACTCGCTACCACACGGCCAAGCGGATCAATCAGGTCGAGTCTGGCCCGCTGTGCAAAGGGCAGCGAAAACTTGATACGCGTCTCTTCCTTTGCCGGGTTAGGTACGTTCTGGTACAGGTAGTAACCAGCCTGCTGACCTGCAACCGGGTTATTGGTCAGCGCTTCCCATTCCAGTTCTACCTGATACTGCCCGAGGTTCACATCGGTGGCTTCCGCACGCATGGTATTTGTATTGATCCACAGCAGATCGTTTATTGCATTTGCGCTGTTCAAAGCCTTGAAACGAAGCGTAAGTACCGGCGTATCCTCATTCAGCGACAAGCCCGTGGCTGAAGGGTCCACCCAGGACATCCGCAGGCTGCCCGTTTCTTCATCGTGGTAGAACTGAGGTTGAATGGCCTGGTTGGCCTCTACAAAACCATGGAATTCGAGTTCGTCAGCCGCATATTCTAATGCCAGCTGAAGGCCGCCCATATCCTGGAAGCCATTACTGGTCAGGGCAAGTTCAAAGAAGTCGCCCGCCTGAACGGCCCGGTCTTTCAGCTGCAGCTTGATACTCGCGGAGTTACGCACCTCAATTGGGCCATCGTCCATCAGGCTGGAGGGGTCTGCATTGCCCAGGATATCGCCCACTTTCACGCCCACAAAATTAAAGGTCGTATCATCCTGTATCTGGTTGACAGAGACTTCTTCCGGATAAGTCAGTACGAAGCCCTGATTGTTCATATTGAAGTCTGTCAGTTCAGTATAGTACTCCGGTACAAATGTCCATGACTTGCAAAGGTCAACATTGGGGTTGCCCACAATGACCTGCTGCACACGGATGATATCCGCCGCATTGATGGTCTCATTGCAATCGGAATCAGAAGCGACCATCTGATAGGGGGAGTTGTACTGCCCGACCGGCCCAGGCCCCAGGACCGTGTATTGTTGGACCAGGAACAGTGGTCCGGTTGTTACCCCGTTAACAGGATTGGTTTCTTTGACACAATAAATCACCACATCTTCCCCGGCATCCACATTATCGAAGAAGTAAGTACCTGATGGGCCAGTAGTCTGCGTGGAATCCGGATCGACAGGCGTGCCCGCAAAATCCAGGTTGACATCTACCAGGTTGACCGGGGTCATTAAATCTTCCCAGAAATAGATGAGGCCATCAAGGTCTGCGCTCTCAAAGATTTTGACTTGACCGTCAATAAGCAAGATGTTGTTTATGGTACCAATGGCGCCATTTTCAAAAATGGTTACCTCCAGGCGCGTGAAGATGCTGGGGTCATCGTTGATAAAAATATCGGTAGAATCACCCGGGTTGCCAGAAAGCAGGACATTCACAAAAAAGAGCGTATCCGCTCCTCCGGAAGCCTGCAGCCCATTGGGCGCGAGTGCAGAAAACTGCCCGTTGGCATCATTGAACTGAATATTCCCTGCATTGATCAGGTTGCCGGAGAAGCCCTGGAATTCGGCCACACCTGCCGTTTCAAACTCCAACGTACCTTGCAGCGCCGCCAGTGTACCTGTATATTCTCTGAGAATGACGGGTACAGGAACGACCTGGCCTTCAAAGCCCATGTTTTCACCCACGTCAAGTGAAATCTGTCCCGCATTCGGCTCTACAATGACACTTTTTGCAATTTCATCGCTTCCACATTCATTGGTGAGGCTCAGGGTGATGGTATAAATACCAGGAGCCGCATAGACATGGCTAAAGCCTGAAGAAGCAGAACTGGACGTATTCCCATCTCCAAAGTTCCAGGATATTTGATCGATAAGGCTCGTGGCTGGGAAGGACAGGTTAGTGATACTGACTGTAGTGCCACTGACTTGTGCATTAAAGTCCGCCACCGGCACCTGCTGCACTTCGATGGTGACTTCAGTGACATCCTCCACACCATCGGCATTTTCGGCCTCCAGCCGCACCGTATAGAAGCCAGGCTGAGTAAAAGTGATTGGCCCCGGATCTTCGGTAGTATACAAGCTCGGCGTCACCCCATCTATGATCCACTGATAGGCCACAGCGTTGACCGAAGTATTGTCGAAAGTAACGGTCAAAGGGGCGCAGCCCAGCGTCGTGCTGGGTTCGAAACCAGCTTCCGGCGCAGGGGCCGTGGTGCCACCTCCGGAGACGGTGACCGTGCCTTGCGTTACCCCCGGCCCACACTCAATACTATTTAGGGTCAAAGTGACGGTGTAAGTACCTTCCGCCGCATACGTATGCGTAGGTAAAGTATCCGTGCTGGTAGTGCCATCTCCAAAATCCCATAAGATAGAGTTGACTTCTACAAGAATGGAGGTATCAAAGGAGAAATCAACGGTCAGGCCGGAAACATTCGAGTTTATGCTGGATGCTGCAACGGCCCCATCATTTCCGATGACGAAGTCAATAGAAGCTGTACACCCCTCTCCATCGGTTACATCAGCGGTATAGCTACCGGGGGCCAAGTCTGTAAATACGCCTGCCCCGTCGTTTTGGATAGTGCCTGGGGTAGGCCCGCTTAGATTGTAACTGTAGGTCGGTATCCCGCCGGAGGGTACGATGGTAACCTCTCCGGTTGGTTCGCTGCAGGCGGCGTTGATGAGGTTGGTGGTGGATAGGGAGAGGTTGCAGTTGGAGGTGGTGCCGGTGACGTTTACGTTATCTATGTAAATACCATCTTGACTTGAAACCCCACCACCGAAGTCATTTTCCCCCCTTTGCTGAAAACGAATAATGAATTCATTACTAAGCCCTAAACTATTTGCAGAAGCCAAATCTGAAACCGATAGATATAGGCTGTCAAAGGTGTTTTCAAGCGGATTGGGAAAATCAAATACTTTAGTAAAAGTATTTCCACCATTATTACTGAAGTAAATACCATCGTCATCATCAATGTTCTCGTTATTTCCTTCAATAAAAAAGGACATTCCCACATTTGATTGGTTACTTAGGTTCAGGTGTAAATCCAAGGCATTAGTCGTAAAAATATCATTACCATCGCACCTTCTTCCCATCGCCACTCCTCTTGTTCCATTGACTCCAGCCCCATCTTGAATCTCAACGATGTTGATTGGGCTAGTAACAGCATTATTTGTGTTAATAGTTGAAGTGGCATCTGCAAAGTTCCATGCCCAGGAACTACCAAATAGAGGGTTTTCAAAATCATCAGAGAAAGATCCCTGTGACAGATTATAATAGACAAGTCCAGGATCGTAAACATGAACATCGTCTAAATAAAATCCATCCAGATTTGAAACCCCACCACCGAAGTCATCTTCCCCCCTTTGCTGAAAGCGAATAACAAATTGATCATTTAGGCTAAGCCCCTCTTCCTCTGCTAGTCCATCTACATCAATCGGAGGATGCTGTCCGTAGATTTCACACCATTCATCTGGAAAAAAATTAAGTACTTTAACAAAAGTGGTTCCGCCATCATCGCTAAAATAGATTCCGTCATCATCATCTGTTCCATCATATCTATCTGCAATCCAAAAGGTCAGTTCTACATCGTTTACATTACTAAGATTCAGATGCAGATCCAAAGCATTAGTAGTAAAAGGACCATCACATCTTCTCCCCATTGCCACTCCTCTTGTACTCTCTATTCCAACACCTTCCTGGATAGCTACTAAATTCATGGGACTTGTAATCGCAGACACCCCATTTACATTTGAAGTCGCATCTGCAAAGTTCCAAGCCCAGGATTCCCCGAAAAGACCGGTTTCAAAACCATCAAAAAACTCATCTTGAGACAAATCATGATAAATCAGCCCTGGGTCATAAACATGGATATCGTCTAAATAAAATCCATCCAGATTTGAAACCCCACCATCAAAATTGTGTTCTCCTCTTTGCTGAAAACGGATAACAAATTGATCATTAAGGCTAAGCCCCTCTTCTTCTGCTAGTCCATCTACATCAATTGGAGGGTGCTGTCCGTAAATTTCACACCATTCATCTGGAAAAAAATCAATTACTTTAACAAATGTGGTTCCGCCATCATCACTGAAATAAATACCATCATCGTCATCTGTTCCATCGTATCTATCTGCAATCCAAAAGGTCAGTTCCACATCTGTCTGACCTGATAAGTCAATAGAAAGATCCAAGGCATTAGTAGTAAAACCAGTATTATCATTTAGTTTGCCAATCCTAACACCATAGCTGTCATTGACCCCAATTAAGTTCGCAAGATCTACGACACCATCGCTACCATCTAGATTTGGCAAAGCAGTCCAATAGTTCACATCTAAAACTGCATTATCAAAATCATCCTCAAACGGAAAGGGCGCCTGGGCAAAAAGCCCGCCAAAGGCGAAGGTTAAGAAAAGTAGTAAGACAAAGTTTTTCATGTGTTTTTCTTTGTAGTTTTATTATCAATGGAAATGGGTGCGAAATACTGTTAAGCTTGCGGCATGGATGTATGCTATCAGGCAGCTAAGCACAACCTGATGGGCTTTTCCACGCAGCTTTATTGCATTGGTCTAAGATCCAATACAATAATTTCGGAACTCTAAATGAGACATTTGTTTATCTGCATCGAAAGAGTCATGCCATTAATTATTAAAATCGAGCGCCATGCGCGTAGCATGACAAAGCGTGTTAAAAGTTCAAGGGAAGTTTTTGGAAATGTGCCGTAGAGGCAAGTTTAATCTTTCTATCCGATTTGATGCTTAAAGATATGGTTTTTTGGGTACATTGCCAAATTGACCTTAGCTGTATTGTAGTCAACACTGAGATAGCGTTAAACCACTGCCTGGGGCCGTAACGAGATTGAGGTTACCTCCCCGCTTGCAGGCTTATCCATCAGAGTTCGTCGTTTCGGGCCAAATATAGCGGGCGTGGTTGATCGCGAGTATACTCCCGAGGTAATCATCCTCAGTGAAAAACAAGAAACCACGTTTCACCCCGTCTTTGTAAAACACATCATATAAGCCGGGGATTAGTATACTGGGCTGCAAGGTATACATCTTATGCCCTTCAAAGGCAGACAGTACAACTGCCTTTTTGACCAAATCCTGTGAGATATAGTGCCCGTTACCACAGTCGCCTTTACTTACAACCACCCTTACGTCACAGGAAAGCTCATAGGCTCCTCCTTCATCTTTAGGCTCGGTTAATTGTAACATTTGGTCGGTTTCAAATTGACAGTACCCTTCGTGTGCCTCATTTATAATATTCTCCAGGTTAAACATATGCAGTTCAGGATCTATTCCCGGCTCTATAGCGTTCTGTTGGACAAATTCATCATAGTTCTTTCCAGTGTAGACAAAGACAAACGTATGATCTTCAGTATACACTACCATACCAACCGGGTTGTCCGATTTCGTAAGGTGGTAAGCCTGATTACCGTCATCCATCACAAGGTCCTCGATGGGCTCATGACTTTCCAAAAAACTAAAGTTTGCAAAGGTCCTTTCAAGGGCATAAATACGGCTTTCTTCATCCTTATTATCTTCAAAGCAAGGTGCATAGGTCAAAAGCAACTTGAAGACAGCCTCGCCTTTTTTGCTTTTTCCCAGCAGTAACTCTGATTGATCGAAGGCATCAGATGAAAGAGCATAGTCACGGATATCAGTCACGATACTGACATCTTTAGTCATTGCGGCATTCAGTTGCTCCGCCCCCTTAAGTAAGTTGACGATTAGGTTAGCATCCTCCGGATTGTTTGGATCCAGCCCACAGGAAGAAAGAAGAATAGAAATCGTGAATAGAGCAGCATAAGCTTTTAAGCGTATCATCGTTTTTGAGTTTTAACACTGAAGAAAATATTGGTAAATAACCTGTTTGTTAGCCCTTTGCAATTCCACAAACGACATGTTGGAATGCCCTTTATACATAGACAGGGCTTCTTCAAAACTGATCCCCTGATGGACCTCTTTGCTCCCCCACTTCTCTGCCAGCCGAAACAACAGGTATTCGGCAACAGGAATCAGGAGGTAAGGGAAACTAAAATATTCAATCATTAGTCAGAGAAAAGGCACTGTGGTACCCACGGGAGAAAATATTTTTTTTCGAAAACCCGAAAGTTTTTTCTTAGCTGTTTCCAATACCTTTTGATTTCAAGAACGCAGATACCTTCTCCAATTCCAGGTCCTCTTGTCTGCCCCACAGATGGTAAGCAAGTATCCCCAGGGATAACAAATAAAACAGCCAGCTTTGCAGGCCCGAACCAAACAGGTAAAGGCTATGGGCCGGGTAGTTGGAAAACAGGAAAAAGAACACAATAATGACAGCAGGAATTTTTATGGCCCTTCCCTCAATAAAATGAAACGAAAACCTCAATATGGTGTGAAAGGCGAATGCAGCGAAAACAAAAGTGGTAAGCCATCTCCTAAAGGTGGTCTCCATATGCAATCCTTCAGCAATGCTATCCATACCTGAAAAAAGCATCCCGAATACAGCGCCAATGATGTTGAACCCATACAACCCCATCAGGGTAGTGACGAACATGATAAGGAGTGAACTCACCGCCAATACGGTTGCTAATACATTATTTACGATCTTCATGATAAAAGATTTTAGGATTGATTATTACGGTTTGCTATACTTAAAATCCGGTCTTTGTAGTCAGTGAAATTGGGCGCCAGGATGCCCACGCTTATCACATAAAGGGCAGTACCAACCAGCAGGTCATAAAAAGCCAGCCCTGGAAAAAGAGACCCTGTAACAATGACCTGAGCCCAGACGCCAACTACAATCAGCGAGACGTTCTCCCTGCGCCTTTCTTTCAAAAGGAACATGGAGCAAAAGATGCATAATGTGGTTAAGAGGGTCGTAGTAATGACGTGCAATACGCTGTAGAAAAACGGGGTACTGTCAAACAGCAAACCGAAAAACAGGACTTCTCCCAAAAATGGGGAGTTGTACATGTAGTAGAACAGGATAGACCCTGCGATGGCTGCTAATAGGGAACGGATGAGATTCATAGGTTTAAGGTTTTTTCGAGAAAATCAATTACTCTAAAGCCATTTGAAGAGTTAATTGGGTACCCAAACACCGTAAAAAATTACAAGCTAAATCTCGATACAGTGCTCATCAGAGTTTGTCTATTTGGATATACCCGGTTTCAGAAAAACTAAGCTATAACTCCTCCAGCAGATCTTTGAGGTTCAGATAAGTCATTGAGATCAGTGGTATTGCATCCTGATCCCATTTTTCAGGATTGCGCCTTATTAGTGATTTACATTGCAATAAAGCCGAGCTGACTTCTTCCGTAATTCCTTCTAGAAAAGGGTCATCTGAAGCAATAAGTCTGGGCAACCGTTCATAGTAATTACCTTTTTCCCTGAGAAACCCCTTAAACTCCTCTGCAAGGGCGACACTTTGCCCATTCTGTATACGGTCGAAGTGTAGCTGCAAAAAGGCTAAGTCGCTTTGTACTACCTCTTTTTGGAAAATCACAAAATCCCGAAACTCCTCCTCCAAAAACTTAATTTGCTTCTCTACAAATGCCCTGTCAGTAGCGGATGGACAAAGGCTTAAATACCTATTATAATTATTGATGGCCTCCTTCATGTAATCGCTGGCCTCCTGAGAGATAGCGAGGTTATAGACGCCGTGGCAATCTTCGGGGTGGTCTTTTACAAACTGGGTGTAATGCTCTAATGCATCGTCAAAGTATTCTTCCCTTATCTCCTTGACGCCCTCAGAAAAAGTCTGAGTGGATGCAGAAGGCAGGCTGCTAAGCTTTGGGTAACGCTTTGGCTGATAGGCACGATTGAACTTCCGGAACGCCCGGGTAAGCTGTGTTTGATTCTGTACATTCAGGTATTTCCCCCCCGATAGCTGAGAGAGGTACTGCAGGTCGCGCTCTGCAGGCGAGCCTGGAGGTATATTGAACCCTACGGTGTAGTAGCTGACATAAGAAGATGTAACGTTACTCATACCTCCTCCACATTGTTTGGTATCCACCATTATATGCCGGTTCCGTTGAAGAGGAGCAGAATTATACACTCCGGCAGGACGAATACTGCCGCAGGTGCCCTGCCCATCGCTCAATAGGATTATTTTCCCCTTTTCTTGCTTCTCTTTTTGCAGATGAGCCGCCATTTTGCATTCTGCAGCACGGATTGCATTGCCCAGAGGAGTCCCCCCACCTGCACTCATAGTGCTGATTTTTTGCTCCACTGCATCCAGGTCATCATCAAACGGAGAGATTCTGGTAGTCGGATCCTGAATGCAGGCCCCTTTAAAGCCATAGGCGGCTACTTGATTAATTACCCCCTGATTATTGCTGCGCAATGCATCTAAGGTTTGTTTGCTCGCGTTTTTTGCTTGTTCTATTTTAGGAATGGTGCCCCCGCCATTGTCATTCATGCTGCCGGAGAGGTCGAAGAGGAAGAGTATAGATTTAAAACCTCTGCATTCCGGGATATCTCCTTCACATGCTATTGAACCTAGGTTAGTATAATTAGTATGAGGATAATATGATGGTTGAGAAATCAAAGGTCCACCATAACCAGGCAGTGTGACACGATTAACTAAAGCCTTATCAAATGCCTCCATCCGCCACTCTTTAATTTCCTTCAACGTGATTCCGCCAAAAATCCTGAAATTAAAGTTACTCAAGTCAGCACAACTCGTAATTTGGCTAATATCATCAAGGGCTTTTTCCTGAGCTAATCCAAAAATACTGTTTGTGGCCTCGAACTCAGCTTTTAGTTCAAACACCGGAGAATCTGAGTTGCTGAAATCATAGGCATGCCTGATTGCTCGAGCTAAGTCAAATCTTAAATGAGCGCGAATAGCTGATGTCATAACCTTTCTAAAAGACTGGCAAAAATCGTAACTCCCACCTGCGTTTACTTCTGCAAAATGCCTTCTCCAATGCTCCTCTCTAGTTGATTCATGCTGAACTCGATTAAATTCATAAGCATCGAAGAAGTAAATCATTTGGCGCATTTTGTCCACGCTATATCTGATCTGCCCTCTTCTGATATTATTCATTTCAATTACTGTCATGTGATAGTATACCGTAGGAAATAAGTTGATCAAGTCTCCAGTATGAATATACATTCTCCTGTAGGCACCTAGCTCTGTTGCTATCCCTAATAATTTTTTGTATAGCTCTTTTCTCAACTCACATTCATCTGGAGTTGAAGCACTGTCAAGGAGAGCCTGGTACTGGCAAAGTTCTGGAGGAATCAACCCGTTTGAACTAACATTAGGGTTATATTCTCTATTCAATTCCTTTAGTTTGATGATGTATTCAGATGGAGAATCAAAAAGCTCTCTATACGGAATATTTAGCTTGTGATCTAAAACTTTCGCAACCTCCTCTACAAAACTTATACAGTCTTTTTCAGTAAGTTCATAGCTGATATTTTTCCATTTATCTCGTATACTTAAGGCTTCTTGGTACTCCTTTTTACTAACTTCAATTGTTTTTCCTACATCAGGTCTGGTCTCAAGATCATCTCTAATCGCACCAGGTACTTCCCCTATAAAAAAACTAGCGCCCCCTGCTATTTTATTAGCAGGATATAGCCCCCATGTTCCATCCTTCATTGTTGTTTGCATGAGAGCAGGGTCTTCCCTGACAAAAGAAACAAATGCGTGACCAACCTTTCCTTCTGTTGTAGCATAAAACGTGATAAACCTTTTGTCTTGAGAGACGAGTTGACTTTGAATAGTAAGGAAGAAAAGTAAAAACAAAAAGCCTGTGATACTTGACTTTCTCATTTTTGAATGAATTAAACACTAATCTCTCTGCTTTCCATGGTAGGTAGAATCGAATGCAACCGTTTTTTTATCAATTGAATGCAACCGAGGATTAATGCTATTTAACAGATAACTTCAACCAAAGGGATCACTACAACCCCATAGCCTCCCGATACTCCTTCTCCCGCACCCGCAACCGGTCAACATCATCATTCTGATAGACCGTACCTACCAGTTTGCTAACATTTCTGGAACGTGATTTTGCCTTGGGGTGCGAGGTGTAGATCGTATCCAAAATCTGCTTAGCCAGCAAGTCTCCTCCAACGCCACTCAACTGAGCAGTGAGGTTGCCGTTAGAGAAGTCAAGCCGGGCAGACCTAAGAGACCCTAACAGATCGTTCGTTATCCTGGCTTGAAAACTCTGATCTCCTGCTAAAGAAGCCATCTTGTCCCAAAATTTTGCAGCCTCCCGAATATCATAACCTGCCTCGGCAGCATAATATAAGCCTACCCGATCTGCCTGAGCTTCCATTTTCGGTTGCCGTTTAACAACATTTGAAATTGCCGCCGGAGTAATGGCGTTAGATAACTGGAACATTGAATTAACCATATCTGGCGATGCATCCGGGGCAAGGGTAGCCAGCTTTTCTTGCAAAGATTCACCGACCACTGATTCTGCAAGTCCCTCTACTGCATCAACCAATTTATTTGTTTCGTACCTCTCACGGCCATGCTCATGAGTGACATGGGCAATCTCATGGCCTAAGACAGCTGCCAGCTGCGCCTCATTCTCCATTACTTCCAGCAGTCCTGTATGAACAAAGATCATACCATTTGGAAAAGCGAAGGCATTAGGAACGGGGTCATCAATGACGTAAAACCGGTAGTACACAGGTCCCTGTTCTGCTTGCTTCTTTTTAAGCCTTGATGGCAATACTCGATATCCAACCTTGTTGACATACCCCTGCAGCTCAATGTCATCAGTGAGCTTATAGCTGTACTGACCAACCTTTATTTCTCCGTTGTATAAGTTCATGTTGAGCGATGCCAGTTCAGAAGGAATATCTGAAAGCGCATTTGTTCTATCTGTCAGGTGGCCATTCACCGAGCTGAGAAGCTCTTTTTCCGGCTGTCCAAATGTATTTCTGCACAGCTCTGCTTCCTCCGCGTAAATAATACCATCGTCTTTCATCTTCCCAGTGATAGTTATGAAGAAAGCTCCGGGAGGTGTAAGCGGAGTCTTAAAATTAGGGACCACTAATCCTTTGCATTTACATTTTTTACTGCCCCAGCCTTTTTTCCCTTCAGGCTTAACCCCAGGCTCTAATTTTACTTTATATCCATCTATTACTGCTATTTCATCATCTATGCCTTCATAAAGACCCTCTATTTTTATGGTACCATCAGATGAAATATTCGTTTGAATCTCGGTGGCTTGATATTGGCTGCCAACTAATTTGTAGTCAAGACGTTCAATGATCGTCCCTTCAACTAACTCATCTGCCGGCACGTTCTTCTTATCTGCACCTTTGATATTGGTATTTTTACCTATAATAATTGGAAGCTCGGTCCCGTAGTAAAGGACGTTCAACTCGATGAAGGGCTTTTCAAAGCGGACTACCTCCATGTCCTCAAAAAAACCTGTTTCCTGACCAACCAAAGCTGAAAAAGAAACAGCCAAAATAAATACGATAGTGACAGGGGTAAAATTCCTTTTACTTCTGGTACGCATAATTGTAAGAGTTTAGGTTTATAAATTCATCGTTGAACCTTTGAGAAAATGCAAACCAGATTGCTATCTTTTGCTGCCGCAAAAAAAATCCGAGGAGAATTCGTTCCAATTCACGTTGAGTTCAAGTCTCAAAGTCTCAAAAGCAACTTTAACATAAGCACAGAAATACCTAACTTAGTTGCAGCAACAGCACTACAGGGCGCTTAGCCCAATATTTCATGATGGTCAATTGCCGCTTAGTAAAAACAACGGTCTTTCCCTTTCCGGAACTGTGCTGCTCGGGGTTACTCATTACTTCGTAATTATGTAACCAAATTTAGGTACAATGCCTTTGGGGGACGAATGACGAAAATTTTGCTTATTGCATTTTAGAGGACTGAAACTCTTTGCTCATATTGTTTTTTTTTGAATATAAATCATTCAGAATTAAAGTTTTATGGCTTCTGATGCATATGGTGATCTTTACATTTCCTGTGGGGGGAAACAATTATTTAAAAAGCAATTAGAAAGTTTGTCAGCATATTTTGCCATTTTGCCTGATGGCGATGTTAGTGCTTTTAAAAAGTTTTTAGACTCTCCATTTTTGGTCAGCAACAGGCGGCTTTGTCCATTATTCTCCACGCTCTTTGCAGCTTATCAATCTTCAAATAGTTTTATACAGGGTAGCGCTCTGTCAAAGAAGCTCTATGGGCATACTGATATTTTGAAGGATCAGCGCAGATTGAAGCAAGACTTCAAGCAATTGGAGGGAAATATCAACCGCTTTTTTGCATATCAGTTCCTTAATGAAAACCCTGCGGAAGAAAACAGGCTTTTTATGCTGGCCCGAAACGGGAAACCTGAAGAAAAATATAGCCTTAAACTCGCTGAGCCACTCGCCGGGGAAATGCTCGGGGTTCAGACGCTACTCCATAAATGGGTTCAATACCATTTCACCTATTTTACAACTGAAGGTTCCTATGGTATAAATAAATTTGATTTATTAAAACGGGCAGAAGAGTGTTTCAACGATTTGACACGCTTGGTCAATGCCTTTTATAGCAATGAGCTCGTCTCAGGGTGGAAATTCTATAACCTGGGAAAAGAGCTAAATCCTGAGCAGGCAAATCCCCCAAATGCGCTGACCCAAGCTTATGAAATGCTTTCCGAATTACGGCATAGTTTCACTTTTAAGGAAAGCGAGCTAAGCAATATACTTAGGTTACAGCGTGATCATCATAAAGAATGGCTCCCTATGCACCGGTTCATGGTTTGGCAGTACACTTTAAACTATGTTACAGCCTGTAGCAGGGCCTCAGGGGATAATTATATAGAATACTTGAGTGAATTGCTATCCGCATTCGGGGATCAGGAAATCTATCTGGTTTTCAATAACTTACCGAGAGGGCTTTACTTAAATCTTGTCAAAATGGCATTACTCGCTGGTGAAATAGAAAAGGCGGAAGAATTGCACCGGAAATTTTCTCCTATGCTTCTTTTAGATGAGCAGCCTTTAACAACGATACATGCAGAAATTTCAATACATTTTTACAAAGAGGAATACACCGTAGTATTAGAGAAACTGACTGAGCATTTTGAACGGTATAAAATGCAAGACCCTTTTCATGACGGCGTGAGATTGAAATCCTACAGGCTTAGAAGTGCTCTGGTGCTGGCTGAAAAGCATGGTGATTGGGACATTTTTGATAGGGCTTGTTCTGACTTTGAGAAGTTTTTATATCGCAAGAAAGTGGTTTTTGACTCAGAACGTACCCTTTATTACGAATCTTTTTTACAAAAAATGCGGGAGTTAAAAAGGGTGCTGTGTTCCCCTGTATTGGAGCGGAAGAAGGCGTTTGAGACTTTCCGAAGTGAATTTAAAAATCAAAACCCTGCGTCTCATGCTTATAATTGGATAGCAAATTTTATTGAAAATCAAATCATTGTTTAATTGAGCGCCCCAGGGCAGCTACTGACATGTTTTATTACATCAGACGCAAAAGATGCTCTGATTTTGATTGCAAGATCAATCTTATATCAGTAGTGCCATGGTACGCATATAATGAACTCTTTCTTAGTCGTCAACGACATCAATGATAATCACTTCAGTGCCGTTGCTGCCATCTTGCCCGCCCTTTATGGCTTTTTGCTCTGATGAAGTGAGGTGCTGGGCTGCTGCTTTTTTAAAATCCTCAAACGATACATTCATTTCTGAAAAATTGAAAGGTGAAGCAATGCCCGACTCCATGCAATGGCATAGTACCGCAGGGCATGAGCTGTCAGCCACGCTCGTGCTGTACTTAGCTTGAGGTCAGCATGTTGTCGAGAAGTATGCTTCAAAAGTAAAGGCAGGAGCAACTCCGGAAAAGAGCGCTCTGGCAATCATATAGTTTATGAGGATTTCCGGAAATTTATGTAGCTTTACAAAGAGATATGAAGAAATTTTCCCGCTTTTATAAGGCTAGAGACAATAGGGTCAATGTTCTTGTCCTTGCACCTTTGATGGTGGAGTATCTCGGGATTCGGTCTATGTTAGCTTCTGTGCAGGATTTTATTGACCCGAAGACCAATATTGGCTATTCTGTAGGTTATCTGAAAGGCGTAAGCAATGAAGTTCGGATCGCACTGCGAAAGTGTGGGAAAGGACGTTTAGCCGTATCTGAGGGTGTTAGAGAAGGACTGGATTTGTTCAAGCCTGAATTGTTGGTGTTGTTTGGTACAGCAGGAGGCCTTAGAAAGGTGGAGATAGGCGATATCGTTGTTGGTACGGCGGGTTACGATTATGAATCCGGGCAGGTAGGAGACAATCATTTTTTTTCACGCCCTATGGGCTTGCCGGCAAACCGGCTTTGGATAGAAAAAGCGGAACAACAGGCTCTGCAAAAAACTTGGATGCTTGATCTCCCCGCATCAATCGCTTCATCCCCCAACGTATTCTTTGGCCCTGTGGCCAGTGGCGACAAGGTTTTGCAGTCAAATACAGCACCTCTTGCAAAAATGCTCAGAGAAAGATTCAACGATGCAATAGCATTGGAGATGGAGTCTTACGCTTTTTTATACGCTGCCAGCAAGCACCTCACGATTGATACGCTGATGATCAGGGGTATTTCGGATCGGCTTGGAGACAAAGTGGACGCTAACGCCAATAATTCCAGAGAGCTGGCAGTAACCAATGCAGCTGTATTTTTGAAATATCTATTGGAAAAAAACTCGAAATGGATACCTCTGAGGTCTTCACGGACAGTCCGCCGAAATTTAGCTTGGGTCGCCTTTTTAGTAATGGTATTAATCGCTGGCACTTTAGCAGTTTCTGGTATACAAAAGCCCGTAGTTACGCTTAGTGCTTTTACAGTACCGGTCGAGGCACTGAAGCAAGATACCTTAAAAGCTGAACCCGCACTTAACCCGGAAAGGAAGGCGGTTTTGAAAACTAAAGACAAGGCAATTATTTCGAGAGATGCTCCTCTCGTAAAGGAGGTTGAGGATTTGAATCTGGATACAGCTATGGCTTTGCCTGAAGCAGTACCAGAAAGTGCGAAATCTGATTCAGCTGAGGCTGAACGACTGCGTACTCCAACTGAAGAAAAGCCTAAAGAAGAAAAACTTTATCTATATAAGATATATGTTTTTAACTCAGCAGGCAGCCGGCTTTCCGGGGCTTCTTACCTCATAGATGGTGAGCCCGTTTTACGGGAAGGAAATAAATTCAGGTTACCTGCGGGCAAACACGAACTCGAAATTATTACTGGTCAACAACCACCATTCAGAACAATTATAAATGTACCCCCTCGTGACAATGGACAAACTATCATTAATTGGGATTTCTAGGAGAATTAGCGCAGTCTTAGGAATCCTATCGCTTCTAAACTCGATGCCTGATACCATTATTGCTCAATCGGATAGCTTATCCGAAAGTGTAAAGCTATTGGTTGTTGAATTTGAGGGAGGAAGTGGAAATGACCCATTCTTACTCAGGCAAATGGGGCAGATGCTCTCCTATGAATTGGAACAGTTTGCGTTGCCGGTTTTGTCATTGGAAGAACGTAATCGGCGAATCAATCTGCTTGCCCATTATCAGGATGATGTACCTGACTCCACGAAATGGGATGAATCTCATCCCAGGCCTGACTATCTTTGCCGGGGTATAGTAACGGAGGAGTACCTTACGGTTAATATTGTTCAATTTCGTGACGAAAAGCAAATAGCCAGAGCTATTATCCGAAACAGGGGCAGGCTCGAGCATAAAGTCAGTCGGTTGGCAGGAGAATTAGTCAGGGAAT
>JANSXW010000378.1 GCA_024742755.1 bacterium | reverse complement strand
CAGTGCGAAGTGGTCCATACCGATTTCCACATAGCCCGCTTCTTCCAGCAGTTCCCGCCCCAGCTCGTAGAGTGCCCGTTTGTCTTTGCCTTTCGGTAAATCATCCTCGGAGTAGGCTCTTTGGGCAGGGCTGATCCAGGGTACATGGGCGTAGCTGTAGAAGGCAATGCGCTCCGGTGCCAGGGCTTTGGTCTTGCGGATGGTCTCTGTGATGTGGGCCGGGGTTTGCAGGGGCAGCCCGAAGATGAGGTCGTAATTGATGGACTCATAGCCCAGTTCGCGTGCCTTTTCGGTCACGAAGCGGACATCCTCAAAAGTCTGTTTGCGGTTGATGATTTCCAGAATCTCCGGTGCAAAGTCCTGAATGCCGATGCTCAGGCGGGTGAAGCCGAGGTCGCGCAGGGTGGACAGGTGTTCGGCAGAGGTCGTGCCCGGGTGGGCTTCGAAGCCAAACTCGTAGTCCTCCGCCAGGTCCACATCCTTCAGGATATTGGACAGCAGGTAGTGCAGGTTCTCCGGCGCAAAGAACGTCGGTGTGCCCCCGCCCAGGTGCAGTTCCCGGAGGATAGGGCGGCCCGGCAGCAAGTCGCGGTACAAGGCCCACTCTTTGAGGACTGCCTCGATGTAAGGCGACTCCACAGCGTGGTTTTTGGTGATGCGTTTATTGCAGCCACAGTAAGTGCAAAGTGCTTCGCAAAACGGCAGGTGAAGGTAAAGGCTGATTTCGCGGCTTTCGCCAAAAGCCTGCAGTACACTGCCTTTCCAATCTCCGGTGGAAGGGCAGGAAGCATCCCAGTAAGGTACAGTAGGATAAGACGTGTAGCGGGGAACGGCGACATTGTACTTGTCGAGCAATTGCTGCGCGGTCATGTGTGTCTTGTTTGTGAGGTCAATTCAATGGGGCAAATTTAGGGCCTGGCTGCTCCCTTTCGGGTGATGGGGGTCATTGATGGCGGGTGATTAAAGTCAGGTCAAACCTGAAAAGTTTCGTAGGCCTGCACGTGGCTCTTTTCAGGTTAGCATAGCTGCCCTTGGACTGGCTTTCACCGCTGTACTTTGCATGGTCAGGGGTCAGCACGCCGGGCGAGGGAGCCTCACCGGGTGTACTAAGCCAAGCCGTTGCCTGGGCATTCACCCGGTGTGCTTTGTTAGGCAAGGCCAGTATGCCCGGCGAAGGGACCGACTCCGTTTTTAACTACGTCGGACGGAGAGTGCGCCGGGCGAGGCTGCTTCACCGGGTGCACTAAGCCAAGCCGTTGCCGGGGGATTCACCCGGTCTGCTGTGCCAGGTTATTGAACCAGCAACAAGTCCTCACAATGTTAAAGTTTTGATTTGGTAATCGAGCTTTGAGCTAAAATGTTATCTTGCAGT
>JANSXW010000196.1 GCA_024742755.1 bacterium | reverse complement strand
TTGTGGTTCTGGCTAAATCTTTTTTAGCGCGTTTGGCGGGTCAAATAAGCTAAAAAAGATGACGCCAGAGCCTGCCCCGCATTTCAGCGGGGTTCATAAGTCCTTGGTTTGCAATAGGAGTAAGCTCCAAACATAGTCTAAAGCTTGATCCATTTGCCTTCTTTGGGCGGGGCTTCGTACGCTTCCAGTTGCTCAAACAATTCCGGCAGGCTCGAGGCCGTCATGGTCAGCTTTCGGTGCACGGGCTTTAGAAAGCCTTCTGCCTCCATGTGGTCCAATTGCTTCAGGAGCAAATCGAAGTAGCCATTGACGTTGAGAAAGCAAACCGGGTGCTGCCCCTGTCCGACCTGCGCAAGGGTGAGCATTTCAAATACCTCATCCATTGTGCCGTAGCCACCTGGCAGGACGATGACGGCATCCGACAATTGCGCCATTTTGATCTTGCGCTCGTGCATGCTGTCCACAACGTACAAATGGCTGAGCCCTTCATGGCAGACTTCCGCTTTGCGCAAAAAGAAGGGGATGACGCCGATGACCTCGCCGCCAGCCTGCAGGGCGCCTTCGGCGACCTCGCCCATAAGGCCCACTTTGCCGGCTCCGTAAATCAGGCGGATGTCGCGCTGTGCCAGTTGTTGCCCCACTTCCCGCGCGGTCTCTGCGTAAAGTGGATGATTGCCTGAGTTTGCACCGCAAAAAACGAGTGCTGATTTCATACCTGGATTTTTATGAGAAAATAGATGGGTAAACCCAATACCCAAAAAACGCGAGGAGGATTAAAAAGTTGGTCACCGTCTGTCCCACCAACGCAATTGCGGCGGATTTCTAAAATAATGCCTGCCGCAATCTTGCCATATCCTGCTTTTTTACGCTCCATTTTAGGTTTTTTGCACCTAAACCAGCTATTTGGCGTTGCATCTTCAACACCAAGATTTACCCGGCTTATGAAACGACTGCTCTTGCTTTGCTCCGTTCTTGCGCTGAATGCTACCACGCTTACTGGTCAGGCCAGTACGGGCACTACTTTTTGGCTGGCTTATATGGAGAACATTGATCTGATCTTCAACGATGACCCTGTCTTTGCCGTCGTTCTGCACGCGGATCAGGAAGCTACCGGGGAAATCCAAATTCCGGCAACAGGCTTTTCTATCCCCTTTTCAGTAAGCGCCGGAGGCACCGGGGAAGTAGAGCTGCCACCTGCCCTGTACTACATTCAGGGCTCGGATATTACAGGCAATACCGGTATTCGCATTGTTTCGGATGCGCCGGTAAGGGCCACGGGCGTCCACTACCGCGCCTACTTTTCAGAAGCTACCCATTTGCTGCCGGAGCCGGAGCTGGGCACTGAATATTTTCCCATTTGTTATGCTGATGACGTTGGCAACGACCCGTCCTCCTTCGTGGTGCTCAGCACGGAAGATGGAACGGAGATCGAGATCACCCCTTCCGTCCTGACCCTGGGGCTTCGCCCGCCCGGTGTGCCGTTCACCATTACGCTCAATGCCGGGCAGATTTATCAGGTGCAGGCGGTGGGAGACCTGACCGGGAGCAGGGTGCGAAGTCTGTCTGGTCAGCCAATAGCGGTCTTTTCCGGTGCCAAACAGGCAGATATCATTGATTGTGGGCAACCAGCAGACAGCCATGTATACGATCAGGCGTTGCCGGTTGACAAATGGGGCACCTTATACTACCATACGCCATTTCAAAACCAGGGCGCGCAGGTCATCCGGGTGCTTGCTTCCGAAGATGATACGGAGGTGTTCGTGGACTGCAATCAGGTAGCTACGCTCGATCAGGGGGCGTTCTACACCGTTTATGACGATTCCTACAATAGCGGACGGGTAATTTCTGCCAGCCGGCCGGTAGCAGTCGCGCAGTTTAATACCAATGGCGGCTGCACACCACAGGGGCTGGGCGACCCTAACATGCTGTGGCTTTGGCCCGCTGAGTACAAAACCCGTGAAGTCCGCTTTAAGAGTCTGGATCGGTTCAATGATTTAATCGGTGACGTACCCTTCAGCCAGCATAGCGTAAATATTGTTGCGAATGCAGACGAAGTAGATGACATACAGCTGGATGGCGGACCTCTTTCTCCCGCTGCCTGGCTGGGCTATCTTGGGGACCCCAACAAGGTTTATCGCCGGATAAGCTTGGAGCCGGGTGAACATGTACTTAGTAGCCCGGAACCTTTTCAAGCTTATGTATACGGTATTGGCTTCGCTGATGCCTATACCTACTTTGCCGGATATTCCGAAGTAGAGGAGGAAGCGTACGCCTGCCTCGACATTCAGGTGGATGGGGTGTTTTGCGTGGATTCCACCTTGCAATGGAGTTACCAAACCAGTCTGGATGTCACTGAGGTCAGCTGGGACTTCGGAGACGGACAAACCTCAGAGGCGGACAGCCCCGCTATGAGTTACGGAGATATTGGCAACGCTACGGTTGTGCTTACGCTCACGACCAGCACCGGCACCTTTGCGGATACGCTGGACGTCTCCATTCAGCTATGTGACGCTGACCCTTGCCCGGACGATCTGAGCCTGAGCATACAGGCACCTGCTGAGATTTGTGCCAACAGCCCGGCTCAACTGGGCATCGATTTTGAAGGGCAGGCGGTAAGCGCTACCTGGGATTTAGGCAGTGTTGGGCAGACCAGCGGGCTGAATCCGCAGGTGAACTTCAATGACCCCGGGACTTACACCATCACCGTCACTGTGCGGGATGAGCTTAATTGTGAATACACAGCAACCACCACTCTGGATGTGCTCGATTGCGGTGGCTGCGGGCCCGAGCTGGTGGACCTGGAGTTTGAAGGCTTTGCCTGTGTCGACTCCGTTCTGGTCTTTCCACTCACAGAATTCTTAATCAATGACCCGCCCCTGGAGATCACCTGGACGGCAGACGGGCAGACCTTTGAAAACCTCAGCGCGCTGGAGTACGCCTTCCCGGCACCCGGTACTTACACTGTAACTTTCCAGGCCACTAGCCTGCAGGGCTGTTCTTACATTGGGCAAAATGAGGTCCAAATCCAGGATTGCAGCGATAACCCCTGCATTGGGCAACCTTCCATTGCCATCATTCCACCGGATCAGTACTGTTTGCAGCAGCCCCTGACCTTTACTGCCCAGACTTCAGCTAATCTCGTCAGTTACTCCTGGAGTGCGAACAACGGCGTGACTGGTGATCAGCCTTCCTTCACTGTAACCTTTGATGACGCGGGCGTAGGCACGATCTTTCTGGAAGCAGCAGATGTGAATGGCTGCGTCTACTCCGCCGCCATTGAGGATGACCTCGTGGACTGCGGGGACGACCCCTGCGAGGACCTTCCGGAATTGCAATTGAATGTAACCGGCCCGCTATGCCTGGATTCCACCCTGATCTTTAGTGCCAGTGGCGCCAATCTGGTTACCTACGACTGGACTTTTTCCAACCTAACTTCCAGCACCACGCCCAGCCCGGAAAATGTCTTTCAGGAAACCGGGCTGTTTACCGCTGCATTAAGCGCCGTGGATGCCAATGGCTGTACCCGTACCGGGAGCCTCTCTTTTGAAATAGAACTATGCGGGGAGGCCGATCCCTGCCTCGATAACCCGGAACTCGTCATTGAAGGCGATAGTGTAGTCTGCCTGGGGGATGTCGCAACCTTCTCCGCCTCCGGACCGGACAGCATCGTGATTTATGACTGGAATCTGGATGTTGGCGGTAGTGCTGAGGAGCCTATGCCGTTGGTGACTTTTGAAGAGAATGGCATTTACAGCGTGGTGCTGCTGGCCGTGGATGAAGCAGGCTGCACGTACAGCGATAACTTCAGTTTTGAGGTGCGCTTTTGCGAGCCGGATGGCGGTTGTGCTTACGCCCTGCCCAATGCCTTCTCACCAAACGGAGACGGCACCAACGATATCTTGGAGCTGCTCCGCAATTGCCCGGTCGCCAGCTTTGAACTCCGGGTATTTAATCGCTGGGGCGGTATTGTTTTTGAAACGGATGACCCGGAAACCGGCTGGGATGGCCGCTTCAACGGGCAGGATGCCCCTATGGAAGTGTACTTCTACCAATGTTTTGTGGAAACACCTAACGGCGAGCTTATAGAACTCAATGGTGACGTGACCCTGCTGCGCTAGTGCGACTAGACCGAATTATTTGATAGTATTTTCACGCTTAAGCCTTCTGTAGTGCCTGGTCGTTAACTGTCAAGCATTTACGTCTCAATCCACTAGGATTCTTCCGGGATCAGCTGCTGATAGTGCTCAAACCGCTCAAAGATCTGATCGGCGCAGGTGACCGGCTCAATGCCGCGGGCGTAGGCATAATTAAAAATTACAACGTCTTCACAAAGCGCATCGCCGCTGCATGATTGGTCGCCAGGGGGATATTGTGCACATCGCAAAGCCGCATCAGCATATTGACATCCACCTCATGCGGGTGCTTGCCGAGCGGGTCCCGGAAAAAGATGACCATATCCACCTTACCTTCCACCAGCCGGCTGGCAATTTGCGCGTCACCGCCCATGGGGCCACTTTCCATGCGCATCACTTCCAGCCCGGCGCGTTCCAGGTGAGAACCGGTGGTGCCGGTGGCGATAAGGTCTATGTTCTTTTGCTGGAACAGCGGTGCGTGGTCTTTGATAAAAGCCACCATTTCCGCTTTTTTGCCATCGTGGGCGATAATTGCGATTGTCATACTCATGAAAGCCAGAGGTTACTTCAGTATTCAGGCGTTTGGGAGATCCCTGCTCTGAATCATTTGTGATTAATGTGTCCCCGCGAAAACAACTAAGTTGTGTCCCCGTTGTTCTTTGGTTGCAGCGAAAGTCTTACTTTCGTGCACGAATTTTGACAATTCTAAACTTAAAACCAAGTAAAATGAAGAAACTGTTAAGCTCACTTGTCGCTTTGGCACTCGTTGCCCTGATGGTGCCGCAGGTAAATGCACAAATCCAAACGCCTGCTCCCAGCCCTGCTGCAGAAATTGAGCAAATGGTTGGATTGACAGATATTCAGATCAACTATTCCCGCCCGAGTGTAAAGGGCCGTACCATTTTCGGAGATGACGGCCTGGTGCCTTACGGCAAAGTTTGGCGCTTCGGAGCCAACGCAGCGACCAAGTTCGCCTTTGATAAGGACGTAGTAGTTGGCGGCAAGGAAATGGAAGCCGGCGAATACGCAGTGCTCTGCAAGCCTATGGCTAAGGAGTGGATGCTGATGTTCTACCCATACGAGTCTGGAAACTGGGGCAGCTACGTAGAGAAAGACCCTGCTGCAACCGTCTCTGTAACGCCGGAAAAAAGCCCGGTAATGGTCGAGCAGATGCGTTTTACGGTTGATAACATTACTATGACTGGCGCAGATATCGTTTTCGCATGGGACAAGACCATGGTGAAAATCCCTGTGGAAGTGCATACTGAAAAGCAGGTGCAGGCTTCAATTGACGGCGTAATGGCTGGCCCTACGCCTAACGATTACTACGCTGCTGCTTCTTACTACCACGATATGGGCAAAGACCTGGACAAAGCGCTGGAGTGGATCACCATCGCAACAGATGTGGACAGCCCACGTTTCTGGCAGGTACGCCGCAAGGCACTCATCCTGGCGGATATGGGCAAGAAAGCAGACGCGATCGAAGCCGCTAAAATGTCGATGAAGCTGGCTGAACAGGCAGGCAACGACGATTATGTGCGCATGAACAAGGCGTCTATCGAGGAGTGGAGCAAGTAATCTTGCATCTATCGTAAGCTTAAGCGGGGCGGTTTTCCAGTGGGGAGAGCCGCCCCGCTTTTGTAAATTAAACTCTTAGCTTCCCCGGCAGTCTAAGCCCGAAAAAAGCTTATGCGCCTGATTTATACCCTTTTCCTGCTCATCTTACTAAATGCAGCTTTTGCCCAATCGCTCTATTTCCCACCTACTGAGAGCGATGAATGGTCAACCCTCCACCCCGACAGCCTCAACTGGTGCCCGGAGAAAGTCGACAGCCTGCTGGCCTTCGTCGAAAGCCGGGATACGAAAGCCTTTATTATACTTAAGGACGGGAAGATGGTGCTGGAACGGTATTTCGGTACCTTTCAGCAGGACTCGGTCTGGTACTGGGCTTCCGCGGGCAAAAGCCTGATGGCAGCCGTCATCGGGCTGGCACAGGAAGACGGCTATCTGGACATCAATGACCCGGTTTCAGGCTACATGGGAGCAGGCTGGACGGAATGCCCGCCGGACAAGGAAGCCCTCATCACCATCCGCAACCAAATTTCGATGACGACCGGGCTGGACGATTCCGTGGAGGACGACGCCACCAACAGCTGCTTTGAGCCGGCCTGCTTTCAGTACCTGGTGGACGCAGGCACCCGCTGGGCCTACCACAACTCCCCCTACCGCTATACCCAGGAATTGGTGGAAGCCGCCACCGGAGTGAACCTCACCCTGTACACCCGCTTTCGCCTGGGCAATGCGATTGGCATGAAGGGGGGCTGGTTTGGCAATGTCTACTACAGCAAGGCGCGGGATATGGCGCGCTTCGGCTTGTTCATGCTGGCAGAGGGGCAGTGGGGCGGTACACCAATCCTGACCGATACCGCCTATTTCAATGCGATGATCACCCCTTCTCAGAGCCTCAACCAAAGCTACGGTTACCTGTGGTGGCTCAACGGGCAGCCCTCCTTTATGCTGCCGTCCTCCCAATTGGTGCTGAATGGGCCATTAGTCCCGGATGCACCCGCTGATATGTATGCCGCACTGGGCAAAAACGACCAGAAAATTTACGTGGTACCCAGTGAAGGGCTGGTGGTGGTCCGGCAGGGCAATAACGCAGGGCCGGTAGTCGCCGCAGCTTCTTCCTTCGACAATCAGCTTTGGGCCCGGTTATCGGATATGGAATGCCTGACTGCTGCTGCTGAAGTGGAGCCCCGGCCCGACTGGACAATTGCGCCCAATCCAACGACGGATGAAATCCGGGTGACGGGCAAAGCAGGTATTGCTCATTTAGCGCTATTAAACAGTAGTGGGGTAGTGGTCCGCAACGCAGCCGAGCAGCGTATGGACGTATCTGACCTTGTGCCTGGCATTTATTTCCTCCGGGTTTGGGCAAAGGAAGGGTTGTTAGGCACGGAGCGAATCGTCATCTATTAAAAATTCATCGGGTCCGGATGCCGGAAAGTGTACGCCAACAGCTCTTTGGCCCATTCATTGCTGATGATTTTGTACGCCAGTTCCTTATTCCCCTTGAAGGTAGGTGGCTCCAGCCCTTCTTTTTCCGCCTGAGCGGTGTAGAAAGCGGCTCTTGTTGGATGCCCATCGGCTACCACGTTGAGGGTATGCCCAAAAGCTTCCTGCTCAATCAGCGACGCTATGAGCCCGATGCAGTCGTCCAGGTGTACCAGGTTGACCGGTGCTTCTCCGTTGGGGATGTCCTTTTTGCCTGCCAGGAAACGGCCGGGCTTGCGGCTGCCGCCTACTAGTCCGCCCATTCGTAAGACGGTAGGCCGGGGTGCCCGCAGCAGCTGCAAATACCGTTCGATCACCACAAGGGCCCGCCCGGAAGCGGTAGACGGGTTCAGGGCGGCGCTTTCGTCCAGGGTGGTATTGTCATTGCCATACACGCCGGTGGAACTAACGAAAATCAGCTCCGGCACTTCCATGCGCATAGCCATTTCCACAATAGCTTTAACCTTGCGGGGGTACGTTTCTTCTACATTGGGGTCGCGCCGCCCACCGGGAGGGATGTTCACAAAAAGCAGGTCGGTCTGGAAGAAGTCGCGTAGGTTGTCGCCTTCCAGTTGGTCGCCGGCTTTGATTAGAAAGGGGGAAATGCCAGCTTCGGTGAGCGTGAGCAGCTTGTCAGTCGTGGTGGTGGAGCCTTTTACGGTGTAGCCCGCCTGCGCCAGGGTTTGGCCGAGCGGGAGCCCCAGCCAGCCGCAACCTAGTATGGAAATGGTCTGGATCAAAGTTTATCGATGTTTTGGCTATGCAACAATTTCAAACCTGAAAAGCTTATTATTCTATTCAAAACTTTCCCAAAATGAACAACTACCAACCCATCAGCTGTGATTTTTACGACGAACTGGAAGCCCGCGCCACCCTTCGCCGCCCCTGCCGTATTGAATTTCTGGATGCTACCGGTCAAAGTCAAACCGTAGAGGCGGTTATCAAAGACCTGTACATCCGCAGCAAGGTGGAGTACATGTTGCTCAGCACCGGTTTGGAAATCCGCCTCGACCACTTGATTTCGGTGGATGGGAAGTTCCTGCCTGAAGCTTGCTAGTACTTAGTGGGATAAATATTATATTTTCCCATGCTTTTGGTTGAAGCCCTGCTTTGAGTAAGTACCCGGTGTGCTGGTTCAGGAGAATTTATCACCTTCCCGCTGTGTTTTCTGATAACATTGCTTATCTTTCACAGGATAAAAAGTATTTCTACGCGCTTGTCCTCATTTTCAATATTGCACCAACCATGAAACATATTTTCCTAAGCTTTTTCAGCGTGCTGGTTTCCTGTATGAACCTTACCGGGCAGATCAATTACGCGATGGAGTATGACAACAATGGGATAGAAGCGGAAGGGCCGGGCGTTATCTTACCCATTAGCAATGAAGAAGCAGTTATTTTAACATCAGGCAAGCTGGTTGATACCCTGAGCGCCAAATGGTCGCTTTTTAATCGGCGCATTGACATGGGTAGTGGTCAACTGATAGAGCGGTATAATTTTAACCTTTCTGATACGAGCTCTATAAACGTATTAGGGGGTATAGTACATAACGATGAGATACTATCTACGGGGGTATTGTTTAGGGAGCACCCTTCTTCTATAAGTACTGATTACAGGGATGCTTTTATTGCAAGCCATTCGAAATCCGGCGAGCTAAACTGGATAAAGACCTACGGCAACCTTGATTATCACCGGGCCCATGAAGCTGGTATTTCAATTGCACCCTCGCCCCTGGGGGGCTATACACTGTGCGGGAGGAAAATAGATGTGAATTCGTCAAATTACCCCTGGTACGGTGGTGTATGGCGTATAGCAAGTGACGGTGAGCTGTTGTGGGAGCGAGATATCAAGCTTATTGAAGGTGAAGATGAGGACCAGCTTTTCCCCCTTTCCGTTGTTCACGATGATTCAGGCAATATTTACGTGCTGAGCCAGGCCCGATATCATTTGTATGTTTTTGATTTGATGGTGACTAAGTTCTCGGCAACGGGCGATTTGTTGTGGTCAAAGGTCTATGATATGGGTGGTGACGCCCAGCCCGAAGACATGGTTACTACGGCAGATGGGAACCTGATGGTGTCGGTGGGTATCTCCTACGAAGCGTACAATAGCATTGTGCCAGCGTTAGTGAAAATAGATACTTCCGGAA
>JANSXW010000294.1 GCA_024742755.1 bacterium | reverse complement strand
CGTAGTGCTCAATATTCATTTTTGGACGGCCCATCATATCCAGATCGTTACTGATTCGGCTCATGCAATAGGCACAAATATGTCCCTGCTCCTTTAGGAGGGCACGCCTGATATCTGCCTTATTGCAATCATCATAAGTCGAACCCGGAGTGGAGCGTACCTCTTTTAAAGATTGGGGTTCATTGCCTGCCGCTTTGAGGATGTACTTCATGCTTCATTCATGAATTCGTAATGAAGCGTTGCCCTTTGAATCTCCGGATCATCGGCTCCATATTTTTGGCTCATTTCCCGTAACAGGCCTTTAGCCTCTTCTTTTTTCCGGGGGTTGTCCAGTATACGATATAGTTTGTCAAACTCCTCTTTTGCGGCTTCCGGACGCTCCGGCACATTAAACACATCCTGAAGAAGGGTATTGGAATCGCGCCCCAGCGTATGAGGCACCTCCTTGATGACCTTGAAATTTTCCAACAGGAACACCTGACTCCTTGCTATTTCGCTAACGACCTGTGGCGAATGGGTGGTCAGAATAAATTGTATGCCAGGAAACGTCTTCTCCAAAGCGGGCACAATACGGCGCTGCCATGCAGGGTGCAGGTGAAGCTCTATCTCGTCGATCAGGACGATGCCCTTGCCTTGTAGTGGGTTTTCAAGGGTGGGGTTCGCCATTTCTAATCTACGGGCAATATCAGCAATAATAACAATAACGCCCTTTTCCCCGTCTGATAGCTGGGTCATCGAAAACACTTCTTCCGTGCCGCTTTTTTGAACGACAAAAGCCTCTTTAGGTGTCCTCCTTATGTATAGACTTTGAAACTCTGGAAAGCTTTCTTTAATGGCATCCCTTACAGCGGTAAGCCCACGTTCTCTGAATGATGAATTTTCTCGCAACCTTTTTTCATTTTCAACATCTTCTTTAATCCGGAACCACCTAAAAAAACCTGTATAGTCTTGAACCGACTGCAAGTTGTTCCTCCATGCATCAATCTGATGCAACTCTTTATCACTTTCTTTATCATACCCAACTGATGGTGACTTTGGTACTATTCTATTCGTTGGGTAGTACATTAAAATCGGAATATCCAATTGACTACCTCCTTTAGCGAACTGCCGTCTCAACACCTTATTGAACTCCTTAGCAGGTTCATTGGGTTTGTCAAGCAACCGTGAGTACTCTTCTTTATTTCCGTTCTGAGCGTATCTTAACTCACTCCCTTGGGTGATAGAATACTTTCCACTGTATCCACTCAAAAACACCCGGCTCTTTTTAGATTCAAGCTTGATATCGCTTTCGTTGATCGGAAACCTATCCCCCTGTAGATAAAACTTCACAGAATTGGCTATCGCCTCCAACACACTACTCTTCCCCGCCCCGTTCCAGCCTATGAACACAGCCGCCCCCTTTGCAGGGAAATCCACCTGCAAGTCCGAAAAGCCCCGGAAGTTTTTAAGCTCTAATCGTTGTATCCGCATCTGTAAATATTGTATCTTTTTTCACACTTCCCCTATGGTCAACGTCCCTGCCTTGATTGATTTCAGCCTTGGGAGATGCGCTCTTCTTAAACCGCTACCCCCTAAACGCTAAACCTCTAAGCCCTAAACACCCAGCCTAGACTTACTTCCCATAAGGCACCCGCGCCACAATCGACCGCCCCAGGGTCAGTTCATCCGCATACTCCAGCTCGCCGCCGAAGGAAACGCCCCGGGCGATGGTGCTCACCTGCACCGCTTTGCCTTCCAGCTTTTTGGAAATGTAGAAGGTCGTCGTATCGCCCTCAATAGTGGGGCTGATGGCCATAATCAACTCTTTGACCTCATCTTTTTCAATGCGCTCCAGCAACGGGTCAATGGTCAAATCTTCCGGGCCGACCCCCTCAATTGGGGAGATGACGCCGCCCAAAACATGGTACAGCCCCCGGTACTGCCCGGTATCCTCTATGGCCATCACGTCCCGGATGCTTTCCACCACACAGACGGTGCCTTCTTCCCGGCGCTTGTCGGCGCAGATGTTGCAGAGCCGGTCATCTGACAGGTTGTAGCAGCGCTCGCACTGCCGGATATTTTTCCGCATGTTGACGATGGCTTCCGCAAACTGCTCGGCAACCTCCCCGGGTTGCTGTGTCAGGTGCAGCACAAGGCGCAGGGCTGTCTTCTTGCCAATACCTGGCAGGGTGGCGAAGGCATTGACCGCTGATTCGATATGTTTGGACGAAAAGTTCATGGTTTCAAAATTAGCAATTACCGGGGGAAAACGCGATGCCGGGCAAACAATTCCTACCTTTATACCTTGTCTTGAGTAACAAACTTAATGAACATGACCCGGTCATTTGACGAATTTGGGCAGGAAAAGCCTGCTTTTTTCTACTTCTATGATGCCCTCTGCGGCTGGTGCTATGGCTTTAGCCCGGTCGTCTATCAATTGTACCAACACTTTAGGTCCGAAATGGATTTAGAGGTCATCTCCGGAGGCATGATTACCGGCGACCGGGTGGGGCGCATTGGAGAAGTGGCTGGTTACATTAGTGAAGCCTACCGGACAGTAGAAGAGCGTACCGGCGTTACTTTTGGGCCTGACTTTTTGAACGGCACGCTTGCAGAAGGCAAAGCAGTCTTCACATCGGTGCCGGCAGCCGTAGCAATGGCAATCGCTAAGGAGCAGGTGCCAGACAAACAGGCGGAATTTGCCCACCTTTTGCAGCGAGCGGTCTACTTTGATGGTATACCCCCGGCTGAAATCAAAGCCTATGTGCCTTATGCGGAGCAAATCGGTATAGACGGCCCTTCATTCACCAAAATGATGAAAGACCTGGCTTACCGGCAAAAAGCAGAAGCGGAATTCCAGATCACCGCACAAATTGGCGTTCGTGGTTTCCCTACCTGCTTTATGAAAACAGGCGATGAGTTTCACCTGATTGCCACCGGTTACAGCCCCCTGTCAGAGATGCTGACCGCCGTCCAACAAGTATTGGACTAGCACTCCGTGAACCCTAACTGAGCGGGTGGGTTTTAATTATTGAGCAATAATCATTTTCTTTGCACTTAGTGTATAGATTACACCAGGTATTAACAAAAGATCAACTACCAAAATACACAATCGTATGGCAGAAGTCATCAGAATGCCCCGAATGAGCGACACAAT
>JANSXW010000011.1 GCA_024742755.1 bacterium | reverse complement strand
TACAGTTAACCCACCCTGCATTTGCCTGCCGTAGCTTTACGCTTCCAAAATACATTCCAAAACCAAAACTTCTTTCATGCAGTACGATTACCGCTTTGGAAAGAGCCTGGGCACCCTGTTGCTCTGCCTGCTTTCCGTTGTGTCTTTTGCGCAAGACGATCAGGAATTGTTCCAGGGCTTCGAAGGCTCCGCCAATGACACCTGGAATTACACCATTAATCCTGCTACCTATGACATCGATGGCGATGCATGGGCAGTGTCAGGCCCAACAGCAAATATAGGCCCGGCCAGCGGCATGAACTTCTGGTATATGCGCGACCTGGAAAACGACAACGGAGGCAATGCTGATTTCCATACTATGGACTTTGAGGCCGTTGATGTTTCGGCATTTCTGGTCAATGCACTCACCTTTAAGTACAACACCATTGGCTATGAGTCTGTGGACTCCATTGGCTACATTGTGGAAACGGAGCCCGGCATGGGCTTCGACATGGCCAACTATGTGGACCTCTCCCGCAACACCGGTGGCTGGGAAACCGTTTTCGTCAACCTGCCGGTGGGCATCTCTACCGTTCGCCTGCGCCTGATGGCTAAGCAAAACGGTGCCGATGACTTCGCCGGCTTCGACGATGTATCGCTCTTCAGCAGTACCGAAGATTTCCTGCCGCCGCTCGCGCTTAGCGCAGAACTGCTGGATGACACGAGCATCCGCATCACGTACAGTGAGCCTATGGATGTAGCAAGTGTGGAAAACCCCATGAACTACACCACCAATGGCACCATTGCTGACATCACCTACACAGAGCCCGGGGGCAACGAGTTCCCGTTCGTGACCATCACCTACGATATGCCTTTTGCCGATGGGCAGGCCTTTGACCTCTCTATTGGCCTGGTGACCGATGCAGCAGGCAACTTCCTGCTGGAAGCCTTCGCTTTCGACTGGATCATCAACCGCACCACGCCTAATCTGGTGATTACGGAAATTATGTACAATCCTCCCGGCAGCAGCGATGACCTCGAGTTTGTCGAAATCCTGAATGCCGGTACCGATCCGGCTATCATTGGCGGGCTGACTTTCAGCTCTGAGTTCAGCTTCACTTTCCCGGAGCAAACGCTGGCTCCCGGTGAAGTTGTGCTCGTTGCTTTTGACGAAGCTGCCGCCGAGGCGTTCTACGGGCTTGATTTTTACGACTGGGGCTTTGACGACATTACCAACGGAGACGAAGAACTGCTGATCAGCAATTACCTCGGTGACACTATTGACTTTGTCAATTACCTGGATGAAGCGCCCTGGCCGGCTGAAGCGGATGGCAATGGCCCGTCTATCGAACTCATCGACCCAACACTCGACAATAACGATGGCGCCAACTGGTTCGCCAACACCGAAGCTTTCAATGGCACCGACATCCTGGCCACGCCGGGCGTTTACATGCCTGCCATTGAGCCGGTTGTATCTTTTGAAGTGCCTAATGTAGTGGTGAATGAAGCAGATGGCACCGTTAGCTTCAGCCTCGGCATCACCAACGCTAATGGCCTGCCCACAGAAGCGGCAATCAGCGTAGTAAGCGCCTCCACAGCCGTGGCAGGTGAAGATTTCAACCTAAATACCACCAACGTCACTTTCCCTGCCAACAGCACCGGCCCTCAAAGTATAGAGGTGGAGCTGATTGACAACAGTACGGTAGGTGGCCGCTACCTCATCCTTGCTATTGAGTCGCTGACCAATGCCACGACTGGCAGCGAGACGGAGCTCATCGTGCTGATTCAGGATAATGACCTGACGGCACCTGTAGCTCCAGCTGACCCCGCAATCAGCCTAAGCCACGTAGGCAGCTTTGCTTCTGGTACAGTTGCTGAGATCGTGGCGCACGACCCGGCTTCACAGCGCCTCTTCCTGACCAACTCCGAGGAGAACACACTGGATGTGGTTGACTTCTCCAACCCGGCAAGCCTTTCCACCATCACCGCAATCGACATGGCGCCCTACGGTGGCGGCATCAACTCTGTAGCTGTCGCCAATGGTATAGTGGCCGTAGCTTTGGAAGGCAACGAAGTCACCGACAATGGCTCTGTTACGTTCTGGGATGCCGATGGCAACCTGCTGAGCCAGGTGGAAGTGGGCCCGCTGCCCGATATGCTGACCTTCACTCCGGATGGCACCAAAGTACTGACGGCTAATGAAGGCGAGCCTAATGCAGACTACACCATTGACCCTGAAGGCTCCGTCAGCATTATCGACCTGAGTATGGGTGCAGCCAATCTTACCAACGCCAATGTAACGACCATCAGCTTTGCCGGCTTCAACGACAATGAAGCCAGCCTCAAAGACGCCGGTGTACGTATTTTCGGGCCCGGCGCCACTGTTGCTCAGGACCTTGAGCCTGAATTCATTGTCATCAACGAGACCGGCACCCTCGCGTATGCGAATTGCCAGGAGAATAACGCACTGGTACTCATTAGCATCGAATCTGCGGCAGCGCTGGCGGTCATTCCACTGGGGTATAAAGACTGGACGGAGGAAGGTGTCGTACTGGATGCCTCCAACCGCATCGACGATATTTTCTTCGCCAACTGGCCAATTCGCGGTATGTATCAGCCCGATGCGATCGACTACTTCTCCATTGGTGGCCAACGCTATCTTATTTCTGCAAATGAGGGCGATGCCCGCGATTACGACGGCTATTCTGAAGAAGCGAGGATCGGTGACGATGAAATCACACTTGACCCCACTGCTTTCCCCAATGCAGCTTACCTGCAAAATGAAGCCCTCCTTGGCCGGCTGAACATGACCACCGCCAATGGAGATACCGATGGCGACGGAGACTACGATGAGCTGTACACTTACGGTGCCCGGTCTTTCTCTATCTGGAATGCCGACAATGGAGACCTCGTATACGATAGCGGTTCTGAACTGGAGCTGATCACGGCTGCGGACCCGGTATTCGGTGCTATTTTCAATACCACTGATGACGAGAACAACTTCAAAAACCGCTCCGACGACAAAGGGCCGGAACCGGAAGCCGTGACCGTTGCGGAGATCAATGGCGTGCCTTATGCCTTCATTGCACTGGAGCGTATCGGCGGCCTGATGGTTTACGACATTTCTAACCCGCAGGCACCTGTATTCCTGCAGTACATCAACACCCGTACGGTAGACACTGAAGGCGGCGACCTGGCACCAGAGGATGTAAAAATCATCACCCCGGACAATAGCCCCGATGGCAAGTATTACGCCGTCGTTTCCTATGAGGTCAGCGGTACAGTTGGGGTATTCGAAATCGCCACGCCTCCTACGGTTACTTTCGCCGAAAGCACTGTTGAAGTGATGGAAGGCGCTGGCAGCATCGAACTGCCCATCGAAATTGAGCAAGCCGGTGGGCTGGCTGGCAGCCTTACGGTAAATGTAGCGATGGCTTCCACTGCAGTAGCGGGTGAAGACTACAACCTGGGCACCACTACCCTCAGCATACCTGCAGGCACTACCGATGGGCTCAGCCTCAACCTGGAGGTGCTCGACAACAGCAGCCTGAGCGGCAAATACCTTATCCTGGAGTTTGATGAAAGCAGCACCGCATTAGCAGGCAGTGGATCCCGCCTCATTGTCCTGATTACCGACAATGACGATGTGCCACCGGTGGCTCAGGCTGATCCGGCAACCCGCTTAAACCACGTAGGCAGCTTTGCCTCTGGTGCAGTTGCAGAAATCGTAGCCCACGACCCGGCTTCACAGCGCCTGTTCCTCACCAATTCGGAGGATAATCAGCTGGATATCGTGGACTTCTCCAATCCGGCCAGCCTTTCTTCCATCTCTTCTGTTGACATGACTCCTTATGGCGGTGGTATCAATTCCGTAGCAGTGCACAATGGCCTTGTTGCCGTCGCTATGGAAGCAAATACCAAGACAGACAACGGCAGCGTAGTCTTCTTCGATACAGATGGGGCTTTCCTCAATCAGGTCACAGTAGGCCCGCTGCCCGATATGCTGACCTTCACACCCGATGGCACCAAAATCCTGACGGCTAATGAGGGCGAACCCAATGACGACTACGATGTCGACCCCGAAGGCTCTGTCAGCATCATAGACGTGAGCGAAGGTGCAACCTCAGCAACGGTGGCCACGCTGCCGCTGACCGGCTTCAATGACGACGAGGCCACCCTTATTGCGCAAGGCGTACGCATCTTTGGCCCGGGCGCTACGGTGGCTCAGGACCTGGAGCCGGAGTACGTTACCATTTCCAATGATGGGACCACTGCTTATGTGTCCTGCCAGGAAAACAACGCGCTGTTAGTTGTCGATATCATCAACGAGGCCGTGACCGGCATTCTGCCACTCGGCTACAAAGACTGGACGGCAGAAGGCGTAACGCTTGATGCTTCCAACCGCACCGACAACATCTTCTTCGCCAACTGGAACATCAAAGGCATGTATCAGCCCGACGCCATCGACTTCTTCACGGTTGGCGGGCAAGGCTACATCATCACCGCTAATGAAGGGGATGCCCGGGACTACGATGGGTATTCTGAGGAAGCCCGGATAGGTGATGACGAGGTCGTACTCGACCCCACCGCCTTCCCGGATGCAGCGTACATCAAGAATGACGCCCTCCTCGGCCGCCTGAACATCACCCTTGCCAATGGCGATACCGATGGCGATGGCGACTACGATGAGCTTTATGCCTACGGTGCCCGCTCCTTCACCATTTGGGATGCAGCTTCCGGCGCTGTTGTCTTCGACAGCGGCAACGACCTGGAGCAAATTACAGCAGCAGACCCGGTTTTCGGTGCCATTTTCAATGCCACTGATGATGAGAATGCCTTCAAAAACCGCTCCGATGACAAAGGCCCGGAGCCGGAAGCCGTAATCGTCGAAGAAATCGACGGCGTGCCTTACGCCTTTATCGCACTGGAGCGCATCGGCGGCATTATGGTGTATGAAATTGCGGACCCAGCCGCCCCAACCTTCATTCAGTACATCAATACCCGTACGGTAGATGAACTGGGCGGCGACCTGGCACCGGAGGACATCGCCTTCATCAATGCAGCGGACAGCCCGGATGGCAAAGCCTACATCGCCGTTTCCTACGAGGTCAGCGGCACCGTCGGCATATTTGAGCTGCAAACACAGTCTACTGTTACCTTCGCAGATAATCTCACTACCGTAGAGGAAGGCAGTGGCGCTCTGCAACTGGAACTGGCCGTAGAGCAGGCTGGCGGACTGACGGGCAAAGCCGTTGTAAATATCCTGGCTGGCTCCACCGCTACGGAAGGCACTGATTTCACTCTGGCTTCGACCGAAGTGGAATTTGACGGCACCAATACGGCTCAGTTCCTTTCCCTCGACATCCTCGACAATATGGAGCTGGGCGGACAGTATATCGTGCTCGAAATTGATCCTGCAGCAAGCGAAGTGAAACTGGGAGAGACCACCCGCCACATCGTTCGCATTATGGACAACGACGATATGGCGCCCGTTGCCGCAACCAACCCTGAGTTGCAGTTGACGCATTTGGGCAGCTACTTCACCGGGGGAGGCGAAGGCACCGCTGAAATCGTAGCCTTTGACGGTGAAACCAACCGCTTGTTCCTCACCAACGGAGAGAACAATCAGGTAGACATCATCGACTACAGCAATCCGGCCGCACTTAGCCTGATTTCTTCTATCGACATCTCCGCTTATGGCGCGGGCATCAATTCTGTAGCGGTTAGCAATGGTATCGTTGCGGCAGCGATTGAAGCAGATGCAGTAGATGGAAATGGCATGGTCGCCTTTTTCGATACCGATGGCAACTTCCTGAATGCAGTTGAGGTGGGCGTTCTGCCCGATATGGTGACCTTCACTCCCGACGGCACCAAAGCCCTCACCGCCAACGAAGGGGAGCCCAACGACGACTACGACGTTGACCCGGCAGGCTCTGTAAGCATCATTGACATCAGCGGAGGTGTGGCGGCAGCAACGGTGACCACGCTAGGTTTTGAAGCCTTCAACGATCAGCAGGCAGCTCTGCAAGCGGCGGGTGTGCGCATCTTTGGCCCGGGCGCTACCGTTGCGCAGGACCTGGAACCGGAGTACATCACTATTTCTGAGGATGGCAACACCGCCTACGTCAACTGCCAGGAGAACAACGCACTCGTGCTGGTTGACCTGACCACCAATACGGTGGTGGACATCCTGCCGCTCGGCTTCAAAGACTGGACCGCAGAAGGCGTCACCTTCGATGCTTCCAACCGCACCGATGACATCTTCTTCGCCAACTGGCCGGTGAAAGGCATGTATCAGCCGGATGCAATCGACTACTTTACGGTGGGCGGCCAAAGCTACCTGATTTCTGTGAATGAAGGCGATGCCCGCGACTATGACGGTTATTCTGAAGAAGCGCGCGTAGAGGATGAAGAATACGTCCTTGACCCAACGACCTTCCCGGATGCAGATATCCTCAAAGATGAGAACCTTCTTGGCCGCCTCGTGGTGACTACTGCCAATGGCGATACCGATGGCGATGGCGACTTTGACGAAATCTTTGCCTTTGGTGCCCGTTCATTTACCATTTGGGATGCTGCTTCCGGTGCGTTGCTTTTCGACAGTGGCAATGACCTGGAGCAGATCACGGCTGCTGACCCGGTATTTGGTGCCCTGTTCAACACCACCGACGACGAGAATAACTTCAAGAACCGCTCTGATGACAAAGGCCCGGAGCCGGAAGCTGTAACCACTGCCGAGATTGATGGCAAGCACTATGCCTTCATTGCGCTGGAGCGCATCGGCGGAGTGATGGTTTATGATGTATCAGCGCCGGCATCTCCGGTCTTCCTGCAGTACATCAATACCCGTACCGTTGATGAACTGGGCGGGGACCTCGCTCCGGAAGGGCTGGCCTTTATCCCGGCATTCAGCAGCCCAAGCGGCAAGCCGCTATTGGCGGTTTCCTACGAAGTCAGTGGCTCTGTAGCCATGTTTGAGATCGACCTGAGCTGCCCAATCGTTGACCTGCCTGCTGCAGTCACGCTTTGTGAAGGCGAGACCGCCATGCTAAGCGTAGGCGATGCTTACGAAACCATTACCTGGTCTACGGGTGATGAAGGCAATACGATTGAAGTGGCAGAAGCCGGTACCGTCACCGTTATGGCTACTACTGCCGGCGGTTGCATGGCCATGGATACAGTAGAAGTGACCGTCAACCCACTGCCCGTTGTAGCCCTGGGCGACGACATCGAAGCTTGTGAAGGCGAAACCGTTACCCTGGATGCCGGCGCTGGCTTTGACACCTACAGCTGGAGCAACGGTACCGATGGACAAACCCTTGAAGTGGACATGGACGGTGCTTACACTGTAACCGTAACCGACGCTAATGGCTGTAGCGGTGAGGACGAGGTCGTTGCCACCTTCAACCCTGTGCCTATGGTTACCTTCCCGGTTGATACGGTGGTTTGCGTAGATGACATCTTTGTCTTCAGCCCTGGCGAAGGCAATGAGCTCATCATTGACGGTACTACCGTGGAGGAATTCACCACCGAAGGGCTGGACATTGGCGAATATGCGATTGAAGCTACTGTTGTGAACGAATTTGGTTGTGAGCAGGCTATTGTGCTGGACTTCAACATCGAAGTCTGCAACAGCACCCGCGACCTCCTCACACAGGAAGGCTTTGAGGTATTCCCGAACCCAACTACCGGCCTGGCTACCGTCCGCCTGAGCGACCTGCAATCCACTGCATACGATCTGGTGATTGTAACAAGCACCGGACATGTACTCAACGTACGCCGGGTGGAAAGCTACCGCAGCGACTATCAGGCGCAAATTGACCTGACGCAGATGCCAGCGGGCATTTACCTGATCCGCCTGACTTCCGCAGAAGGGGTGCTGACCCGCCGCCTGATTGTGGAGTAAACCTGAGTTTAGATTTTAAACCGGTGCGACACGCCCGGTAGCCTGCCCGCCTTCGGAGATTCCGGGGGCGGGTATTTTTTTGTGCCCCCCTAAACCCAGCCCCCGCCCAGCCGTTGTACAGATATGGAAACAAAACTCAACGGAAAGACCGCCCTCATCACGGGCGGCAGCAAAGGAATAGGGCTCGGCGTAGCTGAAGCCATGGTAAAACACGGTATGCATGTGGCCGTGACAAGCCGCGAGCAAACGGCAGCCGATGCAGCAGCCGAAAAGCTCACCGCATTGGGCCCCGGCAAAGCCATTGGTATTGCCGCTGATGTGCGCGATATGGTAGCCCAGGAGAATGCCGTAAAGCGGGTGATTGAGGAATGGGGACAGTTGGATGTCGCTATTGCCAACGCCGGTGTGGGGCACTTCGCACCTATCGAAGAGATGACTGCGGAACAGTGGAATGCCGTCATCGACACCAACCTGACGGGGGTGTTTTACACGACCAAGGCATCTATACCGGAACTTAAAAAGACGAAAGGTTACCTGATCACTATTGCCAGCCTTGCGGGAACGAACTTCTTCCCCTCCGGCTCCGCCTACAATGCCAGCAAGTTTGGCCTGGTGGGCTTTACGCAAGCAGTGATGCTCGACCTGCGGCAGGATGATGTGAAAGTCACCACTATCATGCCGGGCTCTGTGGCCACTTACTTCAATGACCACACGCCCAACGAAAAGGATGCCTGGAAGATACAGCCCGAAGACATGGGGCAGATGGTGATGGACCTGCTGAACATGCACCCGCGTACCCTGCCCAGCAAGGTGGAAGTAAGGCCGACGAAGCCTCCCAAGAAGTAAGACTTTTGTCCAGAAGAAAAAATCCCCACTCCGTTGCATACGGAGCGGGGATTTTTCATGTATGGGCAGACCGCAGACTTAAAAAAAGAAGCCGCCCGTCACTACCACCCGGTTGTCCTTATTATCACCCCGGTAAACGCCGCCGCTAAGCACGAACAAGTCGAATGGGCTGAGCCAGATGCCGCCGCCGTAGCTGTAGTGCCAGACATCCGATTCTTCTCCGCGCAGCCATACCCGACCGTGGTCGAAGCCCGCCATCAGCCCGAGTGAGAAGGGCAGCGTCGGATTTTCAGAAGTGATGGTCTTCCAGCGCAGGTCGGTATTGTGCACAAAAGCAGTAGAGCCAATGAAGCGGTCACGGCGGAAGCCCCGGAAGTTCGCCCCCTCCCCGGGCCCGCCGAGGGTTGCGCCCTGATAGAACTCATAATCTTCATTGAAGCGGTGCTGAAATTCCAACCGGGTGGCAAACACCAGCTTGCCCCGCCGGTCGATGCGCTGATAGGCGGAAAATGAGGTGTTCAGATAGGCAAAGTTTTTGCGCCCCTCTTCCAGCTGTTGCTTCCAGCCACCTTCCAAAAAGAAGCCCAGTCCGCGGGTAGGAATGGCGTTGTTGTCCCGGGTCCGGTAGTCGAGCAGGAAGCGTAGCCCGGCAAATTCCAGCCCATCAAAGAGTTCTTCCTGGAAGCTATTGCCGATTTCATCAATATAGCGGCCCTCTGTGCGCTCTACTTCAATGGATTCAAAAGTAGGGCCCACAAGGACTCTGGACTGTGCATTGAGCCTGCGCATAAAAGAGGGCATCACGCGAATCACCCTTTGCTTGATGCGGTTGTAGTTCAGTGCCTCGTCGTCCAGCAGATTTTCAATATTGATGCTCTCATTGCCCAGCCCATAGAAGTTCCGGGAGTAGAGTGGCGTTTGGTATTCGGCATCCAGGCCGAGCTCGAAGGGGCCAAAAAGGTCGATAAACTCCCCCTGGTAATCAAGCGTAAACCCATTCGTACCGGTAGCGAACTTCATATCAATCTTATGCTGAGCGGCATAAGGGTCCTTTTTAAACCCGTAGGTGGTATAAGCTGCACTCAGCCCAAGGAGGATCCCATCATCCGGGTTGAAGCCGGCAGCGGGCAACAGGGAGGTATAGTTGAAATTATAATCATTCGATTCGCGGTCGTAAATATTGAAAGCGGGGTCAAAACGTCTCTTCACCTTCGCTTTGGAACCAGTCTGAAGCAGGTTGCCTTCGTTTTTGGCATCGTAGTAAATCAGGCCTTTCCCGTTCGACTCGTCTTCAAGAATGTCCTGCCCTACCCCGCCGATCATGCGGACTTTGATGCAATTGCGCTTACAGGTGCCTTTCACCCGGAATACATCCTGATCCATCAGGCCGTACACAGCAATTTCCCGGGTTTCCTCCGGAAGAAAGGTGCGGTCATAGAATTTGAGCTCCTTTTCAGACTTGCTATTGGTATCGTAGGCACGGATCCGGGTACGGCCGTCTTCCATGCGTTCAATGACGAACAGGTCCCGCTTGAAGGTCCCGACGATGTCCACTTCCTTCGCCATAAGCTCGTAGTATTCGCGGGCAATGTCCATGAATTTGTCCCGCCGGGCCTTTAGCTTTTGGATGATATCGGGCGCATTCAGCTGATAAACCGGGCCGGGCCAGTTGTTTTTGAAAGCCTGCTCAATCACTTCATCAGTTAGTTGTTCCTGCAGGTGGCGGGCTTCAGCTTCCCAAACCGGCCAATCGGCACCGGACAGGAAGGTACGATCGAAGTGGCGCCCGTTGTAGACCAGCCATTCCAGGCGGTTCTCATCGCCACGGTAGGCTTTTAGCTTTTTGATATCGGGGGTGGTGCCCTTGGCCAGTTCCAGGATCAGCCCATCATAGTTGCTGAAGGCCTGGTCCCGGTCCCTGGGGATTGGCCGGTAGTAGTCGACCTCGCCGCTGTCAATTTCCGACCAGCGCCATTGGTCATCGTGGCGGTCCCAGTCCCCGATCAGCACATCAAACAGGCGGTTGCGGACGACGAAAGGATAATCGATTTGCTCATCGTGGTCTTCCTGAATGCGTTCCCGCGTATCCAGGGTGCTGCGGATGCGCTTGGGTGCACCGAACTGCTCGTAGTCATTCCAAACTTCATCATCGGGCCGCTCTTCCACCGTGTACAAAGCACCTGCGTAGTCTTCATTATAGATGCCCAATGCCGGTTGCCGGGGCAGGTAAAACATCTTAGGCTGGGTATAGTAAATACCTGCGGCCTCTGCCAGTGAAGCGGTGGCAATAGAAGCAAAGGGGTGAGCCGCGCTAAAGTTGTCCTCCAGCACTGCTGTAACGAACGACTCATTGAAGGGGTAGCCCAGGGTCCGGGAGGCGTCTTTATCAATAGAGCGCAGGGCATACTGCCGGCCATCTGCTCCCTCCAGCCGCAGGGAATTGGTCTGATAACCGCCGCCACGCTTAACCGGGCGTACCCCGCCTTTGTACCTGGTCAGGTCCAGGACCGGCAATTTCACCGTTGCGTTATAGGCGCCCCTGTAGTGTTTGCCCCAAAAGAAGTTCCAAAGCCTGCCCCGCTCAAAATCATTCTCACTCACCTTGACCGTGATGGAATCCGGCAGGGGCTCAAAGGACTCAGGCGGGTCTTCCACCACCTTAGGCAAAGGAGGCTGCACTTGTTTTTGGAATACCAGCTTGCCCTGTGGTTCTTCTGCATCAGGTACCCAGTATTTCACCCAGGCAGAGCCGTCCTCGTAATAATCCAGCTGTGCGAAACCCAAGTGCCCGTAGGCAAATTGCCCCCCATTGCGGGCGTTGGTAGCCGTAGTCTTTGAACCCGCACCGCTTACGATAAAAGATTGTTCGTCCTGCTCGATGTACTGAAGGCTGTGCTCGTGCCCCGAAGCGATAACGAAACTTCCGTTGCGGCGGGCAGCGCCTACCACGATGTCAGAAAGCTCCTGATATTTAGGATGGATCAGGTCTTGCCGGTGGCCCACTGTGCCTCTCAAAAATTGAAAGATGGACCCTGCCACCGGTAAAGGCAGGTAGAGCGGCTCTACGAACTCGGTCAGCGGAAATAAATGCTGCTTAAGCGTAAACTGCCCTCCGTGCGGCCCTGTGGAATAAGGCGGGTGATGCATGGCGATGAGTACATCTTTATTGCGGTTGCCCTTAACGGCTTCTACCATAAATTCCGCAAAGACAGCACGGCTTTTGACTTCACAGCCTGCATTGACCTGATAGTCTTTGTCCCAGTCAGAGAGGTACCATTCTGAATCAATCAAAACGATGACCAGCTTTTCATTGATTTCTATTTCTTCCGGATCGCCACAGCCGGGGTCAGGGAAGAACACATCCTCCCGGCCCAGGTAATCTTCTATGAATTTTTTCTGCCGCTTCAGGCCGTCGATGCCGTATTTGTCCCAATCGTGGTTGCCGGCTATGAAAAAGACATTCCCTTCATAATCCAGCACGGTGTTGAGCTGGGCTTTCAGGCGTTCTTCATCCTGTGCCCGGTCTGCGCCCGATTTGGGGGCCATGCCATTGGGGTAAATGTTGTCTCCCAAAAACAGGACGGTGCTTTCTTTGCCCGCGTTCTGCACCTTGCGTTGCAACAGGTCCAGAGCAGGGTTGCTGCCTTTGCCGGCGTCCCCCACCAGGAATACCGAGTGCATTAGAGGCTGGTCAGGCAGCATGGTTTCCTTTGCCCAGTTGGAAGCCTCCGGGCTGTAGTTGAGCTGATAGTTGGCACAAGACGTGAGCCCCAAAATAAGTATCAGGTGAAATAGGGGGCGGGTAGGTTTTCTCATTATGTGAAGTAGGTTTTAGGCTATGGTAAGATACTTAGAATCAACTTGCCAGAGCAGGCTAAAGTTCTATTCGGGGCTCTCAAACCTTACAGGGCACCATTTTCGGATCATGGCCCAGGTGGACAATACGGCTGCCGGTGGGATTGATGGGACTGACGCTTTTGCCAATGATCACTCCCTTCTTGTCACTGCGGTAGGTTTTGGTCAGGGTGCCAAAAACCGAACGGACTTCCGCCAGCGGGTCGCCCGGCGCTACGAGCTGCCCCAGCTTTGGGACAACGGTAAGAATCCCCCCTTCATCCGTGTACCACCAATTGGAGGTAGGGCAGACCAGAATGGTGTCCACGGTGTGTTCCACCTGCCCCTTCAGCATGCCCAGATCGTACAGCACATTCCGGACGCCGAGCAAGGCATCTTTGATCACATCATGCTGAAACACGTGCGGGTCCCGGAGCTCAAGGGTAATCGCCGGAATGCCAAGGTTGGCGGCAGCCCCGCGAAAGGTGCGGTCATTCGGCAGGTTGTGAAGGATAATTTCCGGGTTTTGCAGCATGGCCATACGAGCTGTTTTGGGCTGGCTCATATCCGCACGGATGTACCAGGAGTTGATGCGGCCGGCGCTGGCTGTATGCAGATCGATCAGGTAGTCGAAATGCCGCAGCACCCGTTCTATCAGGCGGTAGATGTACACCTGGCTTAGGTTGCCATCCGGGTCGCCGGGTGCGATGCGGTTGAGGTCCACCCCATCGTTAAACTTACGCTGTTCCAGCATGAGCCCCGGAATGTTCATAACCGGCACTCCAATTACTGTTCCGGACAGCTGACCGGCATCAAGGGTGGCAAACAGGCGCTGAATCACAGGGATGCCATTGAGCTCGTTGCCATGTATTGCGGCCGTCAGCCCCAGCACCGGCCCGTCTTTTTTGCCCCGGGCGATCAATACCGGCACGCGCACCGGTACGCCCACTCCATCGGTGATGATGGGCAGCCAATACTTTTGAATCGTCCCTGCGGGTACCTGGCCAGGGTCTAATTCGGAAAGGACAGCGTAGGTTGCAGACTGGTACATTGCGTTTTTCGGTAACTTAGTACACTGTGTAATAAATTTTTAAGCATTTTGAAGGGCTCTTTTTCCCTCACTCTTCGTTGCGTGCTCGCCTTCGTAGCTTACACGAAGAAAGGGAATTAAAGGGCCCCTTTCTGAAGTCGAGGCTCCGCAGCGCCTTGATTGAGGCAAAAATACCCTCGTTCAAAATACTCACTAACTTAATACACAGTGTACTTAGTAGTGGGCAAAAATAAGTTTTCGAGAAGCCCTTAACAGACTTAGACTATGTTTGGAGCGGGTTCGTCATGAAAATCAAGGAATTGTGGTTCTGGCTAAATCTTTTTTGGCGCGTTTGGCGGGTGTTTACATCCAGACATTTATCGTCAGGGCCAAAAAAGCTAAAAAAGATGACGCCAGAGCCTGCCCCGCATTTCAGCGGGGTTCATAAGTCCTTGGTTTGCAATAGAATCAAGCTCCAAACATAGTCTTAGGGTACACAAAGGTCAGGAACTTATACCAGTTTTCGGAAAAACGCCACAGGTAAGAGGATAAAAAAGGCAGCTCCCTGAATTAACAGAAAGCTGCCGCTTTACACTCACTAGTTTATGAAACTTTAAACCAACGTTAAAAGTCAATTTGATATATATAACTCTGAAAGTCGATTTTTATTGTGCTGACGAGAAAGCTCGTAAGATTATTTCAATATGCTCCTAAAATAATGAATAATCCTGAAAGAATCAACGCCAGGCACCGACAAAATGACGCTTTCGTCAATTTAATTACGATAAGGAGGGGAATTGCGCTTTAAAGGTTGGCTGGGGCTGCTATTTTTTTTGGAAAAACATTTTCAACCAGAAGACCGGGCGTACCAATTGTTCGCGGAGGCTGAAGTCGTTGTACATGCCGGACAGGACCTCGATGACTTTTTGGTTGCCGGCAATTATACTGGCGATGAGGTTAACGACAAAGGGGTACATGAGCATCTTCTGCAGCCGGTAGCTCAGGCGCATTTCAGAGCCCAGCACACGGTCCACCCTTTTGTCGTAGGCTTTCAGAAAAGCGGCGGAAAAGTCGTTGGCTTTCAGGCATTGCTCCAACTGTTCGGCAGCGATAAAGCCACTGTAGAACGCATTGCCAATGCCTTCACCGGTGAGCGGGTCCACCAAATGCCCGGCATCCCCCACGAGCATGTAGTGATCGCCGGAAATGGCCCGGCGCTTAGACCCCAGGGGCAGCCCAAACCCCTTAATATCGCCCACCAGTTCAGCCCCCTTGAAGCGCTCTTTAAGAATGGGGTGGGTTTCCAGCAACTCCAGCATTTCCTTTCGGAGGTTGACTTTTCGGCGGTTGAGAATATCGCTGCGCATACCCAGCCCTACATTGGCTTCTCCGTTTGGAAGGGGAAATATCCAGAAATAGCCCGGGGTGATGGACTTGATAAAGTGCAACTCGATGAAGTTGTCTTTATCCAGTGCTTTGACGTTCCGGTAGTAGGCCCGGACTGCTGCGGCGTAGTGCTTATTGTCTTTTTCAAGCCCTGCCTCTTTCCGGCTGAATGCCGAGTAAGCGCCATTTGCCACGATCAGCATGCGGCAGTTTACCTTAAAATCACCAGACCTGTCACCCACCGTCCAACCGGCTTCAGTACGCTCAAATGTGACAATTTCAGTTTTGTCAAAAAAACGGATATTGTCCCGGCGCTGTACTTCTTTGACCAGAAAATGATCAAAATCTATCCGTTTTGTGACATACCCGGGTGCTTCAGCAGCGTTGCGTACGTAATTTGGCCGGAATGGAATGTTAAGTGCCCGGTTGTTGGGGGAGACAAACTGAATACCCCATACATCTGATTGCACAGGGCTTGCATTAAAGCGTTTTAGGATATCCGGATCAAGCCGGTTAAGCAGGGTGGTTACCTTTCCACTGATGGCATCACCACATACCTTGTCTCTAGGGAAGGAGGCCTTATCCAGCAAAACAGAGGGGATGCCCATATAGCTGAGCTTAAGGGCGGTGGCGGCTCCTCCCGGACCCGCTCCAATAATACAGGCATCAGTGGTTAGTTGCATAGGAAGGATGTTGAATGCGCTAAGATACAGAAAGCCACTAAAAAACGTGCGCCCACCAGAAGGTTAGTTCTAGCGGGCGCACCATGATTCCCCCTTACCTTGCAATCCGAAGATTGCACGATAATATCAAATTGTTAAAACAAAGATAGGGGGAGGAGACAAAGTTTCAAACCCCATTTTCATGGGGCTACCTTGCATTTGCATTGTTTTGTCATTTTTTGTGACATGGCAACATTGCAACTGACAAAGATTTGCTTTTTAATTTCCACCCAGTATTAATGGCAAGCCATTGCCGCCCTCGCCACCGACAACGATGACCTTTGAGTTCGGAGAGTTAGCCAACTGCAACGTGGCTTCAATACCTTTGTCCTGAAGAATTTTATCGGTCAGGCTGGCACTTAGAATGCGGTTGGACTCTGCTTTAGCTTCCGCCTCGATAATCTTACGCTCAGCCTCTTTGCGCTCCTGCTGCAGGATGTAGTCGTACTTTAGGGCTTTTTGCTCCGCCTCGATTTTTGTCTCAATAGCCGTACGTACTTTATCCGGCAGTTCAATATTGCGTATCAGGGTGGCCCGCAACTCTATGAAGTTGCCACCCAGGCTTTCTTGCAGGTTTTCCTGTATCAATGCCTGCACCTCATTGCGCTTGGTAGAATAGAGTTCTTCCGGTGAGAATTGCCCGATGACTTCACGCACAGAAGAACGAACCTCCGGCCTGACCAAGCTTTCAATATACTGTGGCCCGAATTTCTCGTGAAGGTCACCGATATTATTGTAATCCGGATTTACACGTACGGTGACATCTACCTGGATGTTCAGACCATTTGCAGACAGTACTTTCATGTCCTCGTCAATTTGCTTTTCCCGGATATCGTAGACATACATAATATTCCAGGGCGCGATCACGTGAAAGCCCGGGTTGTAGATATTTTCGCGGTCCAGTCCTCCACCGAAGCGCTGGAAAAGAACCCCACGCTCTCCGGCCTCAATGGTCAGGAAAGTCGCGTTAGAGAAGGTCAGGATAGCGATAAGGGCTACAAAAACGATGATGCCGTATGTGATTAATTTACTTTGGCTCATAATTGATTTTAATTGGTGAAATGAGATACCTCGCTGGCATCCGATTATGTTAAGATAACAACTTTTAGGAAATCGGGTTTTGCCTGTTGTAGTAACAACCCGCCCAAAAGCGCCCAACTGCTAAATATTTTCTACATTCGTTTGGGTTTATGAGGAGCTTAACAAACCTTTGCCTGACCTGAGTAGTCTTATATAGTGATGATGTACTGCTTAAATTGAGTACACTAGTGTGACTAGGCCGAATTAATAGACAGTTTTTTTTGCACGCTTAAGCCTTTTTGGGTGCCTGATTGTAGCTGTCTGAAATTTTCGACCCAATCCACTGGGAAAAAGCCAAGCAAAATATGAATATCCGATTTTCCATACTTTTCCTTTTTCTGCTGGGAGCGCTAAGCCTGCATGCACAGCAAAATAAAAACCTGGTACAGTTTTCCGGGATGGTCCTCGATGGCACTGATGACCAACTTTTCCCGGTGCCTTACACCAATATTCTTGTAAAGGACAAAGGGCGGGGCACCTACTCTGACCTGCGTGGCTTCTTCTCTATCGTGGTGGAAAAAGGAGATGTGATCGTGTTTTCTGCTATTGGTTATAAAACCGTAGAGTACCAAATCCCCGAAGACCTCGATGAAGACCGCTACTCTATCGTGCAGCTGATGACACAGGACGCCATCAACCTGCCGGAAACGGTGGTCTTCCCATGGCCGAGCCGGGAGCATTTCAAACTGGAATTCCTTGCGATGGACGTAACGCCGGAACTACAGGCTCGGGCTCAGGAAAACCTGGCCAATGACGCCCTGCGCCGTATGCGGAATGAGGTCGTGCCAGACGGAAGGGAAAACGCAGATTTCTACCTGCGGCAGCAGTCCCGCGACTTTTACCATATCGGCCAGCAGCCACCGATGAATATCTTCAACCCGATCGCGTGGAAGCGGTTCTTTGACTCCTGGAAAGCAGGAGATTTCAAGAAAAAGGATCAGGACGAGTAACCTTTCTAATTATTCGCCTTCCCAAAAACCTTGCGCCCCCAAATCAGGACCTGAAAGCCGTAGGTGCCCATCCAATACCCCAGCGCAGCAAAGGAGAGCATGCCCAGGGCTACATAGGACTTAACGGCACGGAGGTTGATTTCCAGGAATTCATAGTACACAAAGTCCGTCAGCACGAAAACCGTGTGGACGATGTAGAGCACCAGCAGTACCCGAACCAGCGTACGCAGGTACAACACTTTCCGCCACTCATGCGGATTGCGCTCCCGCCGGACTTCCAGCCGCCGCTGCCGGACATAACGGTAGGCGAAGTACAGATAGGCGAAAAAAGAAGTCAGGTACAGCCCCTGTTCAAAAGCGCCGTAAAAGGGGTTGAAGTAAACCCGCCCCATTGCTGCTTTCACCGCCACCGGCTGCAAAAACATGACGACAAAGAACAACAGCTGCCCTATCGGCAGGATAAAGTGCTTGGCGTCCGTCCACCGGATCTGATAGGAAGGGTAAAGCGACAACTTGGCGTGGAAAAAAAGCAGGACCGGAAAGGACAACGTGAAGTAGAGCGGCAGGAATTTCCCCTCCGGCCAGATTTCATAGAGCTCAATAAAATTGAAAATATTGTGGATCAGGGTGAGCCCAAAGGTGATGAGCAACACCCCGAAGAACCAATTGGACCTTCGGTCACCGGAACGCTTGAAGAAGAACAGCCCCCCTACCGCAAGTGCCTGTACGACTCCGACCAGCAGAAAAAAGAGCAATAAGTAAAAAAATATACTGCGGTCTCCCGTAACCAGAAAGTCCATAAAGGTTTAAGTGTTGAACTTCACGTTAATTTGGTTCCAGAGCGCTTCAATCTGACGGGTTTTCGCCTGAGGGCCAGTGATGCTGATCAGCACATAAACGCCGTTCCGGGCCCACATCCGGATGGCCTCCACATCTGCACCGGCAGACAGGATCGCCTGGAATCCACCAGCATCTGCTTCGTACTTCAGTTCTTTAGCCCCTCCCTGATGTTTGTCCTGAAAGGCTTCTTTCTCAAAGCTGTAAATTTTTTCCGGGGTCCAGTCCATTACATTATGCGAACCGGCAATGACCACCTCGATGGCCCCGTTTTCAGCCTCCAGCGTAATGCCATCCCCGTTGATTGGGCGGTCCTTAGCCAGGTGCAGATCGCCCGGGTATTCCACACAAAAGCCAAAACGGTTGTTGCAATATTCCAGCGGGCCCTGCGCAAAGGCAGCCTGAATGCCCAAAATGGCGAAAAGAAAGGATAAGGTAATCTTTAGGTTTTTCATGGTTTTATTTTTGACCATTTAACGGTTTAAGGGATTGTGACGGTAGAAAGATATGGCTATTTTGGCTTTTCTTTAACGTTGCCGGCACGCTTTCCTTATTCCTACCGGAAAGATAACCTTATCTTTGCACTCCAAACCATAATACAACTTATTATGCAAGTTTTCACTGGCCGGGCATTCCTTTTTCTGGCTTTCATCAGCATTACAGCTCAGGCCCTGGCGCAATCTGAAGGGGTCGACACCACCTCCCCAGGCTATCAAATCGGTTACGAAATTGGCAGCTGGCTGCCCTTTATTATCCTCTTCACCCTTGCGCTGATGGTCATCATCCGCAGCTTCCGTTTATCACAAAAGAAAGGCCCTCAATCATGATGCAACCACTTACGGCTATTCCGACCCGGGCGGACATCGAAGCCACCCACGAGGCGATTCAGCCGCTCATTCACCGGACACCGGTACTGACCTGTTCGGCCATTGATGAAAGGGCCGGCGCATCCCTGTTTTTCAAATGCGAAAACTTTCAGAAGGTGGGCGCCTTTAAAATGCGCGGTGCCAGCAACGCAGCAGTGCGGCTGAGCGAAGCAGACCGCCGGAAAGGCCTGGCAACGCACTCCTCCGGCAACCACGCACAGGCGGTAGCGCTTAGCGCAAAAATGCTGGGCGTGCCGGCCTATATCGTCATGCCGGAGAACGCCCCGGCGGCCAAGCGTGCAGCCACCGAAGGCTACGGGGCACAGATTACTTCCTGCGAAAACACCCTCGCTGCCCGGGAAAGCACCCTGCAAAAAGTGGTGGAGGAAACCGGTGCTACCTTCATCCATCCCTACAACGATTACAACGTCATCGGCGGTCAGGCCACCTGCGCCAAAGAGCTCCTGGAAGACGTGGAAAAGCTGGACATCCTGACAGCGCCCGTTGGTGGTGGCGGGCTCATGAGCGGCACCCTGCTGAGCGCCCGGTACTTTGCCCCGGGCGTAAAAGTGTACGGAGCTGAGCCGGAAGCCGTTGACGATGCCTACCAATCCCTCAAAACCGGGCAATTGCAATCCAACACCACCATCAACACCATTGCCGATGGGCTGCGCACCAACCTGGGCGAAAAGACCTTCGATATCCTGCAACGGGAACTCGACGACCTCTTCCTGGTCTCAGAGGTGGAAATCCTGCAAGCCATGCGGCTGATCTGGGAACGCATGAAAATCATCATCGAGCCCAGCTGTGCCGTCCCCCTTGCTGCCATTCTCAAACGCCCGGACGTGTTCGCAGGGAAGCGGGTCGGGGTCATCCTCACAGGCGGGAATGTGGACCTGGACCGGCTGCCGTTTTAGGCATTGCCCCCATTATTAACTTTATGTTTAAACACAATTCCCCCGCTGAAACGTTACTTTTGTAGCCCGGTAATATCGCCGGTAACCAAAACCAGCTAACATCCGGTATGAAAAATTTTCTGATCGCTATAGCTACCCTTTTACTGAGCAGCGCTGCCCTTCAGGTACAGGCCCAGGGCAAGACCTGGAAAACCTTGTCCAAAATCACCTTCAAAAAGGAGTACAACGAGATGATGGGCTTCAAGGTAGATGTCCCGGTATTCAGTGAGGATGTACTGGCGATGGAAGGCAAAACCGTAGACGTCCGGGGCTACATCATCCCGGTAGAAGGCTACAAGGGGCACAAAGAGTTTATCTTCTCCGCCTACCCTTACAATATGTGCTTTTTTTGCGGCGGCGCGGGCCCGGAAACGGTCATGGAGGTATTTGCCAATGAGCCGATCGAGTACACCGCTGAGCCTATTACCATCCGCGGCAAGCTGGAGCTCAATGCCGATGACATCAACCGCCTGATTTACGCCCTGACCGATGTGGTCAAAGTGGAAGAAGACCGCTAAAACACACCGCCTCTTTTTATGCAGATCAAGACAACGCTGTTCCGGTTTTTGCTGCTGTCCCTGACTGGCTTCCTGCTCTGGCAATGTGCCAACCCGGGCCGGCCCGAGGGTGGCCCCAGGGACGAAACGCCCCCCAAGCTCGTGCCGGAAAAATCTTCCCGCAACTATCAAACCAATTACAAAAAATCGCCCATCGAGCTCACCTTTAACGAGTGGGTGGAAATACGCGATGCCTTCAATCAGGTCATCATCTCCCCGCCCTTGCAGCACAAATACGAGCTTTCCATCAAGGGCAAAACCATCATCTTTGAATTTGACGAGCAGGAAGAGCTGCGGGAGAACGCCACTTACACCATCAATTTTGGGGAAGCTATACAGGACATCACCGAACGGAACCCGGCGCAGGACGTCCGCTACGTGTTTTCTACCGGCGACTACATCGACTCCCTGAGCGTTCGGGGCATTATTGTAGACGCACGGACTACGGAGCCGATTGAAGGTGCCTTGTTTTTGCTTTACGACAATACGGCTGACTCCGTAGTCCGGACGGAGCGCCCCTTTTACTTTGGCCGCACCGGCACTGACGGGCAGTTCATCATCCGCAATGTGAAGGCCGATACCTTCAAGGGGTTTGCACTGCTGGACAACAACCTCAATTACCTTTTCGATCAGGCGCAGGAGGCGATTGGTTTCCCGGACAGCCTGCTTGTGGTCAGCGACAGCACTCAGCCTTCCCTTTCCATTCGTATGTTTACGGAAGCGCTGCCGCTGCGCCTGACTACCGGTGACGACAGTAAGTACGGGCGGGTCAGGCTCGCCTTCAATCAGCCGCGCCCTGATGACGTTGCCATCACCCATGAAAACATTAGCCAGCGAAAGGTCATCTACGAAAACCAACCCGATACCACCAAAATCTGGTACGAAACCACCACCGATCAGCCCTGGCAGATTTACATACAGCGGGATACCGCCTTTTATGACACCATTGATGTGCGGGTGCGCGACCGGGCCGCTTTTTTGGAGCAGGCAGCGCTCACCTTTGAAGGGCGGGGCGGCAGCAGCAAACAGCACCCCAGGGAACCTCTTATGCTGTCTTTCAATCATCCGATCCTGGCCTATGATACAGCTCTGATCACGCTATACGAAGACACCTCCCGAATGGTGGTGCAACCCTCCTTTAGCCTCGATACCAATGGGCAGCGCACGCTTGTTTTGGACTACAAATGGCAGTCCGGGAAGCCTTACGCGCTGGAGCTGATGCCCGGTGCAGTAACCGATATCTACAGCCTGAAGTCAGACACCATCCTGCAGGATATCAATGTGGACCTGCTGAAGAACTATGGCAACCTCTTCCTAACTGTAGACAGCCTTTCCGCCGATTCCGCCTACATCATTGAATTGATGGATGGAGAAAATGTCATTCACACTTATAAAGTGGCCGGGCAAACCACCTTTGAGCAGGAACTGAAGTACCTGCGGCCTGCTACATTCACCGTACGCCTTACCGAAGACTGGAATGGCAACGGGCGCTGGGATTCCGGCCTCTACGACGCCTACCGGCAACCCGAGCTCATGTATACCCGCGACCTCGAACAGCTCCGGGCCAACTGGGACCTTGAGGCGGTGGTGACGCTGGACCAAATGCAGCAGCAAGCCCGCCAAAAACGACAGCCGCCGCTTGCCCGGCCGGAAGTGACAGCGACAGATTCCACTGCTATAGACAGTACCGCTGTGGATACACTGCGCAATCTGGATAATCTACCGCCTTCCGTACGGGACCGGATTGAGAAGAATTAGAAGGAGCGGTCATCCACCTGCTCCAGCCAGTCTTTAATCACATCCACCACCGAAGCTACGCAGCCATCCTCGAAGGGGGAGCGCAGATTGGCCAGTTGCACCAATTCCAGGAAGGACTGACTGCCGCCTGCCTTGCACAGCTGCAGATAGTCACTCCAGGCGGTTTCATGCCCCTCCTGATCTTTTTTCCAGAACTGGAAGGCACAAATCTGGGCCAGCGTATAGTCGATGTAGTAGAAGGGCACGTTGAAGATGTGGCTTTGTTTCTGCCAGAAGCGCCCGGCGCCCAGAAAATCGTACCCATCATAATCTCGCTGTGGCAGGTACTTTTGTTCAATTCGGCGCCAACCGGCATTGCGCTCCTCCGGTGTGATGTCCGGGTTTTCGTACACAAAATGCTGGAATTCATCCACCGCTACTCCGTAGGGCAGAAAGTGGATAGCGCCCGCGAGGTGGCCGAATTTATATTTCTCGGTGTCTGCTTTGAAGAAGGATTCCATCCAGGGCCAGGTGAAGAACTCCATGCTCATAGAGTGAATTTCACAGGCCTCCGTGGTGGGCCATACGTACTCGCCTATGCCCTGATCCCGGCTGCTGTATACCTGGAAGGCATGGCCGGCTTCGTGGGTCAGCACGTCGATATCGCCGCTTGTGCCATTGAAGTTGGAGAAAATGAACGGCGCTTTGTAGCCGTCGATGAAGGTGCAGTATCCTCCAGTGGCTTTACCTGGGCGGGTTTCCAGGTCCATGAGTTTGGCTTCCTGCATAAAGCGGAAAAACTGATGGGTTTCCGGTGAAAGCTCCTGGTACATTTGCTCCGCCTGTTCGACGATCCATCCCGGCTCGCCTTTGGGGTCCGGGTTACCGGAGGCGAAGCGGAGGTCTTCATCGTAAAAACGGAGCTTGTCCAGCCCAAGGCGGTTGCGCTGCCGTTCGTACAGCTGCTGCGCGATGGGCACGATATGTGTTTTGACTTGTTCCCTGAAGTTGGCTACCATCTCCGGGTTGTAATCGGAGCGCAGCATACGGTCGTAGGCCAGCCCGATGAAGTTTTCATAACCCAGTTTTTTAGCAATCTGATGGCGGACTTTCACCAATTTGTCGAATACCCCCTCAATGGCTTCGGCATTGGCTTCATAAAAGCCCCACTTGGCGAGCTGCGCTTCCCGGCGGGTCGCCTGATCCTTATCGGTCTCATGCTTGATGATAGAAGACAGGTTTTCCTCCCTGCCGCGGAATTCGATTTTGGCGCCGGCCTTGATTTTGGTGTACTGACTGCTCAGTTTGTTTTCTTCCTGCAACAGCTCCAGCACGGAATCGTCAAAAGTTTTCAGGCTCTGCTCAGCGATGCGGAAGAGCTGTGCACCCCACCGTGCTTCCAGTTCCTGCCGGAATTTAGCGTTGAGCAGCTGAGCGTAGAACTTATTGACCAAGCCCTGATAAGCCGGGGTTTGCTGATCGAAGTATTCATTTTCCTGCTCGTAGAATTCATCCCGGGTATCCATCGTATGCCGGATCATGCAGATGTTGTACATGGTCGAGAAGGTATTGCGCAGGTCATTGATATGGCGGAGGGTTTCGTGTTGTTCCTCCGCGTTATGCGCATGCTCGAAAGCATCGAGGGCAGCCTGGAAGTCTTCTTCGAAGCGCTTAAAATCGGGACGCTTGTACTCAAACTGGTCAAATGTTGTATTCACGGCTAAGGTTTGCATAGTTGTTGCGGCTTTCAATGAGATAACAAAGAGGTAAGGTTTATCGGGGGACAGTTGCCGCTGAATGGAAAAGAAAGAACAGGTCCCGGCCAGCAGCACTTCTAAAGGAGCACAAAGATAAAACAATTTACAGCCTATCTTCCCCTTACTTGGTCGGAAAGTGTGTACATTTGTGGCTGTTTCCCCAATCCTGACCTTATCTTAGCCTGCTTAACAGGTGGCAAAGATCAAAAGTTTAAGGCCTAGCCGGTCAGACCAAAAGCGATGATGTGGAACAGCAAGCATTAAAATCACAAATAGACCTCGGCAAACTCCCCCGCCACATTGCAGTCATTATGGATGGCAACGGCAGGTGGGCCAAGCAGCATGGCAAACCACGGGTGTTTGGCCACAAAAACGGGGTAACCGCCGTGCGGGAAGTCACAGAGGCTGCGGCCGAACTGGGGGTGGAGTACGTTACACTTTATGCTTTTTCCACAGAAAACTGGAAACGCCCGAAGCTGGAGGTGGGTGCGCTGATGCGCCTGCTCGTCGAAACCTTGTCCAAAGAAATTGAGACCCTCAATAAAAACGATATCCGCCTCAAGGCCATCGGTGACCTTTCCAAACTACCGGATATTACCCATAAAGCCCTGCTCGACGGCATTGCGAAAACGCAGCACAACAAGCGTATGACCCTGGTCCTGGCCCTCAACTACAGCGGGCGATGGGAAATCACGGAAGCCGCCAAACGCCTGAGCGAACAGATCAAAAGCGGTGAACTGGCACTGGAAGACATCAATCAGGACACCCTGGGGGGCCACCTCAGCACCAAGGGCATGCCTGACCCTGAGCTCCTCATCCGCACAAGCGGTGAAACCCGTATCAGCAACTTTTTACTTTGGCAGATTGCCTATGCGGAACTCTACTTCACGCCTACTTACTGGCCGGATTTCCGCAGGGCCCACTTCTACCAGGCCATCATCGATTATCAGCGGAGGGAGCGGCGGTTTGGGAAAACCAGTGAACAATTGGTATAAAACAGGCCGCAAAAAGCAGCTTTTCACAGGGCCTCATACAACCTCAGGTGTCAGCAAGGCGTCCCCTTAAGGTAGTTTTTTCTAATCCGCCCCCGGAATATGCGGTTTTGCTGAAGACAACGCTTATTTTTGCGGGCAAATCCACTGAAGGCCAGCGAAAAGCGGCCTCAGAAAAGTACCGGTGCCGGCTGTGCCCCTGTTTTGGGAGCGCTGAAAAAGCACAGCAACTTGCAACAGAAGCACATGAAACAATTGACATACCTGCAAAGCGATTCTATGCAGATCAATACAAAAGCCATTTTCCTGAAGTGCCTGATGAGCCTGTCTCTCCTGGCGCTGAGCCTGCCTCTTTTGGCACAAGCCGAACAAGACACCATACCGGTCCTCGAATACAGCGAACCGCTGGAGTACGAAATCGGCGGCATCAAGGTCATCGGCGCAGACTATAGCGACGACAACGCCGTTATCAGCATCGCGGGCTTCCGCGTGGGCGACAAAATCCGTATCCCGGGGCCTAAAATCCAAAAAGCGATCAAAGCACTTTGGAAACTGCGCCTCTTCACGGATGTCAAAATCGTTAAGGAAAAGACCATTGGCGATATCGTTTTCCTGGAAATCCATGTTCAGGAACGGCCCCGCCTCACCCGCCACTCTTATCAGGGCGTGAAAAAATCCGTCCATGATGACCTCAACGATGAAGTGAACAAGTACCTGCTCAAAGGGGGTATCGTAACGGAAAACGTCAAGACCAATGCCCGCGAAGCCATTGAAGACTACTTTATTGGCAAAGGCTACCTGGATGCCGTAGCCACCGTTCGGGAAATCCCGGACTCCATCCGCCCGAACTCGGTCCGCCTCGTTTTCAATATTGACCGCAAGGACAAAGTGAAAATCCGCAACATCAACTTTGTAGGCAATGACAACGTCAAGGGCAAGAAGCTGCGCAAAAAAATGGAGGATACCAAAGAGAAGCGCCGCCTCTTCGCCTCTTCCAAGTTTATCATGGATGAATACGAAGAGGACAAGGAAGCCCTGATTGCATTTTACAATACACTGGGCTACCGGGACGCTGCCATAGAGAGCGACAGCCTCTACCGGGACGAAGACGGGCTGCTCAACATCCAAATCAATATTGACGAAGGCAATCAGTACTACTTCCGCAATATCGCATGGAAGGGCAACTCGATTTACGATGAGCAAACCCTGGCCAACGTACTTAGCATCTCCAAAGGCGACATCTATAATCAGGAGCTGCTGCAAACCCGCCTGAGCTTTAGTCAGGATGGCCGGGATGTCAGCACGCTTTACATGGATAACGGCTACCTCTTTTTTCAGGTAGACCCTATCGAAGTGGCTGTGGAGGATGATTCTATTGATTTGGAAATCCGAATTTTTGAGGGCCCTCAGGCGACGATCGACAAGGTGGTCATTAAGGGCAACGACCGTACGCACGAGCATGTGGTTCGCCGTCAGCTCCGGACACTGCCAGGCAAGAAGTTCAGCCGTTCCGACATCATCCGCTCGCAGCGGGAACTGATGAACCTCAACTACTTCAACCCGGAGACACTGGGCATCAATACGCCGGTCAACCCACAGCGGGGCACCGTGGATATCGAATATACGCTTGAGGAAAAACCCTCAGACCAGTTGGAGCTGTCAGCAGGCTGGGGTGGCCTTCAGGGCGTGATTGGTACGCTGGGAGTGTCGTTCAACAACTTCTCCATGCGCAACATCTTCAACAAAGAAGCCTGGCGCCCCTTACCGCAGGGCGATGGGCAGCGCCTGTCGTTGCGTGCGCAGACCAACGGTACCTTCTTCCAGTCTTACAACGCTACTTTCACCGAGCCCTGGCTGGGTGGCAAGAAGCCTAACTCCCTTACAGTAGCTGGTTTCTACAATAAATTTTCGCAAGGATTTGGAGACAACCCCAGTAGCCTGAGCATCGCTCAGCTGTCTGTGAGCCTTGGCAAGCGCCTAAGGTGGCCGGATGACAACTTTGTCACCAGCACTGCCTTAAATCTGCAGCAACTTACCCTGAATGAATGGCGCGGACAGGCGTTCACCACAGACCAGAATGAGTTCGTAAATAATGGAAGTTTTAACAACTTCAGTATCACACAAACGCTGGTCCGCTCCACGGTCAGTGACCCGATCTTCCCGAAAGATGGATCACGGATTTCACTTTCCGTTCAGTTTACCCCACCTTATTCGCTTTTCCAACCGGACCGGGACTATGCTTCTGAGCCGGTACAGGAACGCTTCCGCTTCGTTGAATACCACAAGTGGAGGTTCGATGCGGATTGGTACACCCCGATTGTGGGCGACCTGATTTTCAAAGCTCAGGCCAAAATCGGTATGGTGGGCGCTTACGACTCGCGCCTGGGCACTTCCCCATTTGAGCGCTTCCTGCTGGGGGGTGATGGTATCAACAACCAGCAGTTTGGTTTCCAGGGTGTGGACATTATCTCACTGCGGGGCTACGAAGAAACAGAGCTGCCTGCTAATGTCAACCCGGCACGCCAGGGTCAAACATTGCCAACTCCGGTATTCAGCAAAATCACTGTGGAACTGCGGTACCCACTCTCGCTCAATCCGAGCTCCACGATCTATGTGCTGGCTTTTGCACAGGGAGGAAATGCATGGAGGTCCACCCGGGAGTACAACCCCTTTGACCTCCGCCGCTCAGCTGGCCTTGGCCTGCGGGTCTTCCTGCCGATGTTTGGTACGCTTGGCTTCGACTACGGTATTGGCTTCGACAAGCCGGGGGCAGACCGGACCATTCAGGGCTTAGGCAACTTTAACATCATCCTTGGCTTCGAGCCGGAATAAGCTACTGCAAGACTGATATAAAAACGGGGGCAGCCTTGATGGCTGCCCCCGTTTTTTATTAGTACATATAGGTTTTGAGATGAGCCCAAATATCGTGGCGGTTCATGAAGCCATACAACAAGATGGCAATGAAGAGAAACAGGAAAAACAGGCGGGTTTTGCGCATGGTATCCTGGAAGCGCTCCCGGCGGCTCCTGAAGTTGCGTTTTCGGCTTTTGTACCCCATTGTTCTTTTTTCGCAAAGGTGCGCTTTTTTCAGGATTGAATGTACCTGCAGGTGGAATTAAATGCCTTTGTGGCGTTCCCAGTAATTCTGGTCTTCCACCTCTTCCAAAATCGTCAGGTAGTTTTCGTAACGGAGCACGCTTAGCTCTTCCGACTCCACGGCTTCGCGGACCGCGCAGCCGGGCTCAGAGCGGTGCAGGCAGTTGCCGCCGAATTTGCAGTCTTCAGAGTACTTGAAAAACTCCTTGAAATTGTGGGCCACATCCATAGGCTCCAGGTGAATGAAGGACAGCGACTTGATGCCCGGGGTATCAATGATTGCACCACCGTTGCTTAGCGCATGCATCTCCGCGAAAGTGGTGGTATGCTGCCCTTTGCCCGAGTAGTCGCTTAGCTCTTGTGTACGAAGCTCCAGGTCGGGCTCCACGGCATTGACGAGCGTCGACTTGCCCACACCTGATTGCCCTGTGATGAGGGTGGTTTTATCTTTCAGCAGTGCCTTCAGCTCGGGGATCCCCTGCCCTTCCAGAGCAGAGACCAAAATCGCTTGGTACCCGATGTGCCCGTAAATATCCCGCAGGTATTCAAATACGCCAACGTGCCCGGCATCGTAAAGGTCGGCTTTATTGAAAACGATGATGGCAGGAATTTCATAGGGCTCCGTCATCAGCAAAAAGCGGTCAATAAACCCCTGCTTGAGGTCAGGCTGGGTAATGGTCATAATGACGATGGCCTGGTCGATGTTGCTGGCCAGCAGGTGAAGGTCGTGGCGGCGGCGGGGCGACTGCCGGACCACATAATTGCGGCGGGGCAGGATATTCCGGATGGTCCCGTTATCTTCTTTCTCACTGCGCTCTACCTCGACCCTGTCGCCTACTGCAACGGGGTTCGTGATTTTTTGCCCTTCGAGCCGGAATTTCCCGACGATACGGCAGTCCAATACGCTATCATCCTCCATTTGTACCTGATACCAGCTCCCTGTGGATTTAACGACCGTTCCTTGTTCCAAATCTGTTGTGTTTTGAATTTCAGTAGTGCAACCATGTTCGCCCCTGGAAGGTTCCCGAAAGCATCAGCTTGCGCCGGCATGCACCGCCTCGGCCATGGCGCGGAGGAGCCGGCGGTCGTTTTCAATGGCATTGCCTACCACGATGACATCAGCGCCGGCACTGGCAGTTTGGAAAGCCCGTTCCGGAGTCCGGATACCGCCTCCTACGATGAGCGGGACTTGGATATTACTGGCGACCCGGCGTATCATGGCCTCCGAAATGGGGTGGCGCGCACCGCTGCCGGCATCCATGTACAGTAGTTTCAGCCCCAGCATTTCTCCGGCAAGGGCTGTTGCCATCGCAATATCAGGCTTGTCGGCCGGAATGGGCGTGGTATTGCTCATGTAGGAAACGGTGGTGGCTGCACCTCCATCGATCAACATATAGCCTGTCCCTATCACTTCAATATCTGCATGATGGAGGTAAGGCGCACTGATAACCTGCTGCCCGATAAGGAGCTCCGGATTGCGGCCGGAAATGAGGGACAGGAAAAGTAAGGCATCTGCATTAGGGTCGATTTGCAAGGGGCTGCCCGGGAAAAGGACAAGCGGCAGATTGCAGGAAGCCCTCAATTGTTGCAGACAGGCCGACAGGGTATTATGGACCAGCAAGCTTCCTCCCACAAACAGAAAATCTACGTTTGTTTGCTCACCCAGTTCCGCCAGGGCAGGCAGGCCATCTATGCTTACCTCATCGGGGTCAATGAGCAAAGCGAAGCACTTGCGGCCCTCTGACTTAGCCTGGCATATTTGCTGATATATAGGATTCGGCTTGGACATGTTTTCATTGCGGCTTAGACCGCTAAGATAAAATAATTTTACAGTCCGCTTACCGCCCGGCTCAAGTCCGTTTTTGGACCAGTACCGCCATCGACCGCTCCAGCTTTCCGACTTCCAGCCAGAAGGCCCGGAACTCCTCATAAGCAGCAGGAGGCAGCTCTGCCATTTTGCGTTGGAGCACCCTTACCACGGTTATCGCATCCTGTTGATGGTCAATTTTCAGCTGATAGTAGCCTGTAGGATGCTCCAGGGTAGCCGCTTCTTCCATGATGCTCTCCACTTCATAACCTTCAGGCAACTGGTAACGCACGGTGTCGCGGTAAGTAAAACCTTCCCTCAGGGCGATCGGCCATTGCCGGTTTTCACAGGGAGGTGGTGCCGGGCCAACAGAGCCTACTGGCAGCAGGGGCAGGAACAAACGCTTCCCCCCTTTGGAGGCGAACCTTTCGGATTTGCCCTCCAAAAGCACCTGGCAGGCCGCTTTGTCCGGTTCCGGCAACACCTCCACTTTTTCCAGGAGCAGCCCGGGGGCCGTCACCAGGTTTTCCCGGGCAGCATCCTTTAGCGCTGTTTCAGAATAGTAGGCCTCCATGGCCCGCCATCGCTCTGCATCTCTGGAGGTCATTTGAAAGTGCTGGCGGAGTTGGGCATCTCCGGTTTCGCTGAGCAGTACGGTGGTTGTTCCGCTCCGGATGTTGTCCAGATACCCCAGATGGGGCGTATGGTACAAACCTCCGCCTTCCTCTTTTACAAGCAATACTTTCCGGTCGTGGTTGCCGAAATAAATATACTGTGGCGGCCCGATGGGGACGGTACATTCCAGCCAGCTGTCCTGACCAGGCAGGTACAACAGCACATGATTGAACTGGCTCTTGACCAGGGCGGTATCCAGCGTAGTCGGTGCACCGCCTGTCCTGATGAGTGCCGGGTGTGCTTCAATGCCCACTTCCCTGAGCATGGCCCACATGTAATTGGTCAGGGCTTTGCAGTCACCATATTTGTTTTTTGTTACGTATTCAGCATCAAAAGGCTGCCATCCCCCGATGCCCAGCTGTACACTGACATAGCGCATATTCTGCTGAAGGTAGCGGTAAAGACGGGCGATCTTTTCCTCATCTGAAGTGGCCCCTGCAGTCAGCTGTTGGATTTCTGATTTTACCGTTTCAGGCAATACGCCCCGCCCTTCCCACAGGGAGTGTATGTATTTACTGAGGGCTTCCCAACTTGAGCATTCCCCTTCGTACCCCTCAATGCTAACCCGCCCCGGCACACAGACGGCTTTGGGCAGCAACTCCCCGGCCTGTGGGGCATATGCTTCATGGGGCAGGGCCTTTAATTGCTGTACTTCCCAGATGCAAGACCATTCATTGCCGGCATCCGTCTTGACCGGTTCAGCCGGCAGCCGGTAGCCCTTGTAGTTGACTGGAAAATCCCTCGGCGCACGGAAGGAGAACCGGGCAGACTCTACGCTGTAACCAAACTCCTGTGGGTACCATTCCATACCTGCGGCAAAGTCAATGCCTTCCAGTTCACGCTCGTAGCGACAGGAAATCGTGTAGGGGTAGGTGCTATGCCTGACCTCCACGTGCTTTACACGGCGGTCGCCATAGAGGGTGCCTCCTGAAACAGCGGAGTAGTCCTTCACTTCGTCCTTGTCCACTACCCGCAGTTCCCGGCCCAGTGCATCATACAGCACAACTTCGATTTTGCGGACCCGTGTCCCCTCATCATAGTAAATGACCAGCTCATTGGCACTGCTTTTTTCATTGAACAGCGTTACCGTTTTTTCTACTTTCAGGTAGCCTTTTTTAGCAGACCGGATATCCAGGTCCACATTATAGGCGCGTACCACTACGTTAGCGCCCTCTTTCAGGCTATCGGGGATAGTGAATGCGGCATAATGCTGTGCAGCGGCAGGCAGCGCAAAAGCCAAAGCCAGGGCCAGTATCAATCCTTTCATGGTTCTAGGTCTTTTTTCGGAATACGAATTGCTCGCCCTGCTTTTCGATAACGAGGTCCAAAAACTGCTTGAGCGCCGGGTATTCGTCGGGTTCGAAATGCGTTTTATCGAGGCGCAGGCTGTAGACCAGGTTGACTTTCCCCGTAGTTTCAGTCGGGGTAAACTCAAAGCTCCCCGCCTTGCCCGGGAGCGCAAAACTGGCCGCTTCCGGCATTTCTTCCAGGGTATAACCTTCCGGGATTTCAACAATAAAAACGTCCCGCACATCGAAGGGGTGAGCCAGGTCTACCGGAAAATGGCGTTCGGCTTTTTGAAACGGGTTTTCCTCAAAGTAGGGCAAAATACAGGGGGAAAAATAGATAAAATCATTGAAGGCCTGAGCGGCTCCCGGCACCGATGCTTTGTAGCCAGATTTCACAGCATCTACAGGGTTTTCAGGCAGTACTAGTTGTACGCCCTCCGTTTTGCTTTCCGGGAAACGCTCCAGGAGGCTTTCCGCAAGGGCATCTTTCCCGTCCTCACCCGCCATTTGAGTCCGTACGGCAACGGCATGATAGCCCTCAGATTTAGTCTGGACCTGGTACGACAGGTCACCGTTTTCGGAAAGGCTCATCTGAAACATCCTCGCCGTGCTAGCCCCGGGCGGAGCGATGTTTATCCACTGCGGGTTTGTTTCGCTGACCAGCCAGCCCACTTTATTGAGGGAGGCTTTGCGGGGCACACCTGCCGGGCGCTCATCATCGCTGAGGTCCAGGATAAGCAGCTGATCATTGATCCTTGCCACTGTCACCATATGATTGAACTGCCGGATGATGGGGTACAGCTGTATCATTTTGCCGTGGCTTCGGGTGCTCAACAAGACCGGGTAACACTCCACTTCCAGTGCTTTAAGTACCGTCATCAAAATAAGGTTCAACGCTCCACTGGAGGCCTGTTTCCGGTCAAAGCATTCCAGTACACTTTCCTCCGAATTGTACCAATACGATCCGTCCCACTCCATTGCATCCTGCAGATAGTAGTAGGCGGCCAGGGCTTTTTCTGAGGGTGTCCCCTCCTCAGGCAGATAGGGCGTGAGTGCATCCAGCAATTGTTTTTGATTGCGCTTTTTCTCGAATTGAAGCCCAAAAGAAGTGGAAGTAAGCAGGCGTTTTGCCACATCCGGCCAGGAAGAAAGGATTTGATCCACCGGCTGATCTGGAAACCGGACGGCCTGCAACTGAAAACGCAGGCTGGCCCGATAGTCATCCATGGTTGTAATAAAAGCCTCCTCCTTCAGGGCGGGGACATTTTCCATCGCTAATCGGTAACGCGTCACTTCTCCGGACATTGTAGTGGTACCCGAAGCTTGCGTTACAGTGCCTGACATGCCCGCCTGCTTGGTTCTGAGCCGGACGACCCGGAAGTTTTGCGTGAGCCGTTCCTGCTCATTGACATCCGGGCTGCGGCCATTGGTCAGGAACAAATATTCAAACCAAACCGGAATATCCATGTGCAGCTCGCTCCAGCGGACCGGAATATCATGCTGATAGTACCAGGAGCGCAGTTGTACGATCCGGTCAGAGGAGATGGTGTAGGTGTACTCAATGACCGCTCCTTCCTCCAGGTTTGGAAAAGTAAACTTCAGTGCTTTAACCCCATCGGCGACTTCTTCTTCATAAAAGTCGCGGCCTTTGAGCCGGAAGGTCTGCCCTGATCCACGCGAAATGGTTTGCGCCTTCAGCCCGCTGATCTGATCATCACCATAGAGATAAAGCTGTACATCACCATAACCAAAGGCCGCCTTATCCAGAATTTTGATGCGGCGGTGGTGCTCGAAGACATAGCGGGTGCCCTGCCCAAAGTCAAACTTCAAGGTGGCGTAATCTCCAAGTATTACCGCTGCGGCAGTGGTGTCTTCCGGATAAGTGGTCATGTTCAGTTCCTCCAGGTCCACCTGCCCCCACTTCATGGGTGGCTTTTGAGCGTTTGAGTAAGTTAATACGAAAATGCCTAGCAACACTAGCGCGAAACGTAGATGGTTCATCATCCAGGGTTTAATGGAAAGAAAATATTATGGCTTACGCAGGACAACCTGCGCCGTTAGCTTTTCTGAAAAGGCCTCAAAGACGGCTTTCATTTCAGCATATCTCTCTGGCTGAAAAGTGAGTTGATTGATTTCTATGCGTGTCTCTACTTTAAGTTGATGCCCAATGACCTCGGCTTTGTAGTCAAAAGCTACCCCCTCTCCTTCCAGCACCCGATGCTGAGATTCGGGGATGAAGTCCACTTCCCAGCCGTCGGGCAGATTGATGGTGGTCAGAGTGACTTCCCTGATCGGGCGGCTGAAGTCAACCGGATAATGCCGTTGTGCCAGCTTGAATGGATTGTTGAGAAACCGGGAAAACAGCACTGGCTGAAAGTATAAGTAATCGTTCACCACATTACCAGCTGTTTCGTGCCGCACTTCGATCTGCTCCGCGTAGGACAGAGAAGCTTTATTGGGGTCCTTTCGGCGAAGATTTTGAAATGCCGCACCTTCGGGCAGACGGCTGTTCCAGTACTTCCCTTCCGGAAACTGCCGGGCCAAAGAACGCTCTCCCGGTGCACTGATGCCATGATAGGTAGCCACCATGTCCCCCTTCAGCGCTCCCTCCCCACTCAGGTCGAGGTTACAGAAAAGTTTAAACTCATCATTTCCGGGCGTGATATTGATCCATACCGGCTGCTCCGCATTTACAACCCATCCGTACCCGTTGAGCGAATACCCTCTCAGGCTTCCAAAGGGCTGGTATTCCACAGCGGGTTCCAGCAACAGAGCACGGCCGGCAACTTCCAGGTAGACCAGCATATGGTTGAACTGGTCCATAATGGGGTACTGCTGAGTCATTTTCCCATGCCCGCGCGTAGAAATCAGGACCGGATAGGCTTCATAGCCTTCTGCTTTCAGCAATGCGGTTAAAGCGATACCCAGATCAGCGCTCGTTCCACTACCCTTTTCCAACAATTCGTCCGGCGATTGTCCGGGGAAATACCTTAACTCGTCATCCCAGGCCACCTTGCTGCCTAAAAACCGGTAGATGGCTTCTGCTTTTTCAAGCGGATCATCTATACCGGCTATTTCCGGCTGTAATGCTTCATGCAATGCCTTGTAATGGCGCTTCCTGAGGTAATTTTTGCCAAACTCATCCCGGTCTTCAAGCGCCCTGGCAGCTTCAGCCCAGCTTGTGAAAACTTCTTTTACGATTACGCCATCGCGCTGCTCGCTCAGCTGAAACCGGACACGGGCCCGGTAATCATTGATCGTAGTCAGGTAGTCTTCCTCCTGAATCGCGGGTGCATTTTTCATCATGAAGTGGCCATCACCGGCAAATAGCTCCATATTGCCCAACTTATAGAGCTTACGGCCGTCGTCCAATTCGTACACACTCATTTCAGTACCGGTTTCCAGCAGTGTCGTATAGGAATAAGTCGACTGGTTATCGACCGACAATTCGCTGTGGACTACCGGGTATTGGCCCTGAAAATACCAGGCGGGCAGCCGGAACATACGGTGAGACAAAATCTCATATTCTAATTCGATCACCGCTCCGACTTCTACATTAGGCAAAGAGGCTTTGTGAATCGTGTAATATTCATTGTATTCTTCCTCAAAGAAATCGGCTTTACTGATTTCATAGAATTGCCCATTGGGAAGGGTAATGCGCCCTTTCAGAGAGACCAGATGATCTGACCGCTCCTTATAAGTATAGCGGTAAACCCTTAGGTCTGCCTCATCGAAAGCAGATTCTTTAAGGATTTTTATGCGCTCGTAGACCCGCATCTCCAATTCACTGCCATACATTGCGGAAGGGAATATCTGGTAGTCGGCTTTAGCGTGCAAAACCACTGCCGCAGCCGAGGAGTCGCCTGGAAAAACTTCCATAGCTAACGCCTCCGGTGGAATTTGCCCAAACCGGGCTTCGGACTGTGCAGAAATGCTGATGGCGACAAAAAGTCCCAAAAAGCTAATGGTAAAAAGAGCTTTGTTTTTCATGGTTTCACTTCAAAGAGCGCGACTACCTACCTTATCGCCATGCTTATCTGGCACCGTATTTTAATTTTGCGGAACAGAGAGCGGGCTTTTGGGGTTTTCGTAGCGCTTCAAACAACAATGAAGCCTCAAAATACAGTTTTTAGCGTAATTTTTGAACAGTCTGCCCGTTATTCTGGGGTTGACATTACCCAATAAAATACTTCCTATGCTGGCACAAACATGCCGATACCTTTGTATTGCCGGGCTTGCGGCATTCTGCTTTAGTGCCTGTACCCGTAGTACGTGCGGGGCAGATAAAGCAGCTTTTCTGGACCAATACTACGAATTGCTGGAAGATGCCAGGACGGCAGACTTGCCTGCTTCTGACCCCGGGTGGTCTAAATACGATGCGACCTTCCGCAGCTATGTCGAAGAATGCTACGACATCCATGAGCCGGAAATGACCGGCAGGGAAAAGCGTCGGTTTTGGAAGCAGTCGCTGCGGTACTACTATCAGCGCTACGGGGATGGGCTTGTAAAGGAGCTCAAAGGAAAAGACAAAAGCACCCTGCGCAAAATACAGGAAGAGACAGAAGCCCTTTTTGATGAGCCGGATGCCCTGTTTGATGATGCCGTTGACGGGCTAAGGAAAGACTGGCAGGAACTAAAAGAGCGTTTTGAATAAATGGCAGACTGACAAAGGCTCTGGCGATAAAAAATTAGTTCCAGCGAACTTCATCATCGTCGAAGAAGAAATCGAAGTCATCAAGATCACCGAAGAGGTCGTCCCCGAATGCACTGTCTGCTTCAAGCCCCCAATCCTCTTCTTCGGTTTCTGCCCACTCTGCCCGGTAACGCTCCATGGAATAGTCGTCTTCCTGAGGCTCGAACAGAAAAGCGGGCAGGCTGGCTGCGAATTCTGCATCCGACCCACTGCTTTTGAGCTGATCCAGCCAGCGTTCATAAATCTGGCATTGGCAAAAAGCCTCCCCGAACGGGCAGCCTTTGGGCTCGTACTCACAAAAATCTAACTGCCAGATATTGTACTGCAACATCGGGACCTCCTTCTCCAGCTCAGCCAGTAAAACCTGGTACCGAATGGGGGCAGGCAGCCCAGCCGGGAAATTAACGATAAAGGAGTGCGCATCCAGGCAATCCGTCAGGGCCTCGGCAAGCAACAGCATGTGAGTTTCAGAAAGGCGGCTGGCAGGCGGGAACCACTCCCGTTTTACACCCACCACATCGGCGAGTACCTCCCGGGGCGCAGTCTTGGCTTCCTCCTCAGCTGTGATGAAAGGCATGTCTTCGTCATCGTCAAAAGACAGCACGTGTACAGGAAGGCTTACAGTAGCCGCTGCGATATCCGCGAGCAGGTAGTTAATGTATTTATCCATCAGACTATACTTCCGTGAATGGAATCAGGGTCCATTAATGGCAAGGTAAATATAAATTTCAACGAAATCCAGTCTACAGAGAATAGTTTTCCACAGTCGCTACTCCTTTAACGCCTTTTGGACAGCTTCCATACGCTCATTGGGCACCATTAAGGCCAGGTCGTAGTGCCGGATGCGCCAGCCTTCTTCGGTATTGGTGAGGACTCCTGAGCCCCGGCAAATGCCCATGTGCGGAGTATCCAGCAACTCTTCAAACCAGGCGGTCTGCCCGTCTTTGGAGAAATAAACCTCCCGGTCGTAGGGTTTGAAAAGCCATGCTACTTCCCGGTCGAAGGCTTTTGAAGACCACGCCTTCAGCTCGTCACGCAGCCACCGTTCTGTTGCATCGGTGCCTAAGTAAATACCGTCTTGGGTCATTTTGCTAAAGAAACCATCCGCATCGGCCGTGGCAGCAGCCCGGTGCCAGGCGTTCAGCAACGTATCGATTTCTGCCCGGTTGTTGGGGGCTTCGGTCAGGCAGCCCTCGGTATTGCGGGTATCTGTGATATGGGAAATTTTCCAGCCGTCTGCTGTTTTGAAGAGCTCAAAGGCATTGGTGCCACAGTGCGAAAGTGCCCCGTTGTAAAAGAAGGTGTAGGAAGTCCATGCCGTAGCCAGAAGGCCATCTACACGAATGTCATAGCTCCAGATTCGCTCATCCATTGCATTTTCCTCCACCTGGCCCACATAGTCTACGAAGCGGTCGAGGCTGCCTTTGTGCAAGGCAGCCTTTCCTTCCTTGTCTATTACTGCCGTAAACATGCCTGCATCCGGCATAAAAGCATCCCGCACGGCAGTGCTATCGGCAGCGCGCATCCCATCAAAAAGCTGCTGAATAGGCTGCTGTACAGCGGCCCACTCCCGGCTGTGCTGAGCGAAAAGCATAAATGGCAGCAGCGCTGCGGCAAAAAACAAACTATAGTACTTCATGGCTTTGCTGTTTTGGGTATCCGAAAATAAAACTTTTCCGCTACCGTTTTAAGACAAATTACAAAGCTAAGCCGCCAAAAGACCGTCCCCGGGCAGATTATTGCTAATTTGCCGGTACAATAAGTTCAAGACTGATACCCCATATGGATATCTACAACCGAAAATCCCGCTGGAAAATATACTTAGGCATCGCTGGCGCCATCATTGTCGCGATCTCTATGGCGTATACGACCTACCTCTCCAATAAGCTGGCAGAAGAGGAGCGGCATAAGGCGGCCCTTTATGTAATGGCGCAGGAGCGGCTCAACAACCTGGATGAAATCGCAGCCATCATCAATGACAGTTGCCCTCAGCCAGACCTTACCCTCCACCTGAATATTCTGCAGGCCAACAACACCATTCCGGTTATCGCGGTCAACGACCGGGGCAGGGTGGATTTCAGTGTGAACACCCGGGACACCTCCCAGGCTTACCTGATGCAGGAGGTAGCCCGAATGGAAGCAGACGGGTTTGAGCCCATTCAAAGCACTGCCCACCGTATTTATTATAAGGAGTCTACCCTGTTGCGGCAATTGCGTTACTTCCCGTTTGTACAGTTTGTCCTCATCGCCGCTTTTGTAGGCTTTGGGTACATGGGCTTTAGTTCTGCGAGGCGGGCAGAGCAAAACCGGGTATGGGTGGGCATGGCCAAGGAAACCGCTCATCAGCTGGGCACGCCCATTTCAGCCATCGTGGCCTGGATCGAGCATTTGAAGCTCATCCGCGAGTCTGATGAGGAAGTACAGGAAGTGGTGGGGGAATTGCGCAATGACGTGAGCCGACTGGAGCTCATTGCAGACCGGTTCTCCAAAATCGGCTCTGCGCCTAAATTAGAGCCCATCAATATCTATGAGGAACTGGACGACTGCCGGGCTTACATGCAGCGCCGTGCTTCGAGAAAAGTGGAATTCCGTTTCCCCGCGCCGGATGAGCCTCCCAAAACGGTGCACATCAACTCTCACTTGTTTGACTGGGTCGTGGAGAACCTCCTGCGCAATGCCCTGGATGCCATGGACGGCAAAGGGTTCATCGAAGCTGAAATTTACGACGATCAGGACTTCGTGTATGTCGACATCACAGATAGCGGCAAAGGCATTCCGGAAGGGAAATTCAAGACGGTATTCAGGCCGGGCTACACCACCAAGAAGCGAGGGTGGGGCCTGGGGCTTTCACTGGCCAAGCGCATCGTGGAGGAGTACCACAACGGCAAGATATTCGTTAAGCGGTCAGAAGAAGGCGTAGGCACCACCTTTACGATTCAGTTGCCGAAAAAGCCATAATCGTCTATTCGCCGAGTAGTTGGAGCGCAATGTCCCAGAGCCGTTCAAAAGGGACGATCTCTGATTCCAGTTCCTGGCGTGTTTCGGAAATGGGCACTTCCTCCATTCTTTTCCGCAACTGGGCGGTTCTCCGCACGACTGCGCTGCGATTAAACCCGCAGGCAGGTATCCTATTCAGCATTTTCAGGAAACAATTGCGCCGGAAGTCATCGTCCTTTCTTAAGTAGCGGTGGGTGTAAGTCCTCAGGGCTTCCATCCGGTCTATGATCTCTGAATACTGTCCCTGCTGCAGCAGAAAAAGGACGTGAATGGTCAGGATGGTTACATTGGCCCCTGTCTTATCTTTGGAGTATTTAGGCACGTTGTTCAACAGACGAGTCAGGCGGAACCTATTATTGGAAGTTGGCCGCTGGCTTACCAGGCCTATTTCGTAGAACAAATGAAGATAGGCGTCATAAATCCGCCATGCTTCGAGGCTTTGCGCCGGCAGCCAGTCAAACTGATCTGTATTATAAACGGTTTCCAGGACCTCCAGGGCACGGTCGTACTGCTGCGCATGAAAGTACAAGATGATGGCGTACTCCTGGACTTTAAAATAGTTGTTCTTTCCTTTGCGGGTCAATCCCAGGCAATACTCGATTTCCTGCTCCGCCCGTTCAAAAGCATGAAGGGCAATGAGGCTCGGGATTTTCTTAAAAGAAAAAGAAAACAGCGCAACCGATGAGGAACGGTCTTTCCTGCTTTTGAAGTAAGCGATTGCCCGGTCACAGCTTTTCAGCAGTTGCTCGTGGTCATGAATAATCTGGTGCTGAATCGTTGTGATGGAAAAGCCATAAAGAAATAACTTGTACCCGCTGTACGCACTCATTTCCTGCTCAGCTATTCGGGCGTATTGCTTGGCTTTAACATAGAATGCCTCTCTGTCGGGCTGAGGCGCATTAAAGTACATCACCAACTCTGTATACTTGCCTTCAAGGGTTAGCTCCGCCTGGTAAACGGGTTGATAGGCTTGAATTAACCGGTCGAAGTGCTCAAACTGTTTGGCCTCCCCTTCCATAGCACCATAGTGGTAACGCAGGATTTTGGCCATTTGCAGCACAATATCAGAAAACTCGTATTTGATTGCTCTTTGGATCGTCATTTTGGCAAGTGCTACTGCTGCTTTTCGGCTGTAACCCGCTATCAGTATCTGCACAGCGGAGGCGTAACGGTAGCAACTGTAATAGGCGCGTTGGTATTCAGAAAAATCCGGCTGGCTTAAATCGACCAAAAAGAGCGTGTTCACCAGCTTTTCCCGCAGTTTGCGCTTCAGGCGGTTGAAATAATGCCTGCGGTATCTCGAATGTCCGTAGAATGCATTTGAAGCTTCCTCCTCACTTTTGTACTTGTCTGTTTGCAGGTCACGGTACAGTTTTTCAACACTGGACCGCACTTCCCTCGTATTCCCCAGCACCTCAATCTGTTTGATTTTATTAGGAGAGACCACTTTTGCCAGACTTATCAATTCGGCGAACTTCATCTAAGCACAATTTTTAGCTCCTTTAAGTTACTGTTTTATAAGTTGTTATTCCTCCAAATCTCAAAAAACTAATAAAATCTGCCCTGTCTTATTTCTGCAAAAGTGTTATCAACTGTGTAAGCAAACCACCATAGTTTTGAAAACCAAACATAAAATTCAAAACTATGACTGCTATTATTGCTTTCCTTTTCGCTATTGGAGTTATTACAAGTACTCAGGAAGCTACGCCTGAACTCATACAGGAGTATGAGCAGGAATATCAAGAGAGTATTGTTGTAATCGAGGACCTCGATGAGATCTAATCTTCACAGCTTTATATCCTGATAATCAATTTTTTAATGTATTTCACTGCGCTGATTTGCCTAAATCTGCTATGTCTTTTTTTTGAAAAAGTGTTACAAATAGTCTGCCCTGCCTGCTGTATTTTTGCTGATGTTCAAAGTAAGTGAACTGTAGAGCTCAGAGCAGATGTGCGCCTGGAAATGGAGAAACTGCAAAAAGCAGAAGTGATTCCCCTTTATTTCGTTCCTTATAATTTCCAAATCCAGGGCTCACATCTCTCTTTCCTCTCTAACATGAAAAGCCCTTTCGCATATTGATTTGCGAAAGGGCTCCTCTTTTAAGTCTATTTTCTAAGCAAGTGGCCGGAGCGTTTCACAGAAACACCCCGCAGGCGGTTACGCTTTAATTAAAATCCTCCTTCTTCCTTTTTGACACCTGCCGGCGGATCCATCTCCACATCATCGGGTTGGGCGACCCGGAATTCAACACGGCGGTTCATGTAGCTGTTGCCACTTGGTACGAGCAGCTCTGACTCGCCCTTCCACTGAATGACAAAGCGGCCACGGCCAATACCATGGTTGGTTACCATATGATCAGCAACTGCTTTGGCACGAAGGTAAGACAGCTCATCATTATAGGACTCTGGTGCGGATGCATCCGCAAAGCCGGTCACGACAATTCTCAGCTGAGGATTGCCTTTCATCATGCGGGCAATAGAAGCCAGGGTCCCATAATCTGCATATTTGATCCGGTCACTATCGGTGCCAAAGTGGATCATTGGCAGGAACCATTCGGTCATTTGACCACCACCAGCGCCACCAGACTCATTCTGCCGCAGCTGGTAATTTTGCAGCTCTTCGGAAATAATTTCCCGGACGCGGTCTTCGCTAACGCCACCGCCAGGCACAGAAGTAGGATTGACTACCACACCTTCTTCGTTTACCCGCTCACCCGGGCGCGGTGGGAAGTAAGGCTCCCGGTCTTTATAGTCTGCCACACCATCGCGGTCACTATCAAGCGTACGGCCCTTTGTATCCACGGGTACGTCAGGTGGGGTATTGGGTTCCTGGTCAATGGCATCAATCACACCATCACCGTCAGAATCCTGCAAGGCAACATCCTGGTTTTTCTTGATGTTATCCAGTTCGTTCATCACGTTTTCCATTGGATTTACCCAATACAACGGAGGAGAGGCTTTGGTTGGATTGCCAATATTGAAATTGAGCCGGAGACTCGTGTAGTTGAGCATGTCCCGGGAAAGGGTCCGGTTTCCGCCTCCCTGAATGGTCTGACCATCGATATTGTCGCCCAGTGAGCCCATTGGAAAAAAGACCTGATGCTCAAGGCCTATATTCATGCGATCGCCCAAACGGAAAGCAATTCCTGCGCCGGTAGCGACATGAGGGGCAATGGAAAAAGCAGGGTCTGTTAAGTCCCCACTGCGCTGATCTACATTCACTCTTGGCTTGAAGGCCGCACCGCCTACCCCTATGAGGGCGTAGAGGTTGGTCTTACGGGTGGACCGGTTCCAACGGAGGTTATTGGCTGAAATGATACCATAACCTGTACCGGAAATGTAAGTAGTTTCGTGCTCGAAGAAGTCATCATCAACAGGATCACCTTCTTCTCCGCGAGCTAAGCCGTAAAAACCATCGAAGCGAACGGAGAAAACGTAATCAAGTGATTTTCTCACATGGAAGCCCGCTCCATAGCCTGGCTGACTAGGCACATCTCCGCCAACGAAGAAATAGCCACCGTGCAAACCAAATTCAATCATGTCTTTTGGGGTACCTAAATTGGCCCCGGATGCTTCTTCTTCCTGAGCATGGAGGACGGCTACTCCAATGAAGAATACAAGAGTCAGCAGAAGGGTACTTCTCTTTGTCATAGTCATAGGGATTAATGTTAATTTAAGATGAGATAACAGAAAAGGCTTGATAGGGCTATGCCTGCCAAACCTTTAAAGTTGCCGCCATTTGGGGGGCAATTGTACATCTTTTTCTGTTCGTTTAATTACTTAAATCGGTAAAATGATCATTATCTGCCGTCAGCGTACGATGCCCGAAGTGCATGTGCATACCTGCCGTACTGAAAGATCAAGACGCAAAGTTACTGCATAATTGTACGCAGTCCAAACTGTTGGGTTGCATCTCCTTATATAAATTCGATCTAAAAATAGCAATAATTTTGGTTTCCCGTACTATTCACCGATTGTTCGCCCTTATTTTGGGGGCGCAATTTAAACCGCAATTGGCTCCGGCACAGCCATCAGGTGCTGCAATGCATCGTTCAAAGCATTGGATGCAATATGACGATTCCCAGGGTATTGCTCCTTCAGGCGCTCCAGCGCGCCACGAATGGTAGCCGACACATCATTAAAGATGGCTTCATCCGTCATTTCTGCCTCTGCTTTCATAAAGTAGGCAAACACCCGGGCCATGCCACAGTTGGCAATAAAGTCCGGAATCAGGCTCAGTTGCTGATCCGTCCAGACCGCTGTGGGCCCAAAAAATACGCCGTCATCAACAAAAGGGACGTTGGCGCCACAGGAGATGACCTCTGCACCGCCTTCCACCAGCTGCTCTACCTGCTCGCGGGTGACCAGCTTTGAGGCAGCGCCCGGGATAAAAATATCCGCGCCCAGCGACCAAATCTTTTCGTTGACCTCTTCAAAGGGCATTAGCTCGTCTGCGACCAGTTTATTCCCCTGCTTGCGGACAAAGAGCTCTTTTACTTCTTCCATCCCCATGCCTTCCCGGCTGATCACGCCCCCGTCCCGGTCGATAATGCCCAGTATGCGCGCACCGGAAAGCGAAAGATAACTTGCTGCCGCAGAAGCCACATTGCCCCAGCCCTGTATGATGGCTGTTTTGCCTTCCAGGGCAGTACCGTGGTAGATATCATAAAAATGGCGGACCGACTCTGCGACTCCAAAGCCGGTAATCAAATCCGCAACGGCATATTTATGCCCATCGGGCACAAAGCGCGGGTCTTCTACAATTTTCGCGCAGCCGTAGCGCAGCTGCCCGATAATTTTCACCTTGTCGCCACGGGTGGAATTGAGGTGGCCATTCACAATACCTTCCTGTGGATGCCAAAGCCCCAGGCGCTCGGTGATGGGGATGACATCCTTCAGCTCGTCTACATTGAGGTCGCCGCCGGTGCCGTAGTAGGTTTTCAGAATGGGAAGGGCTGCCGCGTACCAGCGTTGCAATACCTCATTGCGGCGTGGATCTGAGGGATCGAAATTGATGCCGGACTTGGCGCCGCCAATTGCCGGGCCGCATACGGAAAACTTGACTTCCATAACCTTGGCAAGAGAGATGACTTCCTCCTTGGTCAGCCCTTTACGCATCCGCGTGCCACCACCTGCGGCACCGTTGCGAAGGGAGTTGATAACGATCCAGCCTTCGGCTTCCGTTTCGGCGTCTTTCCATTCAAAGACAATCTCAGGCTGCTTGGCTTTATACTGTTCGAGCAGATTTTGCATGAGCTTTGGTTTTCTTGGTTAACAAGGCCCTGCAAAAGTACAAAATAGTTCGTACACTAACTATCTGGCGTGGGTGCGTTTTCGCCATTCCAGATAGCCCAGCGCCATCAGGCACAGCACAGCTGAAGTCAGGAAAACTTCCGCAAAATTAGCCGGTGTATTGTCGTATACCCATGCCGAATAGAGCGCGCCTCCTCCAATGCCAATTTCCAGGGCGATATAAGCAGTCGCCATTGCCCGCCCACGGTAACGGCTGTCGCTGCGGTCTACCACCCAGGCAAAAGCAGTCGGCCCCAACACCCCGGTACAAAAGCCGAGGGCACCGGCCCCCACCATCAGCATGAGCGGGCTGTTGGCATACCCCAAAAGCACCAAAGCGCCGGCAGTGAGGATGAGGGATAGCTGCAGTACCGGCTCCCGCCCGAAGCGGTCAGAAGAACGCCCGGCAATCAGGCGGGACAGCAGCCCCATCGCAGTAAAACTGGTGAAAAACAGCCCCTTATTAGCCATCCCCAGGTAATCTGCCTGATCTGGCACAACGGTGAGGAGTACGCCAAAACAGGCATAAGACAAGCCAATGATGATAGCTGGCGGTACTGCGGTAGGCTCCAGGAAATCCTTCCACCCCACCTTCAGCAAACCCGGCCGGAAAGCCTGCCGCTCGGGGAGGGTCTCTTTCATGCCCATCAGGATCAGAATGGAAAGCAGGGCTAATCCGGAGGAAACGTAGAACATTAAATCTATGGAGTAAGCCAGCACCAGCCAGCTGCCCACCGGCGGGAAAATGGAAGAGCCCAGGTTCATGCTTACCCCCAGTATGCCCATCGCTTCGCCCCGGCGGTAGTAAGGCGCAATATCGGCCACAAAGGCGGAGGAAGCGGTAGGCTTAAAACCGGTGGAAAAGCCATGAAAAAACCGCAGCCAAAGAAAACCGGCAACCCCGGAAACCAGCGGGTAAAGCAGGCTGCAAACCACACATACCATAGAACCGAAGACCATGACCGGCACGCGGCCCACCGTATCCGTCAACCGTCCGCTGAAGGGACGGGACAACCCCGCCATAAGCGTAAAAAGTGCGATAATCAGCCCTTTGTAATCCTCACCGCCCATGCTTTCGAGGTACGCGGGCAGCTCCGGGATGATCATATTGAAACTACCGGCAAACAAAGCGTGGCTCAGGCATAACAGCCAAAATTGGGTCGTATAGAGTGGCTCCTTTTCCGTATGCATGCGCAAATATAGAAACCACGCCCTATCTTTACCCGCCGTACAACCAAAACCTATGCCTTCTTATGCTTCACAACTGGTTGCAACCGCTTAAACCGCTGGCTTCTTCTTTTCCTGATGATTGCCTGGGCAGTACCATTCAGCGGTACGAACGGACTTTTCCGGCTCTGGCTAAGGGCTCTATTGCGATTCTTGGGCTGGGCGCCGAACAGGCCGATGTCGTCCGGCAAAGCCTGTATGCCCTCAAAAGCCCTCTTGAGGGCTTTCCCATTGCGGACCTGGGCAATGCCCGCAAACAGGAAAGCATTTTCCTCATTCCTCTGATCAAGGAATTGCTGGAAAGCGAAGTGATGCCTATTCTCATTGGCAGCCATCCGGCACAGGCGCTCGCGCAATATAAAGCCTATCAGGAACTGCAGTACCTCATCAACCTGGTGGTGGTAGACGAGCAGGTGCCCTACCATACGGCCGTACGCGATACCGGCACTTACTACCTTCAGGAAATCATTGACAGCCCCCGCTCCAGCCTTTTCCACCTGAGCTTTATTGGCGGGCAGGCCCATTATCTTTCTCCTGCCACGCTGCAGGCGCTGCAAAAGCGGTACTTTGACTATGTCCGGCTGGGCAAAGCCCGTTCAGAATTGCCAGAGCTGGAGCCCATCATCCGGGACGGGGACCTGCTGAGCTTCAATCTTTCCGCCATCAAAGGCATGGAGGCACTGGGGCAGGAACGCCCCTCCCCTAACGGCTTCAGCAGTGACGAAGCCTGCCAGATAGCCCGGTATGCGGGCATGAGCGACAAGCTGAAATCCTTTGGCATTTATGGTTTTGAGCCGCAAATGGACTTTATGGAGCAGACCGCCCAGCTCATGGCTCAAATGATTTGGTACTTTATTGATGGATACCTTCACCGGCAGGGGGACTTCCCGGCTACGATGGAGGGCCTGGCAGAGTACATCGTGGACTTCAAAGACCATGATTACCAGATCACCTTCTGGCGTAGCGAGCGCAGCAACCGTTGGTGGATGCAGGTGCCTGTAAAAACACACCATCAGCTACAAAGGCATAGGCTCGTGCCTTGTTCCTACAACGACTACCTCGAAGCCTGTCAGGGCAAACTTCCGGAGCGGTTGCTACAAGCCCTCGAACGCTTTAGCTGAGCAGGTCTTCCAGCCGGTTGCTCCGCGAGCCTTTGATCATGATGTGCACGCCCTGGTAATCCTGCTGTTCAAACCACGTCCGTAAGGCTTGAACATTGGGGAAGTGTGGCAAGCCTGCTGCTTTTGCCGGCGCCTCAAAAGCCTTGCCGACCAAGAGGACCAACGCCAGGGGCTGCTCCAAAGCAAGCTCCACGATAGCGGCATGTTCCTGCTCGCTGTCAGGCCCCAGCTCGAGCATTTCCCCCATGATTGCAATCCGCTGCGCCGCTTCCATCTGAGCGAAGGCCAGCAGGGCATTGCGCATACTTGTCGGATTTGCATTATAGGCATCCATAAAGAAGGTGTTCCCGGCTTTTTCGAAAATCTGCGTCCGCATGTTTTCAGGGAGGTAAGCCTCTACCGCTGCCTTGATCTTTTGCCCCGGCACCCCAAAGTGCATCCCCAGTGCCACGGCCGTCATGATATTGTTGAAATTGTAACGCCCGATGAGCTTACTGCCGGAGTCCACCCTGCTGCCGGAGGCCGGATCGCGAAAGGCGAAGGACAAAAAAGGCTGTTCTCCGGTCAATTCCACCGGGAGATAGCCTTCCGCATCCCATGCGCCGCTACCGTAGTTCAACTGCCGCTTGCAGGGGGAAGCCAGGCCCTGCAAAAAACGCTCGTCCTGATTAATGAACACCAGCCCGTTCCGCCCGGCCAGAAAGCGGTACAATTCTGACTTGCCTTTTTTGACGCCTTCTATCCCGCCGAAGCCTTCCAGATGCGCCTTCCCTATATTGGTGATGAGCCCGTGAGAGGGTTCTGCAATCCGGCTTAGCTCATCAATCTCTCCCTGATGGTTAGCCCCCATTTCGATTACAGCAAACTCCGTATCCCGGGGCATCGCCAGCAGCGTAAGGGGCACACCGATGTGGTTATTGAAATTGCCTTGCGTGAAGTGCAGCTGATACTTTTGGCTGAGCACAGCCGCTACCAGCTCTTTCGTGGTGGTCTTCCCATTGCTGCCGGTAATGCCCAGCACCGGGATATCAAACTGCCGCCGGTGGTGCCGCCCCAATTCCTGCAGGGCTTTCAGGGTATCTTCCACCAGCAGATAGCGTTCTCCGTCCACGACCGCAGGGTCATCGACCACTGCGTAGGAAGCGCCCTTTTCCAGCGCCTGAGCGGCATATTGGTTTCCGTCAAAGCGGTCGCCCTTCAGGGCAATGAAAAGGCCGCCATCTTTAATTTGCCGGGAATCCGTGGTGACGCTCCCGCACATAACAAAAATCTGATAAATTTCCTCGATTGACTTCATGGTAGGTTTGAGCGTATTAAAAAGCCTCCACCCCGGCTTAGACCGGAATGAAGGCTTTCAGTATACTTCGCTAATACTTTGTCGATAAAAGCATCAGCCAGTTGGTTAATATCTTCTGCTGCCGCGCTTGCGCTTGGTGTTGAATTGGTGCCCTCCAACATCATCATTGCCGCTCGGTGAGCCCGTACGGGTCATCGCACAGCGGAAACCGATCGTACGCGAGGATTTGTTCTGATCCAGGTAACGGCGCGCGCCCGGAGACAACCAGAATGCACGGTCTGCCCAAGAACCACCTTTGAATACCCGTGTCTCGTCGCTAATCAGCGTATGCTCACCCGTGGCGTAGTAAGCCTGTGACTGCTTATCGCCGTCCAGGTAGTTGTATACTTTGCCTGTCTTGTAGTTGTCGCGGGTAGCAGCTTCCTCGTCAGTTACATAGCGGTAGCGCAAACGGCCAAGGCTGTCTTTCTCCACCGGGCGGCCATCCTCATCCAGCTCCAATTGCTGGAACTCGCCACCACGGTAGGCGTTCAGGTCGTGGTTCTCCGTATCAGAAAGCGTAGCGCTTGTCAGTGGACGGTAGAGGTCCAGTACCCATTCGTTGACGTTGCCAGCCATATTGTAAAGACCAAAGTCGTTTGGCATGAAGGAACGGACCGGTGCAGTGATATGCGCATCGTCATTCAGGTTGCCGGCCATACCCATGTAGTCACCTTTGCCCCGCTTGAAGTTGGCCAGGATTTCACCCTGATACTTATCGCGCTTCTGATAGCGAACGGTATTGCCATCCCATGGATAGAAACGGCGGTCAGAAATCCGCTCATCCTTTTCAGAGGTTTGGTTGCCCTGCAGGGCCAGCGCCGCGTATTCCCACTCTGCCTCAGTTGGCAGGCGGTAGTCAGGCATCATAATGCCATCCTCGAAGCGGACCGGGCGTTCGCCACCGGTACGAAGGTCTTTCAGGTTCTTGCGCACATCGCCCTGATACTGTCCAACGAGGTAAGACTCCGTAACGAAGTTGTCCTCATCTTTTTGTTCGGTATTGAGGTTCAGAATACCTTTTTCTACCAGGATCATTTCGTTCACCCGGTCGGTACGCCACTTACAGTACTCAGTGGCTTGTACCCAGCTTACGCCCACCACCGGGTAATTGTCGTAAGAAGGGTGGCGCAGGTAAGTTTCCACGAATGGCTCGTTAAATGCCAGTTCTTCGCGCCAAACCAGGGTATCCGGAAGGGCATTGCGGTAAACCTCCGGGTAAGACTCCCCAAAGACGCGGTCAATCCAATAGAGGTACTCCCGGTAGTCGGTGTTGGATACCTCCGTTTCGTCCATATAGAAAGAGGAGACGGTAACCCGGCGCGGGATGTTGTTCCAATCGTAAGTTACGTCTTGCTCGGTAAGGCCCATTGTAAAGGTGCCCCCTTCGATCAGCACGAGGTTAGGCCCTGCGACCTGCCCTTCGTAATCGAGTTTTTCGTAGCCTCCCCATTTAGTGTCGTTGTACTTCCAGCCTGTCGTGGCAGAGCGTTCCCCGCCGCCGCAGGAGCTGAGCACGAGCGCTGCACCAAAAAGAAAAGCGCTAAACTTCAGCAGATTTTTCATTAGTAGAAAATTTGTTTTTGAGAATCGACCAACAAATACATTAAATATCAAAAACAGCTTTTTCAAAAGCCATCATTTGAGCATGAAGCGGCGGGCACTCAGTATTGGAGCGTAGTACATTACTATTATCCAGCCACCACATTTTCCTTTGAGGGCGGGAAATTAGCAATTTATGATGGCATAGGGAAATGAACGCTGCAAATTAACGCCATTTACATGCCGCTACGCCAAATCCGGCGCTGCCGTAAGTCGAAAATTTTTAAATAGTGGCGAGCCACTGTTTTCCTTCGCGCCCAACCGGCCGGGGCTAGTTGAACATTTTAAAGCAATTGTTATAGCGGGACGTTTTGCGCCGCCGCTGAGCTTCCTCGCTGTCCTCAAAATTAATGGTGAGGGAAAGCTCGTGGGTGCCCCCGGTATTGCCCAACGTCAGGCTGTTCAGCGTGAGGTCAAAGCTGTAACCGAAGCGGAAGACACCGTAGCGGACGCCAAAAAGGGCAATCGCTGCATCGGCATTATTAATGGTGTGCCGGTACCAGGCACCTCCAAAAAAACTTCCGACCCCAAAATACGCACCTCCGTTGATTTGTGCAAACTCTCCCTGCCTTACAGCAAGGAAGTTCGGAGATACAAACGCACTGTTGCGGCTATTATTGCCTGTGATCAGAGGGATTTGCCAGCCACCATGCAGCGTAATGCGCAACGGCAGGCCCGCTCCCAGGTTTTCATTGATATCAAGAAGGCTTTCGTCCGGGCTGTTCAGGTGTTTCAGGGACAGGCCTGCATAGGCATTTTCGCTGTTGAACAGCAGCCCTGCTCCGATATCAACTGCAGTATTGTTGAGGTTGACCGGGCGCTGTTCCTCTGTGGGTGTAGGCGCGCCGCCCCCGCCGGAAGCGCCCGTGATGGGGTCCAGCTGGTCCAGAAAAATAAGCTGATCCCAATCGAGGCTCGACTGAATCATCCCGGCTTCCACCCCTATGCGGACGGCCGACGTCCGGTTAATTTTTATGCGGTAACTGTACACGCCGTGAAAACGGGTGGTATTGTAGATGCCATTGCCTGCATCATCGCCAAGGACGACAACGCCGAACCCGCTGTTCAGGTCCTCCAGCGACTGCTCGTAAGCTACAGAATAGGTTTCGTAACCGCCTTCATAATCCGCCCACTGATTGCGGTAATTCACCGTAATGCGGGGCGCAAAAGTCGTGCCCGCAAAAGCCGGGTTCACCTGCATAGGGGCGGCAAAAAACTGACTGAACACCGGGTCCTGCGCCTGCAGTGCCGTTGCCGTCAGTATTGAACAAAAAAGTATGGTGAGTAGTCTTCCCATTAGGCTGTTTATTGGTCAATTGGCTCCCACAGCGGGAGAAATCATGTGGAGGCGACATTTTGGTGCCTCTTAACAAGCAATACGCCCGGGCCTCCGCCGTTTTCTTGACAAATGCTGTTATACTGACGATTAAGTGGTTTGCCTTAGCAAACCTACTCAATGTCAGCATTTACGCTGAAAAGTGACTTGCTCCGATGTCGCAAACCACTTTGTATTGCGTATATTTTGACGGAAGGCTCAGGCAACATACCAAATTTTTCGAAACTGGTTCGGCATGAGACTGTTAATTTTACGGCTTAGCTAATTGCTTGACAAAAGAACTGCCCAACTTTTCAAAGAAGTATACTATGAAAATTTTTAACACCCTGTGTTTATTCCTGATCCTGGCAGCGCCGCTCCGGGCGCAGCTGCCTATGGAAATCACTCAAGAACTGGACTGGCCATCCGAGCCGCAGCGCGTTCTGGCCGATGGCCGGGTCGCGCATTACTGGGCCTTTGATGGGGCCATTCAGGGCGATGATGTCCTGCCGCTTTTTTATCAGCGCTTCAGGGTGGAAGGGCAGGGACAAATCCGGGTGGAAGTACTGGATGCCTCCTATACTTCCTTTGATTGGGAAAAAGCACCGCTGGCTGCGGAAAACCTGAGCGCACAGCTGAACTTTGAAACCCGGATCAACCGCCACCGGGAGGGCTACTACGGCAGCCTGAGCTTCGTGCCCATCATCAAAAGCGGCAGCCGTTACGAGCGGCTCAGCAGCTTCAAACTGCGCATCAGCTTCCGGCCGGACCCGGGCAGCAACATCGCCTTCCGCGGGCCCAACAATACCGAGACCTCCAAGCTGAGCGATGGCGATATTTACAAAATTGCCGTTACCGAAACGGGCATGCACAAACTGACCTACAGCTTCCTGAAGGATGAGCTGGGCATGGACATTGACAATATCGACCCGGCCCGCATTCAAGTGCTGGGCATAGCGGGCGGGCAACTGCCTTATTACTCTGAAGCGCCCAGGACGGATGACCTCGCAGAACTGCCCATTTGGGTATCAGGTGGCAATGACGGCAGTTTTGACAATGGCGATTACCTGGTATTCTACGGGCAGGGGGCCAGCATATGGGCTTACGACGAAGACGAAGGGAAGTTCTTTTGGCAGCAAAACCCTTACGACAGAGCCAATTACTACTTTATAAAAGTGGGCAGCAACAACGGGCAGCGCATTGCAGAGCAGTCTTCACTGAGCAATACCGCTTACACCACTTCCACCTTCAACAACCATAGCGTCTTTGAGCCGGAAGAAATCAACATCTTCCATGAGTGGTCCAAGACACAGGGCGCCGGCAAGGCATGGTTCGGCGACCACTTTAAGGTGGCCCGGGAGTACACTTACCCGGACCTGTTCCGGTTTGACAACCTCGTACAAACCGAACCCGTCTTCGTAGATGCCAGAGTGGCATTGCGGGCCCGGATCCGCTCTTCCTTTCTGATGGATATTGCAGGGCAGACCCTTGAAAGCAACCTGGCTGACTCCACCCCCGCCATTAATACGTCTTCTGACAATACGTCGCAGTACGCACGCTACGCCAGAATATCCGATTCTATTTTCGTGAACAGCAACAGCAGCGACGTCACCCTGCGTTACCCCTTCCCACAGGGCAGCGGTGATAACAGCGAGGGATGGGTCGATTGGGTACAGTTTAATGTACGGTGCAATTTGATCTACAGCTTCACTGGCGCTCAAACGGCATTCCGTGACATCGAAACCCTGAATTACCCTTCCACCACTTTTGAGCTGCAAAACGCCAATGAGAACCTGCAGGTTTGGGACGTCTCCGCTCCTCTTCAGCCCCGGGCGCAACAGTACAGCCTCTCGGGCAACATTCTGCGCTTTGGAGTGGAAACCAGCAGCCTGCGCGAATTCGTGGCCTTTGACCCTGCTGGCAATCTGTTGGTCCCCGAAGCGATTGGAGCGGTGCTGAATCAAAACATACACGGCATCACCGGTGCAGATATGGTTATCATCTATCATCCGGATTTTGAAGCGGGAGCGCTGCGCCTGGCTGAACACCGGGCTGATTTTAACAACATCTCCATAGAGCTGGTCACACCGGAACAGATTTTCAATGAATTTGGCGGAGGCCGGGCAGAACCTACTGCGGTCCGCGACTTCTGCCGCATGCTTTACGACCGGTCCGACCAATTCAAATACCTGCTCCTGGTGGGAGATGCCTCCTTCGACAACCGGGACATTTATGGATTGGGCGGCAACTTTGTGCCTTCCTATCAGGATGACAGCCTGCACCCGGTTTTTGCCTACCCTACAGATGACCTGTATGCGGTGCTGTACGGCAGCAGCACCAATGACCCGCTGCGGGGAGACCTGAATATTTCGGTCGGGCGGCTGCCGGTAAAGTCCAATCAGGAACTGGAGGGCATCGTTGACAAAATCGTACACTACGATAAGAATGCAAATACCCTTGGCGACTGGCGCAATCAGTTGGTTTTTGTAGCCGATGACGGAGATACCAACACTCACCAACGGGACGCGGATGATGTCGCAGAGGCGGTTCAGGCGCAGGTCCCCTTTATGAATCTCGAAAAAATTTACCTGGATGCTTTCCCCGAAGAGTCTACGCCCGGCGGAGAACGCTACCCACTGGCTACTGAACAGCTCAACCGGTCTGTATTCAAAGGTGCGTTTGCCATCACTTACCTGGGCCATGGCGGCCCCAAGGGCTGGGCGCAGGAACGGGTGCTCAACATTTCAGACATCCTCGGCTGGGACAACAAAAACAACATGCCTATTTTCATCACTGCTACCTGTACCTTTACCGGGTTTGACGACCCCTCCTTCGTTTCTGCGGGAGAGGAGGTAGTACTTAACCCAAAGGGCGGGGCGCCGGCGCTGATGACTACCGTACGCCCGGTTTTCACCGGTGGCAATAAGCGCCTGACAGCCAATGCGATGGAATACATTCTGTCAAAGTCGGAGGAAGGGCTGCCCTACACCGTCGGAGCGGCGTACCTGCTCGGGAAAAACCAAACGGACGATACGGATAACACCCGGAAGTTCACCCTCATCGGCGACCCGGCTATGCCTTTGGCGCTGCCCCGGTACAACGTGGCCACCACTTCCATCAATGGTGCGCCCATCAATCCTCAGGACTCTCTGCGCAGCGATACCCTGCGGGCGCTCCAAAAAGTAACGATTGCAGGGGTTGTGCTCGACAATAATGGGAATGTGGATACTGACTTCAACGGCATCGTCTACCCAACGTTGTTCGACAAAGCTCAAATCGTCAGCACCCTGGGGCAGGGCGAGAACAGCGTATTCAATTACCGCATTCAGAATAATGTAATCTTCCGGGGCCGGGCATCGGTCACTAACGGGCAGTTCGAATTCACCTTTGTAGTGCCCAAGGATATCAATTACGAACTGGGCAGCGGCAAAATCAGCTACTACGCGGCCGATGAAAGCCGGATGCTCGATGCCGCCGGGTCTTACGAAGCCATTCAGATCGGCGGGACGGACCCAAATGCCATAGCCGATGACATGGGGCCACAGGTGGAAGTCTACATGAATACAGAAGACTTTGTGTTCGGCAGCGTGGTAGACCCTAAACCGACCCTGCTGGTGAAGCTTAGCGATGATAACGGCATCAACGTGGTGGGCAACAGCATCGGCCACGACTTGGAAGGCGTACTGAATGAAGATACCCAAAATGCGCTGCTCCTCAATGATTTCTACGAGTCAGAACTCGATGACTACACCAAGGGGACAGTTCGCTACCCGATGAACGAACTGCCGGAGGGCCGTCACCGCATTGAGGTCAAAGCATGGGATGTGGCCAATAATTCCGCGACAGGCTATACGGAATTTGTCGTCGCCGGCTCAGGAGAAGTAGCCCTGCAGCATGTGCTCAACTACCCCAACCCGTTCACCGACCGCACCTGCTTTCAGTTTGACCACAATCTGGCCAATCAGGAAGTCGATGTGCTGATTCAAATCTATACCGTTGCCGGCCGACTGGTCAAAACCCTGCAGCAAACAATGGTCACCGATGGTGCCTTGCGGCAGGACGACTGCATTGAGTGGGATGGCCGGGACGATTTTGGCGATCAGCTGGCCCGGGGCGTTTACCTGTACAAAGTGAAGGTAAGGGCACTCGGCACCGGCTTGCAGGCACGCACCGGCGAGAGCGAGTTCGAGAAGCTCGTGATTTTGAAGTAATTTGCAATATGTTAATTTTTTTAACTCCTGTAATGCAACCTTTGGTACGCCGTTTGTAGTATGTATTTCAATGAGACCCGATCCTCCCATGATAAGGTCTTGTCAGGAAACACCCCCTACTAGTCTACAAACTTGTATATTTGCAACATCAATTGGAAAAACCGTGAGCGTCTCATGAAAAAACTTATATTAATTAATGCGCTGTTAACAGCGTTCATCGTAATCGCAGCAGGTACTCAAGTCAATGCTCAATGCTACCGTGAGGACCCAAGTGACCCAAGCAGCCCGCTGCTGAACCTGGATGGAACCCCCTGTACGAATACTGTGGTTTCTGCCGTGCCATTCCTGCGTATAGTTGCAGATGCCCGTTCCGGTGCAATGGGCGATGCCGGTATAGCTATCTCCCCGGATGCCAATGCCATCCACTTTAATGCCTCCAAGCTGGTCTTTGCGGAGGAGACCTTCGCCATGTCGGCAACGTACACGCCCTGGCTGCAAAACCTGGGACTGAATGATGTCTACCTCGCCTATCTGACTGGCTTCTACAAGCTGGATGATTTGCAGACGCTCGGCTTTGGGCTGCGTTATTTTTCCCTGGGCAGCATTCAGTTTACAGACCAAAACGGCGAACCCCTGGCTATTGGCCAACCGAACGAATTTGAAGTTTCTGCCGCCTATGCCCGTAAACTGACAGACAACTTCTCTGCCTCCCTTACGGGTAAGTTCATCTACTCCAACCTCGCTGCCGGTCAGCAGGTGGAAGGTGGCGAAACCATCGAGCCGGGCGTTGCCGGGGCTGCTGACGTAGCCTTTACTTATCAAACAGACATTGATACCGACCGTGGAGATTCTGAATTGGTACTGGGGGTTGCATTGACTAATATTGGTTCCCGCATTACTTATACAAATTCTGTTGTCCGGGACTTCCTGCCGGCAAATATGGGCATAGGGGCCGCCTACACAATGGAACTCGACGAATACAACACCCTGACCCTAACCACTGATATCAATAAGTTGATGGTGCCTACCCCCTGTCAGGCAGAAGCCTGTGAAGACCTGAACGAAAATGATATCGATGACTACCGGGAGCAATCTTCTATCAGCGGTATATTTTCTTCTTTTGGAGATGCACCTGATGGCTTTCAGGAAGAACTCACAGAACTCATGTATTCTTTTGGTGTGGAGTACTGGTACGATAAGCAGTTTGCCGTTCGTGCAGGTTATTTCAATGAACACCTTCAGAAAGGTGGACGCAAGTACCTGACGGTAGGGTTGGGACTGAAGTACAATATTTTTGGCCTGAACTTCTCTTACCTCGTTCCGACCACCAATCAGCGGAACCCGTTGGACAACACCCTTCGGTTCTCCCTGCTGTTTGACTTTGGCTCAATGGGCGAGCTCGAATAAGCAGGAAGGCTAAACAGAAAAGGAAAGCCCGGCACTTCACATGGAGTACCGGGCTTTTTGTTTTTGCTGCAAGCTTGTAAGCCGGATTCTGTATCCCGGTCGTACCGGAACCTCTGCCATTTATCTAGCCCTGCCCTCACGAGCAGGGTCAAGCTGCCTACCCCTCCCGAATCACCGGAGTGAGCTGAGCGAGCAACTCAGCCGGGCGTATGCCCGATCGGGATGTACGTGACATTTCAACCCACGAGGTTTACCCCTCCGCTTTGTTGCCAAAGCAGAGCGTGCGCTCTTACCGCACGTTTTCACCCTTGCCCGCCGAAGCCTCGGCGAAGGCGGGCTTGCCCACCTGCCAACAGCTACGACATAGGCGGTATAGCTTTCTGTGGCACTTTCTGTCCCCGGCGTAAGCCGGAGCCCACCCGTTAGGTGGCGTGGCGCTCTACGTTGTCCGGACTTTCCTCACCTGCCGGGCGTACCCGGCAGCCGCGACAGAGCAGCCGGCAGCAGCGGGCAATGTACAACTTTTTCCTTAATGCTATGCCTTCCAGGGCGACAGCAGGTCTGCAATCTTGCGGTCATTGCTCAACCGGGGGACTTTGTTCTGCCCGCCCAGCTTACCCTGCGTTTTCATGTAATTGCGAAAGGCATCCTTTTGCATGACCTGAATTTTGAGCGGCCGGAGGATGTTCCCGTCGATCAGGTCCTGGTAATAGATATTCTGTTGCACCATTTCCCGGTCCAGGTCGGCAGCAAACTGCTCCGGGTCTTGCGGTGCTTCCTGGAACTCCACGAACCACTCATGGTAAGGGGTCCCACCCTCCGGCGGGCTCACCTGCGGGGCCACGGTGTATTCTACCACCCGCACCTTATGCCGGGCAGCCGCCGCATTCATGGCTTCTTCCACTTCCTTGCCGATGACATGCTCCCCGAATGCCGAGATGTAATGCTTCACCCGGCCGGAAACCACAAGGCGGTATGGGTCTTTGGAAACGAACTGTACGGTATCGCCAATATTGTACCCCCACAGCCCGGCATTATTATTAATGAGGAGTACGTAGTTGACGCCGATCTCCACCTCGTCCAGCCAAAGGCGGCGTGGATGGTCGTTATGGATTTCATCCAACGGGATAAATTCAAAGAAAATACCGGAGTAGGCATTGAGCAAAAGCCCGGGCTCTGTTTGCGAATCCTGGAAAGCGATAAAGCCCTCGGATGCCGGGTAAGTCTCCACGCTGTCTATGCGCTCACCAACCAGGTTCTCCAGGGCCGCCCGGTAAGGCTCAAAATTGACGCCACCGTAAACAAACATGGAGTAGTTGGGAAAAACCTCCTTCACGGTGCGCTTGCCCGTGCGCTCCAGCAAGCGCTCGTAGTACATCTGCACCCATGGCGGGATACCGCTGATGAGGCGCATATCTGCCTGCATCGTTTCGTCGATGATCCGCTCGAGTTTTTCCTCCCACTCCTCTATACAGTTCGTCTTATAGCTCGGCAGTTGATTGGTGCGCAGCCAACCGGGCACTTCATGATTGACGATGCCGGAAAGCCGGCCGGTAGGTATGCCACCCACCTCTTCCAACTCCGGGCTGCCGGACAGAAAAATCATTTTGCCATCCAGGAAACGGCCATTGCCGGTGCGGGCGTAGTAGTTGAACAGGGCATTGCGGGCAGACCCGAAGTGGTTGGGCATGCTATCCCTGGTCAGCGGAATGTACTTGACGCCGGAAGTCGTGCCGGAGGTTTTGGCAAAATACTTAGGCAAGCCCGGCCATAGTACGTCCTTTTCCCCCTTTTTGATGCGTTCCACATAGGGTTTTAGCGCTTCGTAGTCCCGTACCGGCACCTGATCCCGAAAAGCCTCATAAGACATCTCTGCCTTCAGTTGATGGTCGCGGCCAAAACGCGTATGCTGCCCTTTGGCGAGCAGTTGTTGGTAGACCTTGCGCTGAGCACCTACGGCATCCGCAGACCAGCGGTCGATGTCGCGGGCGATTTTTTTCGCAAATGGCTTGAGAAGGAAGGACTTGAACCCCATACGTAAAAGAATTTCCTGCAAAGGTAGCACAAATCAGAAAGGGCACAGCCTGTGCCGCACCCTTTCAAGATATAACTATGCGAATTTTCTTACTCTCTTAAATCCTCAACATAGTAGTCGGGATAATCCGATTTATTAAAGGTAAAGTGGCCGGCGGGAAAGCGCTTGTTCGGAACCAGGCTGTCCAGGCTAAGCTTGTAACGGGAGCCATCCCGGCCAAATGCCATCACGCTGACCACATCCTTGCTTGCTTTGCTGACATTCATGCGCAGCTTGGTATACTCTGCATTGCGGTCCATGGGCTTGAACTCGATCTGCTGAACGACCTGGCCCGCTTCCCGGGCTTCCCCGGTAATAAAGTAGGCAAAATCGCCATGATCGTAGAAATTGAGCAGGGACTCCGGTGAAAGGACCATGCCCCCCATCTCAGCCTCATCGGGCATATTGTTGATTTGAACCTCCTTGTTGTGGTCGAAAATCATCCACAGTGTCTCCCCATCAGAAATGACGGTTTGACTCGCCATGCTCATGCGGAATTTATCCCCTTGCTTAGCGATTTTTCCTTTTTGGGATTCGGTAGGCTCCTCCGGGAACGTAATATCGAGTGTAAAATCGGCTCCCAGAGACTCCAGGCTTTCGAAGCGCTGACGGATTTCATCCAGAATGGCTTTGGCGCGCGGGTCAGAGTCCCCGGCACTACTTACCGTATTGTCCTGGGCGAAAGCCGGCAGGAGATAAGCCAGGAATGCAGCGGAAAAGAGCAATTTCTTCATGTATGTGTGTCTTATGGTTTTGTCTTTAAACGGGCAAATTACGCCGTTTATTGACCGCCTAACAAGGCCACCGGGGTTAAAGTTTTTTTAAAGGCGGGTGCTGCCCGTGAAAATTGTCCGGCCTGATTGGTGCGCTGTGGTTGCACCCTGCGTGCAGCCATTTCTTTTCTGAAACCTTTTGCCTGGTATGGCGTTTAGGAGTATGCCCACCAAATTGGTACCATCATTTATAAAGGATATATTCAATCTGAATGGAGCGTTCCACATCTCTACAGGAGCAGGGTGTCGTTGATGCACTCGCCCACAAGTTAAAAAAGCACGGCTTTGACTGGCTGCCCAGGCTGCATCAGTTCAGGCGGAGCTCAAAGAATGGGTTTAGCTGCCTGATTTTGTCTTCCAGCCCGGCCAGTTCGGGCAGTATTATGGAGGCACATGTGGGGCTGCGCCTTGATGATGTGGAGAACCTGGCTTTCCCTTTCACCAATGGGCTGCCGGGATTTCAGCCAGACAGTATGACCCTCGTCACTCCAATGGCCCGGCTCTACGATCAGCGTTTCCAGCGGCTCAACGTCAAGGATGAGAAGGACCAGGAAGCGGCGGCGCAGCTGTTCGGCACTCAACTGGAAGAGGCTGGCTTGCCATTTTTTGAAGCCTACAGCACCCTTGCTGCACTTGATCAGCTCTTCAATGAAGCGCCTGCCCAGCCACTGGCACTGGTCCACAATCAAATCAACCGTTGTTTTCGGGGCATCGTGCTGGCCAGGTTAACCCACCGGCCTGACTTTGAAGACATCGTGCAAGCTTATACCACAGCTTTGGAAGGCCACTTTTTTGCCCCTGCCCCCACCCTGGCCAAGTTTGAAAGGCTGGCAGCCTTCCTCCGGCATTATTCCATGAATTAAGCCCTCCGGGCGCCTGCGGCTCTGCCGGAAGCGGGAGGACTGGAGCGAGCGGCCGGGCTCAAAACAATTCCGCCACTTTCCAGTTTAAAAGGTACAATTTGCAAAAGCTACCTTATGCTTGTAGAAGACCAGAATATCATCACTATCGCCTACGATTTGCGGGAAGGGCATGCCAAAGGCCCTTTGCTGGAACGCATGGACCCCAACTGGCCGTTCAAGTTTTACTTCGGGAGCGGAAAGCTGCTTCCTGCCTTTGAGGAACAACTCAGAGGGCTTGAAGAAGGCGAAAGCTTCGAATTCACGCTCACGCCGGAAGAAGCCTACGGCCCGGTGGAAGAAGGCAATATCATTGAGGTGCCGCGGTCTGCATTTCAGGGGCTGGGCGACAACGTCCTTATTGCCGGCAACTATGTCACCCTGACGGACGACCTGGGCGATGCGCATAACGGGAAAATCCTATCCTGGACAGCGGAGAAAGTGAAGGTAGATTTCAATCATGAGATGGCTGGCCGTACGCTCCATTTTTCCGGTGTGGTACTCCACGTCCGGGAAGCGACCCTTGACGAGCACATCCGCAAGAACTACATCGAGGAAGACGGCGTCAGAAACTAATCTCAAAAACTCGAACGCAGCGCATGCCAACTACGCTTACCAATACACCTGTGCGACAGAAAACAGCGCAATTGCTCAAAGGGCTCTGCAACGGGCTGTACGAGCGCGAGCAGTCCATCAAACTTGCCCTGCTAAGTGCGGTAGCGGGAGAGAGCATCTTTTTGCTCGGCCCTCCGGGCGTTGGCAAAAGCCTCATTGCCCGCAGGCTCAAGTACGCCTTCCGTGATGGCACGAGCTTTGAGTACCTCATGAGCAAGTTTAGCACGCCTGACGAGATTTTTGGCCCCGTGTCCATTAAAAAACTAAAGGAAGAAGACCGGTACGAGCGCCAAACCAAAAATTACCTGCCCAGCGCCAATATTGTCTTCCTGGACGAAATTTGGAAAGCCGGGCCGGCAATTCAGAATGCCCTGCTCACCATTCTCAACGAGAAAATCTACCGCAATGGGGGCGAAGACTACAAGGTAGACATCCGCGGCATCATCACGGCCTCCAATGAACTGCCTCCGGGCAACAGCAGCCTTGACCCCATCTGGGACCGCTTTCTCATCAGGCTGGAAATGAGCAACATCCGGCAATTTAAGAACTTCCTGAACATGATCACCGACACGAAAGATGTGTATGAGGATGATGTGCCGTCAGAGGTAAAGCTCACTGTAAGCGAACTGGAAGAATGGAGCAGAAAAATTGATGCCATAGAGGTCCCCGCAGAGGTCCTCAACACCATACAAGTCGTAAAAATCAAAATTGAGGAGCACAATGCCAGGTCTGCCGGCGCTGACCGCCTGATCGATGTGCACGACCGGCGCTGGAAGAAGATTGTTCGCCTGCTGCGGACGTCCGCCTTTCTCAATGGCCGCAACAAGGTTGACCTGATGGATTGCTTTCTGATGGTGCACTGCCTTTGGAGCCAGCCCGGGCAGACCGATAAAATCCGGGAAATCGTAACGGAGTCTATCCGCCGCCACGGCTACACAATGGCCGTTAACCTGCAGATGATCAAGCGGGAAACTCAGGATTTCGAGGAAGATGTCGACCGGGAAATCCGGGTGCGCCATACCGTTACCGAAGCGCAACTGCAGCCGATCAAAGATGAGTACTACGAGCTCGTTAAGGAAGACGACAAATTCGATGGCGTGCTCCTCAGCGTGAAGCAGTTCAACCAACTGCAACTCGACCATCCGCAAGTGACCAACTTCTACGACCGCGAATTCAACCTCGTTAACCGGCTGAAAGCCCAGAAAAGCAGCCAGCAATTTACCGTTGAAGTCTTCTACAACTCTGAGCGCTATGCTTACCCCTTGCGTACACGCAAGGCGGAGCGGACCGAGGTGATTACCAAAAAACCGCATCACATAGTGCAGCAGCACTGGGACGAGCGCCACCAAAGGCTAATGGCCTACATCACCCAACAGGAGGAGAAAATACAGTCTCAGGCACCGGATGAGCTCAACCACCTGCAGGACAACCTCTTCGTGCACAAGGACCACAGCGAGGTGGTGACCCGCAACCTGGAGGAAGTGCGCGAAGCCCTGGAACAACTGAAGCTGCGCCTGGAAAAAGTCCAGTATGCCTATACTAATATCTAGACATGGGGTTGATCTTTTGCGCCCGGAGCGTCGTTAACAGCCAGTTGCGTTCCGCCAATGGTTTGGTCTGCTCTATCTCCCGGATCAGCTTTTCCTTTTTCTGGTCTGAATTGACCTTCAGGATTTGGTGCAGGAGTTTACAGAAATTGAGGCAGGTTTGCTGGTAAGTGCTGGAAAGGTTGGTATCCCTTTTCAAATAGATGGTAAAAGAGGCCAACCGGGCCAGCAGGGATTCCTCCTCGTTGAGTTCGTAGAAGGTCTTGATCATGATCATCCTTGCCCCCAGATTGTAGTAAGGGTCTGAAAACGACAGGTGCTGAATGTGATCCAGCACTTCATTGTACAAGCCCTTTGTGAAGTACAACTCGGCCAGGTTAAAGTGGAAGGCATCTTCATAAAACTCTGGCTGCAGCTCCTCTTTATACCGGTTGATGAACTCCTCCACCCAATCGTAGCGTTGCTGCAACAGCCCCATTTTCACCACATTGGTGTAAGTCCAGTGCGACAGGTAGCCATTCGTATGAAGGTATTTATGCCGGATGCCTTCGTCATAGAGGTTTAGTACGATGGTAGAATAGCTGTTTTCCCCTTTCCGGATTTTCCTTGCACAGAAGTTAATTGCATACAGGTAAATCTCTTTAATTTCATCGTGCTCGATACGCTGCTCGTACTTTTCCAGATAAGCCAGCAAGTTCTGGAAGTGCAGCCCGTTTTCCTCCTCCCCTGTGACGATGGCTTTATAAATGCTCAGGTAAATCAGGATCAGGGGGTACCCGGGCGGATCTTTATATAAATCCTCAATCAGGTTGGTCGTCACTTTAGACAGCTCAAATTTGCCGTTGACAACCAGTTGCCAGCTGATCAGGGCACAGGAGTACTGCAACACCCTCGTGTAATAATAGAGGTTCAGCTTTTGATAAACCTCCTGCATGATAGGGTCCCCCCGGCGTACCTTCTGATTGGAAAAGTGGAACATTTTCACCTCCGCCAGCCGGAATTGCCTGGACAGGTGCACTGCAGAAATTTTATTGCCGCCCCCTCCAAGCTGCTTTTCAAGCTTGCGGAGCAGGAAATCGTAGTGTTTGGAAAGCTTGCGGTCAGACAACTCCCATAGCTGATCTTTCACCGATTCAAAATCATCCTTCAGAAACTTTTCCACCGATAAAAACTGCTCGGCCAGCTTAAGCAGGTAATTCATGAGCGTGCCCATCCGCTGCGTGTCGAATGACTGCCCGGGGAAGCAATGCTTGTATACTTCAGCTTTGGTAATGGATTCACGATCCCGAAGCTGATAAATACACTGCCCAAGCCTGATCACATCCGTATTGGTATTGAAATACGGAGACTCTATAAAGGTGAGGAACCTTTTCCAGTCTGATGTATTGAATGTTAAAAGCAATTGTCCTAACTTACTGGTATACACAACAGCAATCTTTTTTTTATTTTTGTTTACACACCCTTCTTATTCAACAAAACAGCCAAAAAACCCGCCCTTTTAGATAACAAAAAATCATAATATTTACGATTTAAAAAACTCATTGACAGCACTTTAGACATCTTCCCAAAAACTAATTAATCATTTGCAGCTTGAATATAGCTGAAAAATAGCAAAAAATGTACTTGTCAACCGGTTTTCCCCACTCTATATTTGTAGTTGTAAAGAAAAAACAGAATCCTTTGAAGTTTCCAAAAGCACATATCAAAACAGTCCTGGGCGTTGTCTGCTCCCTCCTGGCATTCCTGCCAGTCCAAGGTCAGCAGCTGTACCCCGGAGACGTTTCTGGTAATGGTTTTGTGGATCATCAGGATGTTTTGTTCTGGGCTTATGCCCGTGGCTCAGAAGGTGCCCCCCGCCCCAATGCGACCACAGCGTTTGAGGGGCAGGACATTGATTTAACAGACTGGTCAGGTACTTATCCCGGCACAGAACGCAGCTTTGCCTATGCGGATTGCAATGGCGACGGGAAGGTGGACGATGCAGACTTGCTGGTTATTGAAAGCAACTATTACAGTGCAGTTGATGGTCCCTATCAACCTGATCCGTTCCAAACTGGCGAATCCAGTATTGGCAGTCAACTTGTACTCGGTGACAGTGCATCTATTGATGTCACGCCCGGAGAACTGGCTGTCATACCCTTCAATCTTGCCACTCAGGAAACTCAGGACATAGAGCTTGGCTACATGGGCTTTCAGCTCAATTATGGTCTATCCCTGATAGCCGAAACACCCGGTGGTGATCCGGCTATAGAGCTCAACTTCGATGTAGATGGCAATGAGTGGCTGATGGAAGCGGAGCAGGGCGTAAAAGCCTTTATTTATCACCATGAAAACCTGGGCTACTCGGATGTGGCGCTTTACATGGGTAGCCCTGGTGACTATGTGGTAGGAACGGGAGCAATAGCTGAATTCAGTATTGTGGTGGAAGAGGTAATCTTTGGCCTGCAAACAGTAAATATCGACATCCCGGTCATTCTCAATAGTGGATTCAAGCGGTCCGGATATGTTTCCAGTCAGGGTATAACCCTTAATCTGGTCGGCAAGCCTGTCAGCACAGACGAACAACTGCTTCCACTGAATGCCGTTATGGTCTTCCCTAATCCGGTTAATACAGGTGTGCTGCACGCACAGCTTCGCAGTGATCAGGCGGGAATGATCGAGCAAATGGAACTATTTGACCAAACCGGGCGGCTCGTCAGCAGCTGTGCACCCAATGCACGCAACGGGCAGCTTAACGCCAACGCACTTCCCGCAGGGCTTTACCTGCTGAAGGTTAAAACGGATAAGGGCGTACAGGTAATGAAGGTCCAGGCAACACGATGAAACACTAAAGGTGCAAACGAGCACCTGAAAATATACAAAAGAGAGCTTTGAGAGACTATCCGATTCTCATAATAAGGGGGGCTGGGAAGCCAGCTCCTTTTTTTGAGTCGGATCCGAATTAACTTAGTTTTACACGCTTCTTGTTTAAAATACTCTCCGGCAAAATCCGGAGAGTACTTTCTGGGAAATCTGATACCTTTTTTGGAACCTACCCCACTGTTTTTACCCTTTTCGGTTCCAAAATAATTAAGAATAGACTGTTTAAACCTGGAAACTTAGACATTTGATTAGCTGGCCCCCTTGGGGCCAGCTTTTTTTTTGCCCCGACTTTACCCTTACTGATAATACCCTTATCTTCCCTCCTGTCCCAATACCCAAACTACCACTAAGCATGAAGTACCCTTTTTTTCTTGGAGCATTCCTCCTGCTGGCTCATCTCGCATTGGGGCAACAACGCTGGGCTATAGGAGGAATTACAGGGACGACCGTCCTTCAGGGAGATTTATCCGGCTCCAGGTTTGGCGACTTTGACAAAATGGGGGTGGTTGCCGGCGGGCAGCTGCGTTACCAGTTCCAACCCCATTTCGCGCTCAGGCTGCAAGGCCTCTCAGGCGACTTGGTAGGCGATGACAGGAGTAACAGAGGGATCGCATTCCGGACCCTCTTTACAGAAGGCAGCACCTTACTGGAATGGCACTTCCTACAGCATGAGTACCATACTTCAAGATGGTCTCCCTACCTGGGGCTGGGCGTGGGGCTAACCTTTTTTGAGCCCAGAGTGGATTTCCTGAAAAACCGGCCCGAAGGCAACCTACCACCCGGTGCAGAGGCTGACATCCGAGCTGACAAAGGGAGCCCGCAGTGGGTTATCCCTGGGTTCCTGGGGCTTACTTTTGCCATAAATGACCATTGGCAAATAGGCGCAGAAGCGAACCTGCGCGCCAGCTTTTCAGACTATCTGGATGGCGTGAGCCAGGCTGCCAATCCGGAATTTAGCGATTGGTACTTAACCACGACCTTATCCCTGACCTACACCTGGGGCGAAACGGACAGTGACGGGGATGGCGTACCGGACGAAACAGACCGTTGCCCGGACCAATTTGGAAGTTCCAGATTTCAGGGATGCCCTGACACCGATAAGGACGGCATACCAGACCCCGATGATGCCTGCCCCAATCAATCCGGTTATCTCGACGGGTGCCCTGATAGCGATACAGATGGCGTACCGGATTTCATCGATCAGTGCCCCTACCGCCCCGGGCCGCCACAGCAGGCCGGATGCCCGAATACCGATACGGATGCCGATGGGGTGCCGGACGAAGAAGACAAGTGCCCTGAACGCCCCGGGCCCTCCTCCAGAGCAGGGTGCCCACCGGAAGATATTGACCACGATGGCATTACCGATGAGCACGACCAATGCCCCAAAATTGCAGGCACCCGAGCCCATTTTGGATGCCCAGCGCTCTCCCCTCCTGAGCTTTATGACCTCGAAAGCCTTTACTTTTCTGAAGGCGTTACCCAACTCAGCCCAACTCAGCAGCAATACCTGCGCGATATCGCCAGCCAACTGATAGCGCAACCCGGCCAACTGCTGCTGTTACAGGGGGTTGCAACAGGATCAGAAGGTTTGGAAGTTGCCAGAAACCGTACAGAGCAAGCCTATAACTACCTCTTATCCTGGGGTGTAAGCAAAAGCCGGGTCAACTACGGTATTTACCTCATCACCCCCCAACCCGGAAACGAAACAGCAGCCCGAAGGGTAAGCCTGCAATTCATCAAAGAATAACGGGCACTGAACCAATCAAAAACTCATACTGTTTCTTTCCATCAAAACAGCGTATATGCCACTAAAACCTAATCAGCGTTCCAGAGCCCAGGAATCACGGGCCGCTATCCAACGGCTCTACATTGCCATGCGCCACCTCTTCATCCGGGGAAATTATAAACCCCTGGGCGTTTCCGGCGAAGCCATTATTGAAGCCCTTACCCAGCTGCGCCCGGAAATTTACGGCTCCATCAATGACCCAGAGCGGGTGGAACTCGACGGGCTGCTGTATGTCTTTCAACGATTGCCCAGAGGCATTGAGGAATGCCGGTACATCAAGCTCATTTCCCGGGAGGGGTTTGAAGATAGCAACTTCGAGCCCATTGTCCCCAGCAAGCGCCGCCGCAACAGCTACCGGATTGACGAAGCACAGATGTACATCGAGATGACCCGAGGGCGAAGCGATATCTATGATATCCTCACGCATCTGACCTTCATGTATATTGAAGCTGAAAAAATCAGGCGCAACAGCGAAGACCATAAGCAGCGCAAACGGCGCGAATGGGAGATGCTGGAGAAAATCGTGGCTATGGAAGAAAAAGGGGAAGAGTACAATAAGGAAATTGCCTACACCTACCTCAGCACCCTGCTTGGCCGCACCTACGAGGAGACGGTGGATGCCTGCCAGCGGTTTTCCAGAGCTTCTGATGTCAACAGCGTCTTCCACATCACTTACTGGCTGGGTAAGCTCGCCACTGAAGAAGCCATGGAGGAAGGCGACCGGGAAATCAGCTTCTCCTCTGCCCTTCGCGAAAAGATCGGGCACCACTACTACGGAGACCTTTGGGCCCGAAACGTCAAGTCAGCCCTATTGGAGCGCAACCTTCTCAACCGCCCGCTACACATCATCAGCGCCAACCTGCATAGTGTGATGAACACCCTTTATGCCAAGGCGGCATTGCGCACGAAAAACGAGATTGAGGACCTTGCCCGGGAGCTGAGCGAACCAGTCAACGAAGAAATGCGCCAGCGCGTACAGAAATATGCCGCACGCAATGGCATGGTGCAGATTGATGATACCAGTGGCACCAACATATCCGTACAAATTATTGATACGGCCCAGCTCAACCTTTCCAGCCTGCCCGCTGAATTAAAAAAAGACGAGTCACACATCGCCAACGAGCAGCCGGTTATCCTGGTGATGGACTATGCGTTTGGGGAGCAGGCCTATGAAACCATGGACGAGCTCCTGAAGCCCTTCGAGCAGGAAAATGGCGAGGATATCCCACTCAATGTACAGTCCATTGCCATTATGGGGAAGGCCGGCATTCTGGAAGGTGGCAAGGGAGACATTATGATCCCCGATGCCCACGTTTTTGAGGGGACGGCTGACAACTACCCTATTGAAAACGAGCTAAGCCCGGACGACTTCCAGGGCAAAGGGTTACGCGTCTTTTCCGGCCCGATGATCACGGTGATGGGCACATCGCTCCAAAACCGGGACATCCTGCGGTACTTTCTAAAGTCATCCTGGCAAGCTGCCGGGCTGGAAATGGAAGGCGCTCATTACCAGAAAGCGATACAGGCGGCCTCGAAAATCCGAAAAAGCATCAATGAGGAAGTTTCTTTGCGGTATGCCTACTACGCTTCGGACAACCCTTTGATCTCCGGGCAAACCCTGGCTTCGGGCAGCCTTGGTGCGGATGGCGTCAAACCTACCTATCTAATCACCATTCAATTCTTAAACCGGATTCTGAGCCCGGTAGCCGTAACCGCTGAGCACAAAGATCAGGTGGCCCGGTAGCGCCGGCTCCACCAATAAGAGACCGCCCCAACCAAAAGGTTGGCAGCGCCCATCAGGCTTTCCCCGGGTTGGTCATAAATCAGCACCGCTATGATCCATAGGCTGATGGCCAAAAAGATGATTTGCACCCAGGGATAGCCGGGGCTGTTGTACCCCGCCTTTCCATCACGCCAGCGCATCCATAGCAATCCGGCTACAGCCAGCGTCGTAAATAGCTGCAGCACAAAACCACTGTACAGGAAAACCCGGTCAAAGGGGCTCGTCAATACCATAAACAGGCTGATGATGGCCTGCATCCAAACCGCTCGGACCGGCACCCCACTCGCATTATCCTTTGCGAAAAAGCGCCAGATGGAAAAATCATCCGCCATAGCACGCACTACTCTGGGGCCCACCCAGATGTTTGCACTGATGCTCGAAATCAAAAACAAGGATATGAACAAGGATATCAATTGTCCGCCTGTGGAGCCAAAGAGGATGTGCGCTACGATTTTCCCAACCTCGATCTGCCCATCGAGTTGCTGAATGGAAGCCTGGTACAGGAAACCGGCCTGCAACAGCACGTAGAGCAGGCTCACAACCAGCGTACCGAGGATAAGCGCTTTGGGAAGATTGACGGCAGGCGCCCGGATTTCTTCTACGATATAAGCGGCTGCATTCCAGCCAGAGAACGAATAGGTCACATAAACCAGCCCGACCATAAAGGCAGAGGTACCTATTTCCAGCTCAAAGGGAGCCTTGGAAAGGGCGGTGCCTTCCGGCGCGGGCAATACAAAGCAGGCCACTATAAAACCCAGCATCAGGAGCAGCTTCACTGCCGTGGCCCCATTCTGAAAATTACTGCTCTGCCGGATACTGAAGGAGTGCGTCATGGAGATCAGCACAATCACGCCTACCGCCAGGAATTTAGGGTTGACCGGCAGGAAATCCTGGGCATACTGCCCCATCGCCATAGCGGCCAGAGCTACCGAAGCGGCAAAGCCTACCGTAAGCGACACCCACCCGGCCAAATAGCCTAAAAACGGGTGGTAAATATGGTAAAGGAAATTATACTCCCCGCCCGACTTAGGCAGCCGGGTCCCTAATTCAGCATAACTAAAAGCCCCCATCAGGGCGATCAGCCCCCCCAGTACCCATAGCAAAAGAACCGACCATACACTATCGATCTTTTCGATTTGCAGCCCAAGGCTGGTGAACACCCCAGTCCCGATCATATTGGCCACGACGATTGCCGCGGCACTTACCCATCCTATTTTCCGACCGTTAGAGGCGTGCATTTTTATTGCGTTCGATGCTGAACAATGATCATAGTTCGGTTGCTGTAAACAGATAAAGGTATCAATATTAGCGTCAGCAGGCTTACTTGTATTTCGTCTGTAACGAAATGATAACACATTCCCCGGCAGATACAATGGTTTTCATCTGAAACATCGCCCCGGCTACACTATCCGCAAGCAGAACACCTTACCTTTAGCGGGCTGCACCGGATTGGCCGCACGCCGTTTGGGTGAAGGCAGGGATGCGCTAATTTCCCTGTCCCCGGACTACTTACTGACCAACGACCTTAAAAACAGTTCACGATGTCTCCGCAAAAACTGACTTTTAAAAATGCAGAAGGGGTTTCTCTTTCGGCAGGCTTGGGTGCCTGTACGGCAATGACGCTGCGCATGTATGCCAAGCGAAAAAAATGGCCCCTGGAAGAAGTAATTGTCCACCTCGAGCACAGTAAGAACCATGCCGAAGATTGCCTGCAACCTGATCAGCCGGACAGCAAGATCGACCATTTTGAGCTTACCCTTGAACTCAACGGCCCCCTCTCTGAAGACCAAAGGGCACGGATGCTTGAAATTGCTAAGAAATGCCCGGTTCACCGTACGCTGCATGATCCTGTCAAAATAGCTGCACAGCTCCGAAAATAGCAGCCTGCTGAAAGTACAGAGCCCCGGCACCAAATGGCTGCCGGGGCTCTGACATCTAAATTACTGGCTTTTAGACTATGTTTGGAGCGGGTTCGTCATGAAAATCAAGGAATTGTGGTTCTGGCTAAATCTTTTTTAGCGCGTTTGGCGGGTCAAATAAGCTAAAAAAGATGACGCCAGAGCCTGCCCCGCATTTCAGCGGGGTTCAT